>CAZFWV010000194.1:0-12910 GCA_964522605.1 uncultured Pirellulaceae bacterium
GTTTTTGTTCGGGGTCCGGCTCGGTCACGCAGCGCAGGCGGACGGTTTGACGGCCGCCGCGATCGCCAGAATTGCCGCGACAAGATGCCAGGGAACTTCGGCGCGGCCGCGTGGCATCTCTTGCGCAAGCAGCGTATCCAAGCCGAGCAATCGCCACAGGCCCCATGCCAACCAGATGTCACCGAAGTCGCGAGCCCGCTCCAGGCGAACCCCCTGCAAGTCCACGAGCACCGGCTGCGATCCGAAGGCCGCATCGACTTCGTCATCCCATGCGGGAGGATCGAACAAAGACGGTTGGATGGGGCCGGAATCCTTGCGCTCTTGCGAGGGGTCGTCCAGTCTCGCGGCAACGGGTACCATAATTGCCAAGACATCTGCGAATCTGCGAACGTCGGATGTCGCCACTCAAACCAAGTCCTGCCGGCGGTACCGCGCGCATCCCTACTTCGATTGTTCGAAGAGCTTTTCCTTCGCTGCATCTGTGATCGCTCGCACGGCAGGATGTGTCACCCGTCTTTCGACAGACACCGCGTAGAACCGTGTCCTCGCTGCGTCGATACGACCGACGAGTCGCACCTGATGCTGACGCTGCACGTCGGATTCGATGATCGTTGGTGCGGCGAACAGGCCATGCCCCGCTTGGCCAAAGACCTTGATCAGGGCGCTGTCCTCAAATTCCCCGAGTATCGAGGGGCGAATTCCCTCCGCTTCAAACCATCGTCCCAAGGATTGCCGTAATGACGTGTTGTCGGTGGGAAGCAAAAACGGCGCCCCATCCAGGGATAACGGAAAGCCGCGTCGATACTTCCGGGCTAACACTGGAACGCCGAAGATCGAAACCCCGCACTCGCCGAGAAGATGGTTATATGCGCGGACCCGAATCGTCGGGTCGAAGGCCGCATCGGCCAACACGATATCCAGCTGGTGCACCGCCAGGTCCGCCAGCAAGACGTCGACCTTTCCCTCACGACAGACAATGCGGATCGGTTGCCGGATCTTGAAAATCGGTTCCAACAACCGATAGGCAATCAGCTTGGAGAGCACATCGGTTACGCCCACGACGAGCTTCAGGGGTCGCTCCCCCGCCTGGTTGTGAAATGCGTCGTGAAGTTCCTTCCCGATCGAAAAGATCTCGTCGGCGTAACGGAAGGCGAGTCGGCCTGCCTCGGTGGGAACCAGACGCCGTCCCGACCGCACGAGCAGCGTCTCGCCAAGCGATTTCTCGAGCGAGCGTAGCTGCATGCTGATCGTGGATTGCGTCAACATCAGTTGCCGACTGGCTGCGGCAATACTCCCCTCCCGCACAACGGTCCAGAAGTAGAACAAGTGGTGGTAGTTGAGCCATTCCATGAGTTCACAATACTTCGATTTTTTCGATGTGTCGAGTCAAAAAATGCAGTCTTCTCTGTGTTTTCGGGCGGATTAGAATCTAAGGTGTCGAGGGGAAATCACTGCTTCTTCGATGAGGTCAAAACATGCAATTGACAATCCGTGCGAAACACGTCGAGTTGACCGAAGCCCTTCGCGAACACGTGCGAGTGCGACTCGCCTTTGGGCTGTCAAGATTCGGCCACCGGGTCCGTGACGTCGTGGTCCATCTGGAGGATGTCAACGGTCCCAAGGGCGGACTGGATAAGCAGTGCCGTATCGTCGTGCGACTGCGGCCTTCGGGGAAAGTATCGGTCCAGCACGTGGATCGCGATTTGCTCTCGGCGGTCTCCCTGGCGGCGGACCGGGTCGGCCGAACGGTGGCGCGAACGTTGGACCGTCGTCGCGAGGCGCGCATCAATTGGCACGGCATGAGCCCGCGGGAGTTGAGTTGGTTGTCCGAGTCGTCGCAGGAATCCGTTTCCTAGACCGCACAGTGTTCCGGGGTGACGAAACGCCCATGGGTCACTGTCACAACTGAGGTGGTCGTGATGGAGCAAGGTGCCGGTGACCCGGAAGGGGCAGATTCTACGAAGTGGGATGCAAGAGGCCCATGAGTAATGCAAGAGGCCCGTAAGTAAGGATTGGAAAAAGGAGTTCCGACCATGTTGGTGCTAACACGAAAAATCGATGAGCAGATTGTTCTGCCGGATCGGGGAGTGACCGTGACTGTGCTTTCCGTTTCCGGCGGTCGCGTCAAGCTGGGTGTGTGTGCGCCGCCTGATACGCGAATCTTGCGCAGGGAGCTTTTGTTCCGTCAACTCGATCCGAATGACAGCGAGACTGTGGCAGGCAGTTGCCAAGATCTCGTCTCCTCTCATGTCCTCGAGACTCAGAGCGACCAGGAACGATTGACGTAAGGGAGCAGCGTGCGATTTCGATGGCAGACGCTTTGGGTACCGTTTCCCTGACCCGCCGGTTCGTCATGGATGAAGGAATGCGGGTCGATTTCAACGATCGCAGACAGGACACAAACCAAAAACGACAGAGTGCAACCGAGTCTGCGGTCCAGGAGCCCAACTCATGAAAATCCTTGTTTCGAGCCGTTCCAACACCCTCAACGACACGGTGCGTCACGCGATTTGCGACCGCCTCCAGCTTGCGCTCAGCCAGTTCAGCCCCAGCATCGAGGCGGTTACGGTTCGGATTGGAGATGTGCGGGGCCCAAGTGGTGATTCGCGCCAGCTCTGCCGGCTATCCGTGCGGATGAAGCGGCTGGGGAGTTTCTTGGTCGATTCGGTCGAGCAGCAGATTACGGATGCAGTCTCTCGGGCTGCAGATCGTGCGGCGAGGCAACTGGAGCGAATCTTGGACGGTCATCATGGCAAGACTGGTTCGGAATCGGGAGGAGAAAAACGATGAAATGCCCTGCGTGCAACATGGACCTGCAGATGACCGAGCGGTCGGGCGTCGAAATTGACTATTGCCCGCAATGTCGCGGTGTGTGGCTGGATCGTGGCGAACTGGACAAAATCATCGAGCGTTCCGTCGCTCCACGTCGGGCAGGAACCGACCAGGATGACGATGACTACCAGTCACGGAGAAAATACTACGACCGGCGGGACTACGACGACGATTACGCTGACCAACGAAAACGACGTCGAGGCTGGTTCGGTGAGCTGTTTGACTTTGGCGACTAGCCCGGCACTCTTGAACTGCACTCGCACAGTGGGGCCGACCATGGCTGGCGGAGGCGCAACAATGGGCAGCACGAGTAAGCTGCAGTCGTCGCGATTTGAATTCAAGTACATTGTTGATGAACAGGCGGCGAGGGAGATTCAACGCTTCGTCCGAAGCTACCTGGAACCCGACGCGTACACGGTCGGACGGGAAGGTGCCGGGTATCACGTTCATAGTCTCTATCTGGACAGCACCGACTTGTTCACATGTCGGGCGACGCTGCACGGCGAGAAGAACCGATTCAAACTTCGACTACGGTTCTATGGCGAGGATGATGACAGTCCTGTGTTCTTCGAAATCAAACGCCGCGAGAACGTTGTCATCATGAAGCAGCGGGCGGCCGTGCAGCGTTCGGCCGTACAGCGTCTGCTGGCCGGCGAATGGCTCGATCACCGTTGCCTCTTGAAAGATGACGAAAAGAATCGGCACGCCCTTCACAACTTCTGCTTTCTCTGTCGGAAGATCCACGCCCAACCGGCGGCCTATACCTCCTACCTGCGGGAAGGGTATGAACCCCCGAGCAGCAACACGGTTCGAGTTACCTTCGATCGTGATCTCCGGGCGGGACGCTTCCGCGGCAGCTTGAGCGTGGCCGACCTCCAACGGTGGGCTCGGCCCGATGTCGGCGGGGTTGTGCTGGAGCTGAAGTTCACCGATCGATTTCCGAACTGGATGCATACCCTGACCGAGACATTCAATCTTCAACGGACCTCTGTTCCCAAATATGTCGAATGCGTCACGCTGCTCAACGGAGAAGCGTACGTGCCACTCCAAGGGCCCAGCTACGAATCGGATCTCGCCGATGAGGGGCGTTTGACCGTCTAATTGCGATTGCAGTGGAGTGTGAGACCGAGAAATCGGCGATTATTCGCTGGAAACCGGGAGCGGCGACTGAATCCGTTCGCTAATCGGCAAGTCCACGGAATCAGGTGGAATCAATCGACGTTAAGTCGTGTTGAATTCCTCACGGTAGCTCTTTAGACTTGCCCTGACCTCGCGATGATCCGAAGCCAGACCGCTGGCGCCGACGGCAGCGTTTTGAGGCTTGACCGTCGCCGCGGATCATGTAGGTTGCCCCGATCCACTGAATGGGAGAAGAGCAATGGTTCTGCATCGCACGCGCTGCGTGCTGGTCTTCTTCGCGGCAATCGTGCCCGCAGCGGCAGCCGATTTCTGCCAGTTTCGTGGCCCGAATGGATGTGGTGTGACTGGGGAACAGCCCATACCGGAGTCCTGGTCCTCCGACGAAAACATGGCCTGGCAAGTATCGATCCCCGGCTTCGGCTGGTCGCAGCCCGTGGCTTGTGGCGGACGGATCTACGTCACCTCCGCAGCGGCCGGGGAAGAATTGCGACCCAAGAATTCTACGGAGGGAGTGAAGTCGCCGCAGAGTATGGGCATTACCTTGTTCGCCAAGCCGCCCGACATGCCGATCGAGTGGCAGGTTTTCTGCCTCGATGCTGCAACGGGCAAGCAGTTGTGGCGGAAGACTGTTTTCGCAGGGAAGGCGAAGTACGCGATCCATCCCTCCAATACCTACGCCACGGAGTCTCCCGTAGCCGATGCCGATCGTGTTTATGTCTACTTTGGGGCATGCGGAAAGGTGGCTAGTTTCACTCGGGACGGGGAGTTGGTGTGGACGAGAGATGTTGGCGTGCACCCGACGAGCAACAAGTTTGGGACCGGTAGTTCGCTGGCCATTCACCGCGGCATGATCTACCTGCAGAACTTCACGGAAGACAGTGCCGAGATTCGTTGCTTCCAGGCCGAATCTGGCGATCTGTTGTGGCAGAAGCAGCGCGAGAAGAACGAGACGGCGTGGAGTACTCCCATCATCTGGGAGACGGAAGAGCGCAGCGAGCTGATTGTGTCGGCGGGGAGTCAGGTGGAGAGCTTCGATCCAGATTCAGGTGAGCAGTTCTGGACAGTTAGGAATGTGAAAGCGGCGACCGCTTGCTCGCCATGTGCGGATCGGAAACGGCTGTATTTTGGCAGCAGTGATCCACTTTCCAAAGGACCGCTCTACGCGATCAGCGCCGGCGCCAGAGGGGATATTTCTCCCGAGTCACGAGGCGAGGAATTCGCGCAATGCGCGTGGCAGCAAGATCGTGCGGCGCCCGGCATGCCTTCACCCGTTTCCTCGGGTCAGCACGTGTATGTCGTCGACCGTAGTGTGTTGCGCTGCTACAACGCAGAGACGGGAGAGCGAGTGTACGAGAACCGGTTGCCCCGCATGCGCATGGTCGCCGCAAGTCCCTTGATTATCGGTGACAAGTTGCTCGTGCTCGACGAATATGGGACTGCCTGCCTGATCAAGACCGGCCCGAACTTCGAAGTGGTTGGGGGCGGAAGCGTCGACGACGTGTTCTGGGCTACGCCGGCCGTGGCGGACGGTTCTCTGTTCTTGCGCGGCGTGGCAAAGCTCTACTGCATTCGAGCTTTCAACTCTCAACCGTGACGAAGTCGCCGATGCAGGCCTTCGATGGCGTGACCACGGCGCTGGAGCTTGAGTCGGAAATCCTGCCGGTGGCTGCCTGGTATGACCACCAAGGCGAGGCAGGCCGAGTTTCTCTCTTGCGGCGCAAAGTGCGTTACCGGGGCGCTTCCTGGGCATCATTCGGATGCAAGACGGCGTCGACGATGGCCCCATAGGCTGGCTTCCGCTGATTGTTCGAATCGAAAATCAACGGATGCTGTCCAAACCGCCATGTACGCCGGTCGCTAAGGCCCCAGAACGTCACACGTTCGACGGCTTCGCTCTGTTTGGTGAGAATCGAAAACAGTCGCGCGTAATCATCGGCCTGTGTCTTGAGATCCTCTGACGAAGGGGGGGCACCGCTCGATCTGCGACCTCCAAAGCCCCCGCCTCCCAACCTGCGGCCGAACTGGCCCCCTGAGGCACCGCGGATCGTGACGTCCAGTTCAGTAATGCTGACCTTCAGGCCGAGCGAGGCATAGTCAGAGATCGCCTTGTCCAGCTCGTCAAAGGGAATTCGACCGGTACTCCAGTGGCCTTGGATTCCCACACCGTGAATTGGTGCGCCCTGCTTGAGTAGTCGTTTGAGGAGCACCATCGAGCTTTCATGTTTTGGACCGGCCTCAATGCCGTAGTCGTTGTAGTACAGCGTGGCGTCCGGATCGGCTTCGTGTGCGAATTGGAACGCGAGCGTCAAGAATTCCGGTCCGAGGGCCTGCAACCACGAGGAGTTGCGGAGGTTTTCCGTCTCAGCCGTCTGGGCGTCGCCACGATCGTTGATCGCTTCATTGACGACGTCCCAGCTCTGGATCTTTCCTTTGTAGCGGCCCACTAGCGTGTGGATGTGGTCCTTCATTCGCTGCGTGACTGTCGCCTTGTCGCCATCGCGGAAGAACCAATCATTCGTCTGGGCATGCCACACAAGCGTGTGACCGTGGATGGCGATCTTGTTGTCCACGCACCACGCGACCAGAGCATCCGGCCTTTCGAATCTCCACGTATCCTCGCTCGGGTGAATCGGGCCCGGCTTCATGCAGTTCTCGGGTGTCACAAAGTTGAAATGTTCTTTGACCAGTTTCAGTTCCTCGTCCGAGTACCGACCCGGAAGATCTCCCGCCATCCCGATGAAAAAGTTGTCCTTGCAGGCATCCTTAATGATTGGACCCTGTGGGTCTGCTGCGAAAACTTCACCGGCGGGTCGCGAATTGGGCTCCTGGGCCCTCGCTACCACGGCGACAAGAACAGAAATGACAAAGCTGCCAAGTAGAAGCGGAGTGTGATTTAGGCGTTCGGGAATCATTGCCTGTACTCGCCGTGAGAATGTGGGACGAAAATTTCCAATTTGCTGCGCCACTCAGTTGGTTCTACTCGCCGTAACAGGAACAACAAGAGCCTCTTTTCCGGGCGCGAGTCGAAATTCCATTCGCACCTCTTGTTGCGGACGATCGAGCAACGTCAGAACGTAATCGCCGTGAAAGCCCCGGAACGCAAAAACGCCATCGGCGTCGGTGATTCCTGACGCGTTGGTAGACCATTCCTTCATTAATGCCTCATACCGCTGCCCGGCGGCATTGAGGCTCCAATCGCGACGGGCCAGCCCAGCGTTAGGGCCTCTCCAGGAATTCCCTGCCCAGAAGACCCACGCGACGATGCCTTCCACGGCGGGATGACTGTAGGCCGTGCGGTACACCGCTTCCAGACACTCCGCGTTAACGGGTCCCTCCTCAAAGGCCGAGTCAAACTCCGATATCCAGATTGGCAAGCCGAGTTCCGCGACCTTGTCGAGGTTCATCTGCAATATTTCGGGATGGTCCACGACGGTCTTCGACCAGATATGCCCTTGGATGCCTACACCGTGGATCGGCGCACCGTCCTCAATGAGTTGCCGGATCTGCGTTACGTATTCGTCGACCTGCGTCTCTTTGAAGTCCTTATCGACCGAGAGGATGTTGAATTCGTTGACAAACAGCCTGGCCTTTGGATCGATTTCGTGGGCCCGCTTGAACATCCATGCGTGAATGCCTTCGCCGAGCCGGTCTTTGAAGAACGATCCGTGCAGCATTTCGTTGTTGACGTCCCAATGGACGACGCTGCCGCGATAGTGAGCGGTGATACTCTCGATCCGTTGTTCCACCGCACTGCGCAATTCTTCACCGTTGAGTCCCCGGAGCCACCGCGGTTGCCATTTTTCCGGTTCCCAGAAGATGCAATGACCTCGCAGGGGAATGTCATGTTTGTTGCACCATGCCAGCATCGCGTCGGCACGAGAATAATCTTCCTGCCCACGGCGTGCTTCGTTGCTGTACCATTTCATGTCGTTCTCGAAGACCGCCCAGTTAAAGTGCGCCAGGAAGAACTCCTGATACCTGGGATCCCTCAAGACCGTAGGACTCAACGCGGCACCAAATGGAAATGCTTTCGACGTTTGTCTTATTTCGACAGCGACTCCAGAAAGGGGCTCGCCCTGGTCATCCATCATGCGGATTTGGACATCACGTTGGCGAAGAAGGCATATCCGTTGATTCGCTTGCTCTTTCCAGTTGTTCTGCTGGCCGCATACGACAGAAGTCAGCAGGGATACGGATGCCGAGGCCACACAGAAGCCGGTAAGGAAGTTTTGGATCACGTCGACGGTCCTTTGCAGTAGCATATATTTCTGCCTCACTTAAGTGCAGACCCCAGCGAGACAACCCCGCCGCCAAGGAAAAGTTTCGCCGCCCGCCTCAAAAAAAATTAGCAAGAGACCGGGCCGACATCATCTCGCACTGCATCGTGCTTCCATTGCGTACAGGAGCAAGGAATCCTCCATTGCACTATTAACGGTGAAAAGGTTGTTCACTCGACAAGAAATCGAGCGACCAACGGAAGCGAACCTTAGCCGCGTGCGGTAGCACTCCATTCGGTTGCGGCCCTGCCACTTTGCGCATTTGTGGTATCATTTTGCGCAATTGTTGTTTGGTCAGCAACAACATGTCGTGCTAAATTGAGCGGACTGAAATGGCCGTACGCAGCAGAGGCATCGCCGCGCGAGTGCCTTCTCAGGCTGAATGATCAACCATGAGCGACACACCGGTTCTCGCTTGTTCGAGCCAAACAAGGACGAACGGGGCCAATCATCCTTTCTGCTAATTGAGGCGACCAGCCCGCAAGTACGGTAACGATCAACTTGAAGTGAGACAGGATCCACGAAAGGAAAGCGGCAATGAACAAACTCGCCTTCTCATGGTCACGGTTAGTCCCAATCTTTAGTACTCTCCTTCTCATGACCGTAGCAGTGCCGTGTGCCCATGGCCAACTTGGTGAGACGGATACGGCGGGTGCGGATACGACCACGTCTCCCATTCTCACACCGCTGAAGTGGACATCCTCCGGTGTGCTGGTCAAACCGGTCTCCGACGAATCGCATACAATCGTGTCCGTCAAGGACCCGACCATTGTCCATTTCAATGGCTTGTGGCATATCTACGCCACAGCCTATTCGACGTCCGCCAGAACCTGGAGCATGGTCTATCTGAACTTCGAGGATTGGTCCGATGCTCCCAATGCCAAGCTGACCTACATCGATGTCAATCCAAGCTTGAAAGGCTATCATTGCGCGCCGCACCTTTTCTACTTCACTCCTCACAAGAAATGGTATCTGGTCTTCCAGTCGCAGCAGCCCCAGTACTGCACGACCGACGACATCTCGAAGCCGGAGACCTGGACGGCGCCGCAGAACTTCTTTGACAGAATGCCTGCGAGCACCCCGAGGCTTCCGATCGATTACCACATCATCTGCGATGACACGCACGCCTACCTGTTTTTTACTGGTGACAACGGCCGTTTCTATCGCTGCCGGACCAAGATCGAGGATTTTCCCAAGGGCTTCAGCGATCCTGAGGTCGCCATCCAGGATCGCCGGGAAAACCTCTTCGAAGGGAGCATGACCTACAAGATCAAGGGTACCGATACGTATCTCACGATAATTGAGGCCCTGAGTCCGGCACGGTACTATCGTGCCTGGCTGTCCGACGATCTTAACGGCCCGTGGACACCGTTGCCCGGCGCCGACTCATGGGAGACACCTTTCGCGGGGATCAATAACGTCGTTTTCGCGGACGACGTAGAACCTTGGACGAGAGACATCAGCCATGGGGAGTTGCTTCGCGACAATTATGATCAAACTCCGACGATCGACCCCGAGAAGCTGCAGTTCCTTTACCAGGGTCGCGATCCGCAAAGTGGCGGAGATTACAGCCGTTTGCCCTATCGGCTTGGGCTCTTGACGCTGGAAGGTCGCGAGGAATAAAGGCTTCTCCGTGGGACGGAAGTTGCCTGCCGGACGCGAGGTCGGCCGATTGGATAAGACTCGACAGGATTCCCTGAAATGGGGCACGACCGTACTGAGCAGCAGGCGAACAACTTGGAACGCAGCCGTTGGCGCCTCCGACCATTTGTTCCGTAGCACAAAGATAATCTGAGTCCTTTTATTTTCGAGGCATCCCATGAAGACAAGACGTGTGTTCTGCGTGCTTGCTTGCATTCTTTCTGGACAGCTTTGCATGGCCCAGACCGAGGAGCCCGTGGGCGACTGGAAGCCCGCATCAACGAACCAGCCGGGCAAAGAGTACCCGCAGGTCAACTCGGAAGGTCGCGTCCGTTTTCGTGTTGTGGCGCCCAACGCCCAAAACGTTACCGTCAGTTTCCGCGACAGCAGCCCGTTCACAAAGGGTGAGGACGGCGCCTGGGTCGGCTACACGCGGCCACTGGACGAAGGCTTCCACTATTACACGATCAATATCGACGGAGCCGAAGTTCCGGACCCCAACAGCAAGTACTTCTTCGGTGCGATGCGCTGGGGCAGTGGCGTTGAGGTTCCCGCGAAAGACCAGGACTTTTACGCCGTCAAGGAAGTTCCTCACGGTCAACTGCGCGAAGTCCTGTTCTTCTCGAAGAGCACCGATACGACTCGTCGCGCATTTGTCTACACTCCGCCTGATTACGACGTAAATCTGGAAGCTCGCTATCCGGTCTTATATCTGCAACACGGTTGGGGTGAAAACGAATATGGCTGGGGCGCCCAAGGTCACGCCAATTTGATCATGGACAACCTGATTGCCGAGGGAAGAATCAAGCCTTTCATCATTGTGATGACTTACGGAATGACGAATGAGATTCAGTTCGGCGGCCTGAGAAACTTCGACATCAGTCACTTCGAGACGGTTCTGGTGGACGAGCTGATTCCTTACATCGATGCCAACTTCCGCACGCTTTCCGACGTGGCGAATCGAGCGATGGCCGGCCTTTCGATGGGTGGTATGGAAACCAAGATGATCACACTGAGGAATCTCGACAAGTTCTCTCACATTGGCCTCTTCAGCGGCGGATCGATCTCGCCGGAAGATGTCAGCAACGCACCGGGTTTTAAAGACAAGGTCCAGCTTGTGTTCGTGAGCTACGGCAGCAAGGAGCTTGGCGGAGGAGCCGGTGTTGGCGGCCGGCGCAGAGGTGGTGACCCCAAGGAGACTACGGAGGCACTCAAAGAGGCGGGCATCAACAGCCACTTTTACGTCTCACCCGATACGGCCCACGAGTGGCAGTCGTGGCGCAGAAGCCTCCGGGAATTTGCGCCGCTCCTGTTCCAGTAGCATTCCCCCGCGTCCACCGCACAGGAACCTGGCACAACCGGTGCGCCGGCTGCGACGGCTGATGCGGGAGTTGTCCCGCCCGCGGCCAATGCACAAGTCGCTGCTCCGGACGAGCAGGAACGGCCCGCTCCGCCCCGACCAGGTCGCGGTGGCCGCGGCGGTTTTGGCGGCCCGATCACGCTCGGTCCGGATGACAAACCGGCGTTCGACGATCCGCCCAGCGATTTCAATTCGGTCCGCGACAACATTCCTCATGGCAAGCTGGAGATGATCCAGTACGATTCGAAGACCGTCGGCACTCGCCGCAACATGAACGTCTATACCCCGCCCGGCTATCTGGCATGTCGATTCGCATGGCCACGATGGCCAGGAGTGGAGCAAGAACTTGTACCTCTTCGCCCAACAGCTCTTTAAATGAACGGATCTGCAATTGGCCAAAAACAGGATCTGGCGACTGACTGAAGAACAACGATCCCGACAACACGCTTCGAAAATTGCGGTGGCATCTCATCCCAGGTTGGCGACCGGCCACGCGATGGTCTTGGAGTTCAACGGCCACCAAGGCCGTCGCCACCTGGCGATCATCCGCGTTCGTCCCGGCAGCGTAATGATTCCACTCGGCGGATTGGAGTTATTATCCGGCTTTCCGCACCGGTTCTAACATGTGTGGGGCAGCGACTCGTCCGCCCTTTCGGACCGAGTCAGGTTGGTCGGTCTGCTGCACGTTGTCGGGGTCTACCGATTTCTGATGGGCGAACGACTCCGGTTCGAAAAACCGATAGATCGCCGGCAGCACAAAAAGAGTCAAGACGGTCGAGCTGGCTAATCCTCCGATCACGACGGTTGCCACTGGTTGCTGGACTTCGGCTCCCGTACTCGTCGAAATGGCCCGCGGCAACAGCCCCAGCCCCGTCGTCAAGGCGGTCATCAGCACCGGCCGCAACCGCGTCAAGGCGCCCTCGAAGACGGCTTCGTTCAGTGGTATCCCCTGACGGCGGAGTTCGACAATGAAGTTCACCAGTACGACGCCGTTGAGAACGGCAATGCCGAACAGGGCGATGAAGCCGACGCCGGCGGAGATGGAAAACGGAAGGCCGGCAAACCAGAGGGCCAAGATTCCTCCTGTAGCAGCAATCGGCACATTCAAGAAGATCAGTACCGTGAGACGCACGGATTGGAAGGTCACGAACAGGAGGGCAAGGATCAGCAGCAGCGCGACCGGCACCGCGATGGCGAGTCGTCGAGTTGCGTCCTGAAGGTTCTTAAACTGGCCACCCCAGGTCAGGCTGTATCCCGAAGGCAACTGGATCCGGTCCTCCACCGCTCTGCGCGCTTCGGCCACGAATCCGGCCAGATCGCGTCCACGCACGTTGCATTGGATCAGCGTCCGCCTTCGGACAGAATCGCGGCTGATCTGCGCGGGTCCGTCTTCGACGGCCAGTTCGACGAGTTGCTCCAGCGGGATGTATCTTCCTCGCGGATCGGCGACCTGGATCTGCCGAATCCGCTCAAGGTCTGCTCGCCATTCGGGCGCCAGACGCACCCGCAACGGAAAGCGGCGCTGTCCCTCATAGACCTCGGTTACTTCGACACCACCGATGGCGGCGACCACGTCAAGAACTTGCCGCGCATTGATGCCGTAACGAGCCAGTTCGCCCCGTTTGATGCGGGCATTCAGGTAGGGCAAGCCGGCAACCTG
>CAZFWV010000195.1:0-12865 GCA_964522605.1 uncultured Pirellulaceae bacterium
CCGCGGCACGGACAACGCGCAGCTGTTCGATGACGTTCGCTCGAGATGGTCGAAACACGGGATATTCGCGACCGTCGGGGAAGATCATCCGCGGCAAGGTTCCGGTGGTCTTCGCACAAGTCCGCAGCCCACCGGCTCGCAATCCGGCCGCGATCAGACGTGTTACACCCGACTTGCCCCGCGTCCCGTTGACATGAATCCGGATGGGAATCGAACGCAGCATCCGTCGGTGCCAGATCGATTCGACGATTCCCAACGCACTCAGCAGCACGGTCCCTGCTGCAATCAATAGAGGTCCTTCCATCGCTTTCTTTCCCTTCCTGAGAAAACTCGAGTCGGCCTTGGGAATTCGCCACAGTCATGTTGTGGCGAATCCCCTCGCATCGTGCGTCCTGTAAAGATCACCTCGCAGCTGGCAAGATTTACAACCGATCATCCACCGTGGATGTTCGCCGCTCGCTCCTGCTGCTCCTTTGATTTCCGTATCTTCCTGACGGCCCCACGATGGTCTCCGGCCGGAACGTTCACCCCTTACGGCAACTGGCGCGCCAAAGCAGATCCGGCGTTTTCCACCAACGGAGGAGCAGTCGAAATAACCGTTAGAGTCGACCGAGGAAGAGAAGAGGAACCACGGATTTGACGGAGCAAACGGATGGGGACCGATTTCTCCGTGGGCCTCCGTTTGCTCCGTCAAGTCCGTGGTTCCTCTTCAATTGACGGCTGGGACCGACTTGGTCGCAACAACGGGTTAGCCCACCCCGGGGCTGACATGGGGCTCGAAGCAGGAGATGATAGACCCCGGTCTGGTTCGTTCCTCTTCCCTGATTGCAGAACCGCTTCCATGAATGCCATCCTTTCCGTTGGAATCACTACGGTCCTCCTTGCCGCGAGCCCGGTACAACAACCCATTTTGCGTCAATCGGACGTGGTGTTCATGTACCAAAGTGATCGCGCGACGTACGCCGAATACGGCGCCACGGTTGTGGCATGGGGAGGCAGACCGACTCGCGCATCCCGGACGGAGGCAGAGGGACTGAAATTCCTGGGTAGCGTGGGCATGGTCACCGAGTTCTCTCGCTACTACGAACGGTTTCCCGATTCGTACGAAAACGGACTCTGTCGCGATGTACAGGGACAACCCCTCGCAGTGCCCTGGCTGACGGATCACCGCCACAAGGAGATTCCCTACTGGTGGTGTTGTACAAATCAGCCGCAGTTCCGCACGTACATCCGAGAACGAGTCATCGAAACGATTCAGGCCGGCGCCGACGGTTTGCACATTGACGATCACCTGGGAACCGCCGGGGGGCTCTGGCTGGGTAGCTGCTTTTGCGATCGGTGCCTGTCGGGCTTCCGTGAATACCTGGCCACTTTGCCGAAGCAGCGGCTGGAAGAGCTTGCGGTTTCTGATCCTGAGGAATTCGACTATCGGCAAGTCGTTCTTCAGTGGCAAGCGGCGGATGTTTCGGCGGAACGGAAACCGCCACAACATCCGTTCTGGCACGAGTGGACCGTTTTTCAGTGCCGGTCGGCGGCCGACTTCATGCAAGAGTTGCGGGAACTCGCCGCGGAAACGGCGGGACACTCCGTACCGGTGGCGGCCAACGCGGGACTTCTGTGGCCGCGTCATCTGGGCGACTATCGCTCGCTCGACCTATTCAGCGCCGAAACAGACCATCACGCACCCGCTCGCCGGCTTTCCGACGCACCGCTGATGGCGTATCGCTTGGCAGATGCCGTGGGCAGGCCTTATGCCTCCACGGCCAGCGGCGGCGACTGGGCGTTTGTCAAGGAACACGAATTGGACGGACTTGTTCGCGGATGGATCGCCCTCTCCTACGCCGCCGGCCATCGTCTGATGGCGCCTCATCGGCAGTGGTGTTACACGCCACAGAAAGGCACCCACTGGTATCAGGGGCCGGCGGAACGCTATGCGCCGCTGTATCGTTTTGTGCGCGAAAATGCCGACCTGTTCGACGGCTACGAGGCACATGCCGATCTGACCGTCGTGCTACCCCATCGCTCCTTTGTCGCCGACCCAAATCGCTGGTTTCGCTTATTCGAGCAACTCGCGGCAGAAAACTTCGCCTATCGCATCGCATTGGCCGGTGACGAGATTGTCGATCATCCGCTGCCCGCGGCACTGGCGAACTCACCAACGCCCTGCTGGATCCCGGAGCGAAACGGCTTTCTGCCGGACGATCAGCGGAGGGTCGAAGAACTGTGCACAACCCGTTCGATCCTGCAGAACATCGACGTCGTCCGCAACCAGGTCGAGCCCGCGGTCCGCGTTCGAACATCGCAACCGGTCCGCGTCCTTCCGCGGACGCGCCCCGGATCCGCCGTCGTGCATCTGCTGAACTTCGATTACGATTCCGATCAGGACGAGATTCGAACGCTGCGCGATGTGCAAGTCACTCTGAAACTTGCAGCCTTAGGTGTTCCCGATGCGCGGGAGTGCAAAATCGTTTCACCCAGTCAACCCTCTCGGCTCCTGCCACTTGAAGGTCATCAAGTGGTACTCTCCGACTTGGATCTATGGACCATCCTGCTGGTGCGCTGAATCTCTGAGGTGCCCGTGTGCGCTCTACGCCCTGGCCGTTGCCAGAATGCGTGACTCAGCCGGATATGCAGGAGTGGGTGGCTGGTGGCAGAGCGCAGCGATGCCCCAGCTCACCCGGTTCTGTCACTGCGCAATCATTTCCCGCGCGTGATAACTACTACGCACGAAGGGTCCGCTGGCGACCTGTTCGAAACCCATGGCCCGCGCTGCTTGGCCGAGTTCATCGAATTCCTCGGGCGGCAGATAGCGCAGGACAGGCAGGTAGCGTTGGACGTCGGGCTGTAGGTATTGGCCGAGCGTCAGGTAATCGCAACCGGCGTCCAGCAGATCGGCAAGAACGTCGAGCAATTCCTGACGGGACTCACCGAGTCCGAGCATCAAGCCGCTCTTCGTCTTCGTTTCCGGCCGGATCCGTTTGACGTCGCGGAACAACTGCAGCGTGGTCCGGTAATTGGATTGCGGTCCACGCACGCGGCGATAGAGCCGGGGAACGGTTTCCGTATTGTGATTGAAGACCTCGGGTGCCGCGTGCAGGAGCGTCTCGAGCGCGTCGATCGCCCCCCGAAAATCGGGCGTCAAGACCTCGATCGTCGCGCCCGTTCGCTGGCGCACGGCGCGGACACAACGGGCAAAATGGTCCGCTCCGCCATCCGGCAGATCGTCGCGGGTGACCGACGTGATCACGACATGACGCAGGCCCAGTCGCGCAGTTGCCTCCGCCACCCGCGTCGGCTCATCCGCGGCCGGCGGCGCGGGAACTCCGCGCGACACGGAGCAGAAGCCACAGGACCGCGTACAGATCTCCCCGAGAATCATGAAGGTCGCCGTCTTCTGCGAGTAGCATTCCATACGGTTGGGACATTTTGCGTGCTCGCAGACCGTGTTGAGTCGCAACTCCTCGACCAATCGCGCCGTAAGGTGATCCGCATTTCCTTTGGGCACACGCCGTTTCAGCCACCGAGGCAGACGCGAATGGACATGCGGACCGGCCACTGGTTCGTTCAGGATCGGCAACAAGGAGGAAGCGGAAGGGTCGTGGGACGGGTTCATGCGGAGGCGGTCTATTGGTCAGAGAACGTTTTCCAGGTCGAACTCGTTTTGTCGAGAGTCGTCTTCAATCTGTATTCTGTCCGGTCGCGGTTCGTTCCTTGTCTCGGACATCGGCACAACCGCGCCACGTCAGGAGCCTTAATCCAGGTACCGGTTGGCCCCGAGCGGGCACTGAATTGTAGCGGTTCGCGCGAGGTGTGACAGTGGATTGCGGAGCATCCCCGCGATGCAAGGGCTCTCGCCGGGTTGGGCAGGGAGCGACTATAATCAAGAGCTTCGGTGTTTTTCTGCACTCTCGAGCGCAGTCCCCGGCCTTCCGCCGGACATCTCTTGATCCGCCAGCGACCCAATGGTCGCGCGCAGGGCAAGCCGGACGCATGTCCAAAAAAGAATCCAAGAAAAAAAAGTCAGGTCAGCAGGATCCGAACCAGAAGCTGATCACAGAAAACCGCAAGGCGCGGCACAGGTTCCTGGTCCTGGACACGCTTGAATGCGGGATTGCGCTCGTGGGAAGTGAAGTTAAGAGCTTGCGTCGGGGCAGGATCTCGCTGGACGAAGCATTTGGCCGCGTCCGCGAGGGCGAAGTCTGGCTGATGGGCTCGGATATCGCAGAATACGCCGAGGCGAGTGATATGAATCACCAGCCAAAACGCCCACGAAAGCTGTTGTTGCACCGCCGCGAAATCAATCGTTTCGCAGGGCTGGCTCACCAGAAAGGCCTGACCCTGGTACCGTTGAAAGTGTATTTCAAGGATGGTCGTGCCAAAGTGTTGTTGGGCCTGTGCCGCGGCAAGAAATTGCACGACAAACGAGAAGCCCTCAAGCGATCGGAGAGCGAACGTGACATCCAGCGAGCGATGCGGCGAAAATAGCCGCGGCGGACGGCCGCCCCAGGCGCAACTGCGGGAGTTTAACGTCACGTGTCACGGGACCCAATGCAAGCCACAGATTCACCTGACCACCCGCCGACATCCGACCAGCAGGCTGTGCTGACGTTGAGCCTGCAGGGAGTCAAGAAGTCGTATCTCGAGCCAGACGGCCGGCGGCTGTCGATTCTGGATATCGACGCCTATCACCTGCACGCGGGCGAGCAAGCCGTACTGGTTGGCAGCAGCGGATGCGGCAAGACAACCCTGCTGCACGTGATCGCCGGAATCAGCCGCCCCGATTCGGGTCAAGTCGTGATCGACGGGTTGGATCTCACCCGTCTACCGGAAGCCGGCGTCGATCGCTTCCGAGCCGACAAGATCGGTTACATCTTCCAAACGTTCAACCTGATGCAGGGTTTCACCGCCCTGGAAAATGTGCTGCTCGGAATGACGTTCGCCCGAGGTCGTAATGACCCGCAGCGTGCACGAGAGCTCTTGCAGCGAGTCGGTCTCAGCCATCGACTGCATCACAAGCCGAATGCGCTTTCCGTAGGAGAACAGCAGCGCGTCGCGGTCGCCCGCGCGATGGCGAATCGCCCGAAGTTGTTGCTCGCCGACGAGCCGACCGCAAATGTCGATGCGGCAAACCAGCAGCAGGTGATCGAATTGATACGCCAGAACTGCGAGTCCGAACAGGTCGCTCTGCTTCTGGTCACTCATGCCCCTGAGGTGGCGCGCCAGTTCGAACGCGTCGACCATTTGACCGAGATCAACCAGGTTCCGCTCGATCGGCTGTCGACAGCATAGGCTGATTCGGAACCGTTCCGGAGCTACCTTTTTGCGCAGGAGTTCACATGCCGCTCTGGAAAATCGCTTGGCGGAGTATTCAGCGACGCGCTTTGGCGTCAGGATTGACAGCGTTCTCGATGGCCCTGGGCGTCATGCTCGTCGTGGCCGTGCTGCTGATTCATGGAGTCATTGCCGAATCCTTTCGGAACAATTCGAGTCTTGGCTACAACTTGATTGTCGGAGCCAAAGGTGGACGGCTGCAGTTGGTACTCAACACGGTCTTCTATCTGAGCGAACCCGTGGAGAATATTCCGTACACCTTCTATCAAGAGTTCCTGGGCGCCGAGGAACGAGAGGATGGGCAGGACGGACGCTGGAAAGACTATGTGGAACGTGTTGTCCCCGTCTGTATGGGCGACTACTTCCAGAAATACCGCGTCGTTGGCACGACACCGAAAATGTTCGATGACTACGTCTATAACGAGGACACGCAGGAGAAATACGAGTTCGCCGCGGGAAGGAATTTCCAGCATCTCAGCGAGGAATACGGCTTTTTCGAGGCCGTGATTGGAGCAACGGTCGCTCGCGAATCGGGCTTGAAGGTGGGAGACTCGATCGCATCGACTCATGGCTCCACAGAAGGCGAACGGCACGCCGACCAATTCTACATCGTCGGGATCTTGGCCCCTTCCGGGACACCCAATGATCGAGCCGTGTTTGTCAACATGGAGGGGTTCTATTTGCTGAAAGGCCATGCCAAACCGGTGGAGAGCGATGCGGCAACCCCGGTGCCTCCTGAGGACGTGGATTCGCGATTGAGAAGGACACCGCTGCCCATCCCGCAACGAGAAGTCACTGCACTGCTGATCAAGACAAGCCCGATTATCACGCGAGGACTCAGCAATACGATCAACGAGGGCTCGGTGGCGCAAGCCGTTTTTCCCGTCGGTGAAATCTCCTCCCTTTTCAGCCGCATCGTGCAACCGTTTCAGCGCGTTCTGCTGGCGCTGACGATCATGATCTGTATCGTCTCGGGGATCTCGATCCTGGTCAGCATTTACAACTCAATGAGCGATCGGCGGCGTGAGATCGCCATCATGCGATCCCTGGGTGCCGGACGGTACACCGTGATGGCCGTCGTCCTGCTCGAGGCGGTCATCCTCTCCCTCGGCGGGGGCCTGCTCGGCTGGCTGACCGGCCACAGTCTGATCGCCTTGGCAAGTCCGCTGATTGAGGCAGAAACGGGCGTGACGATCGGCCTGTTCGACCTCGCCCCCGCGGTGAACCTGCTTGCTTATCTAACGGAGGACCCGATAATAAACTTGGAATTCTCGGCAGAGTGGATCCTGGTTCCCGGTCTGATCCTGCTGGCAGTCGCGGTCGGCTTTTTGCCCGCGGTCGCGGCGTACCGCACGGATGTCGCTGATGCTCTGTCGGCTAATCCCTGATCCACAAATTGAAATTGCCGGCGCAATGTGGGCCGATGCGGTCTATTTTCGGGAGAGATCACAAGATGCGGTTTTTTGTTTTGCTCGCAATCGGCTGGGCCTGCTGGGCGGTCATGATGCCATCGATCGGTCAGGCATGTCCGTTCTGCACCGCCGTATCTCAAACGTTCAGTGAAGAGATGGAAGCGATGGACGTGGTCGTCCTCGCTCGCTTGCTTCAGGCCCCACCGCCACCCTCGGACGACGACGCAGATTCCGACGCACCGCTGCCCAAGGCCAAGTTCCAGGTCGAGCAAGTGCTAAAAGGGACTCCATTGGTCAAGGAATCAGACATCTTGGAACTGCTGTATTTCGGGGAGGGCGACAAGCAGAAACGATATCTGGCGATGGCCACCGATCCTTCCAACCTGATGTGGTCCACTCCCGTGGCGCTTTCCGAGCGGGCATGCGAGTACGTTCTGAAGCTGCCGTCGTTGCCCAAGGATGCCAGCCGTTTGCAGTTCTTCCAAGAATACCTGGAAGACCCAGACGAGATGCTCACGCGCGATGCGTATGATGAATTTGCCAAAACACCTTACCAAGGCGTCATCGAACTCAAGGAACACATGCATCGCGACCGGCTGATCCGCTGGGTTCAAGATGTGGAGGTTCCGGCGAGTCGTCGGCGATTGTATTTCACGATGCTGGGGGTCTGCGGGACGCCGGACGACGCTGAACTGCTCGAAAAGATGATTCGCTCGGATGACCGCAAGGTAAAGGCTGGTCTAGATGCCATGATCGCCTGCTACCTCGTACTCCGTGGCCCTGAGGGACTCCCGCTCATCGAAGAGCTATTTCTGGCCAACGACAAAGCCGAGTACGCGGATACCTATGCCGCGATCATGGCCATTCGGTTTCACGGGACAGAAACGACGGTGATCGACAAATCCCAGCTGGTCAAAGCCCTACGGCACATGCTGGACCGTGCGGAGCTTGCGGATTTGGTGATCCCGGACCTGGCCAAATGGGAAGACTGGGAAGTCATGCCGCAGCTCGTGGAGCTGTTCAAGAAAGCTGACGACAAATCCAGTTGGGTGCGGGTCCCGGTCATCAACTATCTGCGGGTTTGCCCGTTGCCCGAAGCCAAGCAGCAGATCGAAGAACTGGCAAAGATTGATCCGGATGCCGTGCGGCGGGCGGAAACGTTCTTCCCGTTTGACACCACCGGCGCGTCGCAAATCAAACCTGCACCACCAGGCAAGGAAGAAACCGACGGCCCGAAGCCGCAGGCTCTGAAGGATGAGTCCGAACCGGGATCCGTTCCGCAACCCACGGCTCCCGAGGATGCGCAGAGCGCGGCCGCCGTCCGATCCGATGGAATTCCCACCGCACGAACCAGGACATCGTCGCAGCGGCATGCGGCGGCCGAAACGCCGCGAATGGCGCAGGCGAATGCGGGTGCTGGACAATCCTTCGTGCATCGTCACCTAGGAGAGCTGAACCTCCTCCACCTCTGGGGCGTACCGATGCTGGCCGGCCTGGGAGTCCTGCTCCTGCTGCGTCTGATCCTCGGCTTGCCCATGTTCCGGTTTCGCTCCTGAATCAGATTCTAATTCCCCATGAGCACTTCCACGAGTTCCTTCCACTCGCAGGAGGAGTACCTGCGGTATCGTTCGCTCAGTGCGTCGGCAATTGCGACGTTGGCGGTAGCCCTTCTCGGGTTGCCGGCGCTGGCGTTTCCTCAGCTCCTGGTTCTGCCAGCGATCGGCACACTCCTCGGCCTCTTCAGCGTCGTGCGTCTGAATCGACGGCGTGACGAATTGACCGGCTTGCGACTCGCATGGACCGGCTTGATCACATCCGCATCGGTCTTCGTCCTCGGAGTTGGTTACAGCAGCTACGTCTATGCGAACGAAGTGCCTCCCGGTTATCTGCGAATCTCGTATGATCAGCTGCAGCCCGACCCGAGCTATCCGCAGCTACCAATCCCGCCATCCGCATTTCCGTTGGACGGCCAACGAGTGTTCGTGAAGGGGTACGTTCATCCAGGGGTCGATCGTCGGACAGGAATCCAACAGTTTGTGCTGGTACCTGACATGAAGACCTGTTGCTTCGGCGGCCAGCCCGCGTTGACGGACATGATCGAAGTCACCCTGCGCGATCCGCTACGTGTTGATTTCTCGTACAGTCGGCGCAAACTCGGGGGCATTCTGAAGGTATCGAATAAGAAGAAAGGCGTAGCGGGACTGGATGGCGTCTACTATCAACTCGACGCAGACTACGTGCGCTAATTTTCCGAGCTCAATCGTGTGCAGCAATTCCTTACACGCGTGGATTCCTTTCCTCTTGGGGAGCCTCTTCCTCGTCGGATGTGCCCCTGAATCATCACGTGAGCCGCTGGACGCGAACGCGAAAGCGCCTTCTTCCGTCGACATCGATTCGGTTGTATCGCGCGGATCGGACAGCTCGGAGACAAACGCTGCCGAACCTGCTGTGGAATCGGCAAACGAAGACACGTTGACTCCTGTGAGTTCATCCGATTCGGCGGTTGAGACGATTGAGATTTCGTTCGACGAGATACAGCTTCCCATCCAGCCGGACATGGTATTTCGGCCATTTATGCTGACCGACCGAGTGAAGGAATTGGATGGAAAACGCATTCGAATCCATGGTTACATGCTGCCCGACACGAAGACGAAAGGCATCACACAATTCGTGATGTTGAAGAATCTCGAGTGCAAATTCGGCCCGGGCGGTCAGGCAGACCACCTGATCAACGTGCTGATGAATGAGGGAGTGACTGCCAGATTCCGCGAAGATCCGATCAGCGTCGAGGGTGTGCTGAAGATCAATCCCTTCACCGGTCCCGATGGAAACACCTGGTCAATCTACGATCTTGCCTGCGACCGGGTCGAGCGGTATCGACCCCGGCGTTGACGACGACTAAATTGGACGCGGGATCGCGCGTCTCTGCCCCCGTTTTGCCGCCGATCCACAGATCGCGCTCTGACACAGCACAGGAAGGATTCACCGTGTTCGGTTCAATTCCTTTCCTTCTGGGACTCACCGGAATCACACTCAGTGCCGATCCCGCCGTGGCACAGCCCCAGAAGTTCTACGTGGCCGAGAATGCCGATTTCACAATCGTCGACTCCGCCCTCGCATCGGTGAACTTCACACTGGAAAAGACCGTTCGCGAGGACGACCGCGGACATTTGGTGTCGATCTCCAGCTTCGTGAATCCCGATGGACAGGTGATGGGCTGGCACGACTTCGGAAACCTGGAAGGTCCCGGATGGGCAGCCAATGCGGTGGGGGGTGCTCACGAGATCTATCGATTCGGTGAATTCCTTCGACGGCCTCGCTGGCAGCAACAGGCGTTGCAGATTCTCGATCACGTGCTGGAGGCCGGCTTTCTTGAAGAGAGCGGTTTGATTCGTGGTTACCGCATCACAACGACCGGCGAATTCTGCCTGAACTACAAGCACGATTCTACTTGGTTCTGTCCCGGGTCAATGGCGAAGATTGGCTTCCAACTACTCAGTTTCGCGGACGATTTGTCAGAAGACCCGCGAGCTCCGCGGATGCGCGAGGCAGCAGTCCGCTGCGCTGCGTGGCTGGACAAGAATCTGCCCCCAGTCCCCAACGGCTGGTATCCGCGAAGAATTACCGAATCAGGTCAGTTGGTCCGGAAGTCGCCAGACGGAGGTAATGACCCGTTTTGGCAAACGTCGGCGGATGGCTTGTTTATTCTGCAGTTGCAGGCCGCGCTGACGGAGCGAGGTTTGGCCGACTACCGCTCCAACCTTCGACAGAAGGTGGACGTGTTCATGACGCAAGGCGGCATCTTCGGCAGCATCAACCACGACACGTACGATGCACACGAAAACGTCGCGTACTCCGTTGCATTTCGAACGCTGCGATTGATTGCTCGCGTACTGGAAGACCCCTCGATTCACAAGTTTGCGGAACAGACGTGCCTGCAAGGCCTGGAACAATTCAAGATGGCGGAGGATCGCAACGGCGTAGCGACACGCGGCCTCTTGTTTATGGAACGGAGTTGGGACACGGCGTACCTGTGGGAAAACGCCGAGGCCGCGCTGGCGTACTTCGAGGCCGCTACCGACCTGCGGTCGACGCGTCCCGACGAGGCCCGTCAGCATGAGCTCGATGGCCTGGTGATTCTCCGTGCAATCGCCAAGCATCACTACGGAGACCACGGGTTTCTAACCGAGGGAGTCGACTGGAACAACCACGTCGGTCAGCAGCATCATATTGACCAAGCCGAGTTCGGCGCAATTCAGTACACCGAACCGTTCTTGAACAATCAACATATCGTGGAGCCCACGCTGTTTTATCTGGAGCATCTGGCAAAGCGAACGCAAGAAGGTGATCTGGCGCACTTCTTCGACTGCGAAAGCAATCTGATCCTGAGACTCGACGAGACACCCCCTGGGGACGAATGAGGAGATGCTTCTCCCCGGGGCGAAGCTGACCGAGTTTAACTCGTAGCCGAATTCGTGAGAATTCGGTTCGCACGTCGACACCTCTGAGAGTCTCACGACTTCGGCTACGCTACGATCGAGGCCCAATCCCGGCGCAAATCAAGCGCACCAACCCGGCTGGGGTGCACTGTGAATTGTCGGAGGCGCACCTTCCTGCAATTGCCGGACTTTGGCTTCCGCGGCGCTTACGGTGGGTGCCGAATCGAGCACCCGGAGAGCTAACCTCATCGTATACGTTGCCCCTCCCTCCAGGTGAACGACCCGCCCCTGTTCGGCTTCGAAACTGCGCGGGTTCGGATAATTCGTTCCGGGCTCGAGTCCCGTAACGTACCCATCTTCAATCGCGGTTTCGTTCTTCCACAGAGTGAAGCACGGCAACTGCTGCAAATCCCAGGCTAAGGTAATTCCGCGCGTCGCCTCACAATTCTTGAGCAGCACGCGGGTCGCACCCGAGTCATCCGCGCGCAGCCGGCAAAAATACACGCGCTCGGCCGTCGCCGGTTGGGGAGGCGCGTATCGATCCCACTCGGAAATTCCCTCGGCAGCCCAACTGCAGCGCGGCACGACGGTATCGATGGGGGCAACCAACTGGGAACCTGGATCCAACAAGGGAACACCGAAGTTGATGTGGTAGAGCATCTGCATCTCGCCGGGACTGGCCGAGAGATTGCGAATCTGATCTTCAATCTCGATTGTCGGTTGATCGAATCGTGTTGTAATGCGCGTTGTCAACTGGAGCTTCGCGAAATGAAAACGGACTTCCTTCACGACCCCGGTGACAATGATCTGATCATCATCCACGGTGACTTCAACCTGTTGTGCAGGACGATTCGCCAGAAAACCGTGCAGCGGATGCACGAGCCTTCCCTGGGCATCGAAGTCGGGTGCCCCGTTGCTGTAGGCACCGCAGCGACAGAGGAGTTCGTCGAAACCATCCAGCCATCCCAGACCGGACGGCTCGGCCACCGGCACAAAGCGAGGATGAACCGGACCGGGCACAGGGGATCGCCAGCCGAGTTCGAAGCGGTCGTCCCACCATGCTTTCCAGATCCCCATTCCACGAGTCGGCAGCAAAGTAAAGGCGAGGCGTCCGTTGTGGATTCGCAGCTCTTCGACGCCCGCGCTCAATCCGCCACGCCGTTGAACGTGTCGAATGCGAAATCCGGCAGGCGCCCCCGGTACATTTGTCGCATCCAAATCCAAAGACCGAACATGCAGGTTATCGGCCGCATTCACGACTTTCCAATGCTGGGCAGCCATCGCCAACTCCTCCGTACGATTTCGCGGTTATTCGTTTCCCGACGGGCGCGAATCGAGCGCACTCCGCGCTCGTCCATCCACCATCCAACCTCGCGTTCCCCCGGACCTTGCCGGGCCACATACCAACACAGATTGCGGCGGTGAGTTAGCGATAACTTACGGCGGATTCGTCGGCTTTTCTAGTTGGGATCGAGGTGGATCGGGGAACTCACGGACCGAGCAGCGCGTACGCGTGAAGCGGGCATGCACTGCGGTGGGCAGGCTACAGGGAATTCACTCTCCCTCTGGAGGTCGTGCAGCTTAGAAGTGTTGGTTTTGCCGGTGTTTACGAACAGGATTCGTGGTGCTTCGTTTAACCCGCAGCCGTCAGGCGAGGACGATTTGCCTCTTATCCTCGCCTGA
>CAZFWV010000196.1:0-12849 GCA_964522605.1 uncultured Pirellulaceae bacterium
CCACCGAGCCTGGTTTTACTCTGCCTTCGGCTCGGCGGGAGCCTCGCCCTCCCAGTTGTGAAACCGTCCCCAGTCTTTAGCCTACAGTCTTCAGCCTACAGCCTGCCCCATGTCCTCGGAATGTCCTCATCGCAAGCAGCTTGAGCGGTTCGCCGACGGCGACTTGCCGGACGACGAACTCGAGGCCATTGGCGCTCACTTGGAGCAGTGCAAGGCGTGTGGACAACTCCTCGCAAAAATCGAAGGGCGAGTTGACAGCTTTCTCGCGGCATTACGCCAGGCACAGAACGCCAATCCGCTGTCAACGGTTGGCTCGGACCTATCGCCAGATCAACAAAAGGTGATTGCCGCGGCTAAACACTTTCCGCATCAAGAGCAGCGAATCCGCTGCCCGCATTGCCAGAATCCGATCGCGCTCGTATTCGACTCGGACGAGCGCGAGATCACCTGCCCCAACTGCGACAGCTCCTTCCACGTCGCGACGGGCGGGCTGCCAGGCATCTTGAACACGCACACCACGACGCTGGGCCGATACGTTTTACTCCAGCGAGTCGGGATCGGGGCGGTCGGGAGTGTATGGAAGGCACGCGATACTTCCTTGAATCGAATTGTCGCCTTGAAGATCCCGCGTCGCGGATTGGATGAGGTCACCGCAACCTCCCAGTTCATCCGCGAGGCACGCGCGTCAGCACAACTGCGACATCCCAACATCGTGCGCGTTTACGAAGTCGCTTCGGAAGGAGAAACGACGTATATCGTGAGCGCCTACGTGGACGGAATCACCCTGGCGGATCAGATTACCGCGGAGCGACCCAGTGCGCGTGAATCCGCAGAACTGTGCGCTCAAATCGCCCGTGCCCTCCATTATGCGCACGAATCGGGCATCATCCACCGCGATCTCAAACCCTCCAACATCCTGCTCGACGGTTCTGGCCAGCCGTTAGTTACGGACTTTGGGCTTGCCAAGCAGGACAACGAAGAGATCACGATGACGCTCGAGGGACAGTTGCTGGGCACACCCGCCTATATGGCACCGGAGCAGGCGCGAGGAGAAGGCCACACAGCTGATCGTCGGTCGGATGTCTATTCCCTCGGTGTCATTCTGTACGAACTGCTAACGGGAGAACGACCTTTTCGCGGGACATCGCGGATGTTGTTGCTGCAAGTCCTGGAGGACGACCCGCCTGCACCGCGTCGACTGGAGCCGTCCGTTCCGCGCGACTTGGAGGCAATCTGCCTGAAGTGCATGGAAAAAAACCCGTCGCGGCGTTACCAGACGGCCGAACAACTCGCGAGTGAATTGCAGCGATTTCTGATTGGACTGCCGGTCGAGGCACGTCCGGTCACGGCCTTCAACCGATGGGTAAGACAGTGTCAGCGCTACCCGATTCCCACCACGTTGGCGATCGCCCTGATCCTGTCCCTGGCTTTGGGCGCAGCAATCTCCACGATGTGGGCCATTCGCGCCCATCGGAGCGCCGTCGAACAGCGCGCGATGTTGGCTGAAAAAGAAGAGATTCTGAATGGGCTCCAGCTTTCACGCGCCAGCCGACTGGCTCAGCGCGACCCAATCCAGGCGGTCAACTTACTTCAAGACGAACGCGATTTCCCCGAGCATCTACGCGATTTCTCGTGGCGCTACTTGCGTTGGCTGTTTCAACGCGACCGCATCGTGCTTTACGGGGACGATGCAGTTCACGGCGCTCACTTCAGCAACGACGGCCAGCGACTGTTCACTGCCCATTCGACCGGTTTCGTGCGCATCTGGAATTCGACGACGGGTGCCATGATCCACCAGTTTCGGGCCCATGATTTGCCGGTCTGGGCGCTCGCCGTCTCAAACGATGGTCGGCTTGTCGCAACGGGTAGCGGTGACGGCCAACTGAAGCTGTGGAACACGGAGACTTTCGAGCAGACTGCTTCGTTTCCGGTTTCGCGCAGCTTGATCCGATCGCTGAGCTTCGGCACCGATGGATCATCCATTTTGGTCCTGGGCGAGGACTCCGAAATCCTGATTCTGGACACGATGACGGGAGCAGTCATCCGTTCCTTGTCCACAAACATCCATCCAAACATCATCGCGAACACGTGCCTGGACATCTCACCCGACCGACGCTACGTGGCGATCGGCACACGCGGTCCGGGGACGCCCGCAGAAGTCACGACGTTGATTCTTTGCGATCTCGATTCGCCGGAGAATCCGATGATGTTGGATGCCTTTCGGACGGCTGTTTCGGCGGTTGCCTTTTCCTCCGACGGCTATCGGATCGCCGCGGCCAGTGAGGGGGGGCAATTCCGGATCTGGGGTGTGGACGGGACCGAGTTAGTTAAGCCCGTGTCAGCCCATCCGCATAGGTCGGTTACTTCTCTGAAGTTCTCCCCGGACGGACTTCAGTTGGCCACCGCGGATTCGAACGGTTTGGTCCGACTGTGGAATCCGACCAGCGGTACCGCTTCGCTCGTGCTCCGTGGTCACGTTCAAGGAGTCGAGGGGTTTTCATTTACGGCGGACAGCCAGTTTCTCGCATCAGCCGCACTCGACGGCACAACGCGAATTTGGGATCTGCGCAGCGACGGTGATTGGCGCTTGGTCCGCTTTCACCAACCCTACTTCGAGGCCGTGTCCGCCGATGGTGAACTGGCGGCCGTTGGACAGCAAGACGGAACGATTGTCGTCTGGAAGCTGGATTCGGACGAGGTCGCGGCCACACTGTCGGGACATCATCCGGCTGCCTGTTGGAAGCTCGAATTCTCACCCGATGCGAAGTTGCTGGCGTCTGCCGGTTGGGACGGTACGGTTCGACTGTGGGATCTTGCCGAGCGGCGAGAGATCCATCGTTGGGATTTCGCGAGAAACGCAGGCGCAAATGGTCGAATGTACGCGGTCGCATTCGCCAACGACGGCCGCAGCCTCGCGATGGGCGGCGGAGATGGTGTCGTGCGGATTTGCGACGTGGATAGCGGACAGGACCGAATCCTTGGCGCCCATACAGATCGTGTCTGGGATGTTGCGTTCTCCCCCGATGGACAGATCGTGGCCAGCGCCAGCCGAGATCACACAATTAAGCTCTGGGACCTGAACCGTTGGCGTGAAATGCAGACTCTTCGCGGACATGATGACGGAGTGTATGGCGTTGCCTTTTCGCCCGATGGAGCTTGGCTTGCATCGTGTGGCGTGGAAAATGACCGAACTGTCGCTGTTTGGGAGACAACAACGTGGCAGAAGGTGCATACGCTAACCGGACATGGCGATGCGATCTATGCCGTTGCTTTTACGAATGATAGCGCGACGCTTGCATCCGCTGGAGCCGATGGGGAGATCCTGCTCTGGGGACCTGCAACGGGAACGCGGCGTGCGATCCTCACCGGACACGATGACGCAATCTACGATCTCTCCTTTACCGCAGGTGACGAAGAACTCGTCTCGGTGAGTCGCGACAATACGGTTCGCCTGTGGCCCGGAATGGCGGAAACCACGGGATTGAAGCTTGCTTCGGGACGACTCGATCAAGCACCAAAGTCGCGGATTCAGACGATTTCCGACCGGCAGCTGACAGCCGTCATTGAACGTGCCCATTCCGCCGCCGCCAAGCATCTCCAGTTTCTTCCAAATGGAAATGACTTGCTCAGCGCCGGCTTCGATGGCGAGGTAAGAGTCTGGTCGATCGACCGAGGCGAACTCGAGAAATCGCAACGGCTCGAGAACCTGCTTGTGTGTTCCGTTGCCGTTTCGGACGACGGACGTTTTGCCGCTTGGCGATACGCCGACAATGGTCATCTGTTGTGCGTATGGAATCTGCAGACTGGAGAATTGCTCGATCCGATCCCCGTGCCGCAGGCGATTTGGGAGCTGCAGTTTCTTCCCCGCAGCAGGCAACTACTGACGCTGGGGGAGAATCCGGGGCTGATCGCCTGGGACCCGATGTACTTGAGCCCGGTGCGGGAGATCGCCGTTGCCGCTCCTCAGCCCCATTCTCGCTGGCAGAAGATCGCCTTTTCGCCCCAACGCAACGAGTGGGCCATCGTGAATGGCTCGAAAATCTGCCTTGCGTCGGAAAATGATCTCCGACAATCCGTCGTACTTGGCGATCAGGGAGGCCAGGTGCGGTACATGGAGTACGCAGCGGACGGCAGGCGACTTTTTTCGATGGGTGACAGCCTTCGTCAACAGCTTGTGGTCTGGGACACGGAAACACGGCGCCGATTGGCTGTGCTTTCGACCGCGCAGGAGGATCTGCATTCCATCGCCCTATCCCCCGATGGACGCTGGATGGCTGCGGGCACCGCCAGTGGCGCCGTCTGCCTGTGGGACACGGATACGTTGGAACTCGCTGGAAAACTGCGCAGCCAGCTCGGCTCGATTGACCAGCTTTGTTTTTCTCCCGATGGACGAACACTCGCCACCATCGGTCCGGAACGTGGGAAAGATGATCGACACATTGTCCTCTGGAAAATGGAGTCCATCTGGCAAGACTTTCTGTGAGCCGACGCCGTCGTGTGCTTTGTCCAATCGGAGGGCTAGGCTCTGTCTCAAAACTGCACTGGCAGAGCCCAGTGGCACACAAAACTAGTGGGTGCCACTGCGCTCTGCCAATGCTGCGGAAGAGTCCTGAGACAAAGTCTAGTCCTCATTTCAGAGTCAAAGCCTGTTGTTCTCGAGGGGTGGCAGAGCGTAGCGATGCCCCAACAGATTAGCAATTTCGAGCATCGCTGCGCTCGGCCGCTCTGACGTTTCGCTCCCGACCCCACGATGAGAGTTCGCACGGTCAGACCCTTCGTTTGCGGAGAGGTGCTGCGTAGAATTCAGAGGTTCGATTCACACGAGATGCGCCGTCACCGATCGGCGTGAAACTCGATGGCGCCCTTCGCGTCGACGGACAGCCCGTGGTACCTCAATCAGGGAGGGACGGTCATGCTGACACGTCGACGATTTCTAGGTTGGAGTGGCCTGGGGGTGCTCAGCCTTTCCACAGGCTGTCGACCGCCCATGCTGGTCGAATCGGCGCACAGTGCCGCTCCCTCGCTCGCCCCGGTTCAACAGAAGGTCCGGCTCCGGGATCTGAAAAATCATGTACTCGGCTACCCGATCAACATGAACGACCCCTGCGAAGAGTTCTTTGCTTGGAGAGCCAAGCTATTTCGAACAGGGATCAACGCGTTCGCCTTCAACAACGTTGGCAATCCTTTCAAGGCGAGCCCCATTCCGTACAACACACACGATTTTGAGCGGGACACGATCTGTTCGTTCGGCCAACTGTTTGCTTTCCCCGAAAATGACACCTGGGGATTTCTGTCTCATAGCGGAACGGACAGCAACATGCATGGCATGTATCTGGGAAGAACGCTACTGAAAGGTCGTCACGGGATCCTGCCCAAGGCCTACTTCACGCGCGAGGCACACTACTCTGTCCAGATCCTCCGTGATCTTCTGGGCCTGGAGGCGGAAGTCGTGGAGACTCTTCCCGATGGGGCAATGGATCCCGACGATCTGGCCCAGCGACTCGCCCGGAATTCGGATCGCCCGGCGCTGGTCGTTGCAACCGTTGGAACAACATTCAAGGGCGCCATCGATGACCTCGACGCGATTCGCATGAAGCTGATCGCACACCCGAGCTATCTGCACGTAGACGCGGCGTTGTTCGGCGGTTACCTGCCCTTCACCAATCATGCATCCGAGATCGTGCACTGCTCACGTCCGCTCCAGGACACCGGTCGATACGACTCGATCGCGGTCTCCTGCCATAAGTTCTTCGGTTTCCCCTCACCCGCCGGATTATTTATCACTCGACAAAGTCTGTACGAAGAATTCAACGATCTCTTCAGCCGGATTCACAATCCGGAGTACATCCATCAGGTCCCGGGAACAATCACGTGTTCGCGAGACGCCGTGAAGCCGGCCGAGTTCTTTTTCTTCACGACGCCATCTGCCCGCGACCGCCAGATGGAGGATGCCCAGTCAATGCTGAGGAACACGAGCGAACTGGTCGACCAGTTGCACAGTCATTTCCCGCAACTGGGGGCTGTGCGAGCCAATTCGCACTCCAACACGGTCTACTTCCGGGATCCGGGCGACGCGATGATCAAGAAATACTCACTGGCAACGATGCACATGACCGTCAACAGTCGCCCCGAACGGTTCGCGCATATTGTCGTCATGCCTCACGTAACTCAGAACATCCTGGCCGAATTCTTGACAGACCTCGAGAGCCGTACCAAGAAGGTCGCCTGTCGTCGCGTGGAACGAGCAGGAATCGCGTGACACGCCACGAGAGAAACAACTCTGCAGAGTTCATTTTTTGGGTCGTTTTTCCTAGCGTCGAGCCAATGTAGCGAGGATAATTACCTTTGGTCGCGTTAGTTCGCGCACATTCCTTCATCGAAGGTCCCGCCCGAAGGTACCACAGTTACACCCTGCTGGAATCCGTGAGATCCACACCGCATTTTTTTGGGGAGACATGACCGTGAATGCCCGTCTTCAGACACCGATCCTCATCCTGTCGACTGCACTCACGTTACCTGCGTATCCTGTCAACGGTTCGCTGATCAGTTTCGACTACACAGGGACAGTCCGTTCGATTGTGTTTCTTGGCGGCGCGACCGACACAATGGGATTCGAAGTCGGGCAAACCGTCACCGGATCGGTTGTGTTCGATGACACGGCCGCCGACACGGACCTGAGCTCGGACAGAGCTTATTTCCAAGACAGTATCGTCTCCTTCGACGTCGGCGAGATCGGAACAACCGCCTCCGAGATGGATTTATCCAGCCTATCGATCAATTCAACTCTAACCGCCGAGGTGAGTGCCTACGCCAATTCCGTATACGACGACGGGGACACTGGCGATGTCTACTCGCTCGCCATCAAGGACACGACTGCTACAGTTGTGATTGAAAGCGAAGGAATCGACCTAACTGCCTTAGCACTGGGGGACTTTGACCAGCAAGTTGTGTCGTTCAGGAGAACGACGGGTCTGCAAGGGTCCTGGTCTGCCACGGAAGTGCAAATCGATATTGAATCGCTCGAGATCACATCCAATGCAGTCCCCGAGCCATCCACGCTCGCCATCTGGTGCCTGCTAAGCGTAACCGCTGGAGGAATACGCGGGTGGCGACTTCGACAAGCCACACGATCTCTCTGAGATTTCAGGAAGACGCTCAGAGGCTATTTCGGTACACATGAGAAACGGCGACGCCCCCGCGGGAGCCTCGCCGTTGTCGTAAGTCGTGTGCAGCAAGGTGGGCCTGAGAGGATTTGAACCTCCACGAGCGTATTGCTCACTAGAACCTGAATCTAGCGCGTCTGCCAATTCCGCCACAGGCCCGGAAGGAAATGATGACCCTTTCTTATAAGCGAAGGCGACTGGGCACTGCAAGTAGGGAAGCGTGATCTACCGACAGACGATGGACCGCAATCAGTAACGCGGTAGCGAGGGATCGATTTGGACGGCCCAGGCGTCGATCCCGCCCCGCATGTACTGCACGCGGGAAAACCCCTTCGTTCGCAGCCAGTCACACACCATCGCGCTCCGCCGATCGTGGTGGCAGTAGACGACGATGTGCCGCTGTCGCTCCGCCGCCAACTCCGTCACGCGGTGCTCCAAATCGTCGATCGGGATCCATTTCGCTCCGTCGATGCGCACCAGCGCGTGCTCCTCCGGTGTCCGACAATCCAACAACAGAAGATCGGCTGGCTGATCCATCAGTTGCCGCACTTGCTGCACATCGATCGCAGCCGGTAGTTCGGCGGACGCATTCATCGGAACGAAGACCCGTTGCCATGAGGAGAGAAAAAAACTGCTGCGTTCCTCGGCAGAACGCAGCAGTCGATTCAGCAATCCGCAGCCCACGATTCATCGGGCCCAACGCAGTGGGACAACCCGAACGCTACGCAGATCGTGAGACTAATTTTCGGCGATGGACTCACCACCGGCACGCGTGCACATCCGGTAGTACACGGTCGCGTCGGTTGTATCGGGCAGTGCCTGCGTGTGACCGTCGGCAAAGCTATGAACAACCACGCCACCGCTGTGGTCACTACTCGGACCCCAATCCCGTTCGTTGCCCGTCATGCCCGTCGCATAGAACGGCAACACGTCATTCGGGCCCGGAACAATGGGACGGCCAAAGTTGAGGGCCGGCTGGCTGGCCCAAACCGCATCCTGGCTGCCCCCCGAAGCGGTCGCGATCCCGTTATACCCGTCCGGCTTCAGTTCGATGGTCGGCGGATAATCCGGCTTGAACCCAACGCACCATGCCGACTGACCCGAAAGCCACGAGTTGTAGACTTCCGACTTCGTCTCGGAAATGAGGATCGTCTTCGAGGTTCCGTCCGTCAATTCACGAATCTTCAGGCCCTTAAAGCCCGTATCATTCAGCTTCGAAATCAGCACGCCACCGAGCGTTGGCTCGTGGTCATTACATTCCCTACTGACGGGCACACCGTAGGTCGCAGCCGCCACGGCCACATAGTTGCCGCCGGCGACTTCCACATCGTTTGGCAAATCGTAGTTATCCGGATCCAACGAAATGTCTTCACCGGAGAACGACGGACACTTCAGGAAGTCGACCTGACGCGCTGCCAGGTGGGATTCCATCCCGGCCCCCAGCAACATCGTTTCGGAGAACGGCGTGACCAGAAACTGCTCACTGACGCGAACGATTTGCTGGTAAAGTACATCTTCTTCCATGAAGGGCAGAATCTGCACAATCCAACTGTAGCCGTCATTGCTCCAGTAGTAACGAACCGGATCACTGCCGGGCACGATGAACGTCTGGTTCCCGTGGTCTCCAGGCGAAACGCGTCCCAGGTTGCTCCGATTCGCACGGGTCGGCGCTGTGTTCGCCAAAGGGAAATATCCCTTCGTCGATTCATGATTGATACAGGCCAACGCAAGCTGCTTCGACGTGTTGATACAGCCGTTGCGACGAGCGGCTTCACGAGCCGCATTGATCGCGGGCAACAGCAGCAACACAAGGATGGCGATGATCGCAATCACCACCAGGAGTTCGACGAGGGTAAAACCTCGCACGCGAACACGACTTGACATTCGAATTCCTCCCTTTACTTAGGACAGAAATAAAAAGGATAAGAAATACAATAACACGGTACACGCCCGAGGCATTCGCTGTGGGCAGAAGCCGAGAAACACCCCGGCGAGGCTAAACCGATACCGCTACACCAACTGACTGATTTAAGCCGGAAATTCGTCTGCCGTCAAGACTTTGGGCGTTTACGAGCCGCTCGAATCGAGCTAACTTCGGCATGGGAAAAGATTTCCTGCGAATGACCCCCTACCGAGGGCCTTGACGTGGGCAATCCCACTGCGGGGTGGACCGAGCCAACCGTGGTGTCCCGGATTCACCCACGCCGCGAGGCCGATCGCCAGGAAAGCGCACCGGTGTCTGAACCAATCGACGTCAACGCCGCCCGACAGTTCGCCTTAAGCGTCGTGCGGAAACTGCGCGAGGACGGATTTCAAGCCTTTTGGGCCGGGGGGTGCGTCCGCGATCATCTCCGGGGGGAGAGGCCCAAAGACTACGATGTCGCGACGGATGCACGGCCCGACGAGATTCGAGACGTCTTCGGCAGGCGACGAACCCGCTTCATCGGCGCCGCTTTCGGTGTCGTGTCGGTGATTGGACCGCGCCGAGCGGGCCATATCGAAGTGGCGACCTTCCGACGCGACGAGGGATACAGCGACGGAAGACATCCCGACCGAGTGGCCTATAGCACGGCGGAAGAAGATGCCCGGCGACGCGACTTTACGATCAACGGCTTGTTCTTCGATCCACTGAGCCTGGAAGTGATCGATTATGTTGACGGACAAGCAGACATCGCTGCCGGCATCATCCGCTGTATCGGTCCTCCACCGGATCGATTCGCCGAAGATAAACTCCGGATGCTCCGTGCCGTCCGATTCGCCACCACACTGGACTACGAAGTCGATCCACAGACGCTAACCGCGATTCAGGATCAGGCCGATGAAATCGCCTGCGTCAGCGCGGAACGGATCGCAGCCGAAATGCGACAGATTCTCAGCGTTCCCAATCGGCAAGTCGGATTGGAGCTGCTACGCGTATCGGGGCTCTGGCGCGTGGTGCTGCCCGAATATGCCGACCTGCTCGAGCCGGACCGAACCGAACGCTGGGAACAACTGGAGTCGATTCTCGGTCATCTGCAGACTGATCAGTTTCCCACTGCGCTGGCCGCCACACTCTGGCCGCTCGATCAGATGGCGCAGACCGACACGGCAACACTCGTTCAGCGCCTCGCTCACCGCTGGAGACTGTCAAGACAGGAACAATCCAACACGGAATGGTTGCTCAAGCAGGCGACGATCGCCTGTCATGCTCGACAGGTGCCCTGGCCGCAACTGCAACGCGTGCTGATCCATGACTTGGCGGTGGATCTGCTGGCCCTGACCCGTGCCATCACGCAGGCAACTGAAGGCACCGATCACGATTTCCTCTATTGTCAACAGCGGCTCCAACAGCCCGCCGAGGATCTAAATCCGCCTCCCCTGGTTAACGGGAATGATCTTCGAGATCTAGGAATCCCGACCGGTCCCCATTTCAGTTCCCTGCTCAACGCAGTGCGGGATGCGCAGCTGGAAGGGAGTATCCGCACCCGAGAGGAAGCACTGGATTGGGCCGACCAACGTTGGAAACAAATGTGCCCCCACGAGTAATCCCCCTCGCTGCAAAAGTTCCTTCGTAGGACGGATTGGCTTCTTTCGTAGGACGGATTGCCAATCCGTCCCACAGGCAAGGGAGGAGTCGCCTGCCTCGGTCCGAGTGTCGTATTCACCGGCGTGGGAAAGAGCTAGGATGATATCCACGTGACTATTCGTTTAACCCGTAGCCGCCAGGCGAGGTCTGCCCGTGGCTAAGCTTCCATTTCGCCTTAGACAAGTGAAATGCGCGCTACCGCACGCGGGGCGTTGCCCACGCGGTTAAACGAACCTCACCGCGGCTACGGGTTTAGCGAATGTTTACATATCCACAGGACCCCTTGGGTTGGTATAACTCGAATCCCTTGATTGTCGCGTAAATTGAAGGAATCCTCACTATGGCCTTAGAGCTGGTTCTGCGTTGGGCGCACATTCTGTCCGCGATCATTCTTGTCGGCGGCACGGTCTTCCTGCGATTCGTTCTGTTGCCTTCGCTCAGTAGCCTGCCGAGTCAGGTCCGCCCTTCGTTCCTCTCGGCATGGCGCCCGCCCTGGGCCAAACTGGTCATGATCACCAGCGGCCTGCTGTTGGCAACCGGCCTGATTAACGCGGTCCGCATCATTCTGCGCTACGATTTCGACGGGGGAGTCTACCACGGACTAGTCGCGGCAAAGCTGTTGCTGGCACTCGGAATGTTCTGGATCTCGTCCGTCTTGGCCGGGCGCAGCCCGATGGCGGAACGCTTCCGGGAGAAGATGAATTTCTGGTTGACGGTGAACGTGGTTCTGGCCGTTCTGCTGGTCTGTCTGGCGGGCTATATGAAGTTAACTCCTCGCGAGCTGAAGCCAGCGGCGCCGGCCACCTCGCTGCTGGAGCTGCACGAGGTACGCGGAATCTCCGCTGCGGGAAACACCGATGGATAAGAAGATTAAGAAGAAGTTGGAAGTGCTCAGACAGCGATTGCACAAGCTGCAACAACAACTGTCGGGAGCGCGCCAGCAACCGGATGAAGCCGGCGAGGTCGAACGCCTGGAGCGCGAGATCGCGGCGGTAGAAGCGGAAATCCAGAAGCTGAAAGAGTGACGTATCACTCGCGCGGATCGATCTCCGCAAAGCGCATCGACGCCTCGACGAAGGCGACATCATCCATGCCGTCGCCATCGAAATCGCCGACCACCAGATGCTCACTGCGGCGAGGCAACTGACGTCTCTGGTCCGCTTCGTCGATGCGGAAGTTACGATTTGAATCGATAATCAACTCGCTTCCGCGGTAGACGGCAATTTCATCGATTCCATCGCCGTTGAAGTCGCCGACGACGGGCAGATCCCCTCCCCGACCAAAATCGGCCTCGAGATCCTCGTCTTCGACGAATCGTCCGTCGCCATTCCGATCCAAGTACCACCACCCGTTGTGGAAGATACCAATCGTACTGATGCCATCGCCGTTCCAGTCGCCCGTGACGGGCCGGTCCGCACCCTGGCCGAAGTGGAACACATGGTCGATCAGATCCGCGCGGGCTGGCTGATCGGCCCCGCGTTGAAGCGTGCGGCGCTCGTGCGGAGCATCTGGTGGGGAAGGCGGTACGTTCTTCGCTACACCGCGCTGTTCGTTTTCGCGATCGGGCAATCCGGGTTCCCGCGCAACGGCGCGCGGATCTCCAGGCCAGGACAGGCCAAAGATTCCAATATCGTCCTTGCCGTCTCCATCCCAGTCTCCCACCACCGGCTGATCGAGCTTGTGGCCCAACTTGGCCCATAGATCATCCTCATCCCAGACGCCGTTGCCATTCAGGTCAACGAACCATTGCCCCTCGAAGAAGACACCGATTTCCGCGAGTCCGTCACCATTGAAATCGCCCGCGATGGGAATCCCGTCCGACATCCCGAATCGTTCCACGGCGCGCGGAACACCATTGACGAGAAACGTCCAATGCAGTTGCCCCATCGACTCGTCCTGCCACGACACAAAGAACGTCTGCTGGGCATTGAACCAGATGGGCCCCCGCGCCGTCGCCGGCACGCCATCGCCGCGCGGTTGACCGCCGTCCACGACACTCAGGTGCCACGTTTTTCCCCACGCTCCATTGACGTGACCGTACGGCTTGATCGCATACGGCAGCGGCTCGAGCGGCTGGCCGAAGCGCAGGGGAATCGGCGGCAACTCGGTCTGCAGCGGTGG
>CAZFWV010000197.1:0-5510 GCA_964522605.1 uncultured Pirellulaceae bacterium
GCCCCGCCATCACCTGCATCAGCCACTTCTTCGCAATTCAACAATCGTCATTCATCACTCGCCAATCAATTCGGCCCGCCCGATCGGCGGTCAATCCGCGTCCCCGACGCTCTTCTCCCCTCCTACAGCCTCCTGCCTCCAGTCTACAGCCTGCTGAGCCCGTATTTCCTCGCGCCAGACGCGTACGTCGCGCGGTGCCTCCACACCCAGCTTGATCGACGAGCCGCAGCGGCCGACGATCGTGATGCGGATCGAGTCACCGATGAGAATCGATTCGTTTTCTTTCCGTCCTAGAACCAGCATCTGAGTACCCTCCTTGTGCGATGTTGCATCCGTCGTGTGGATCAAGAATCTATTGCGATGCTGAACATGTGTCAACCACAGTTTTCACCCTCCAAAGACACTAAAACGGCGGTGTTTTTGCTTGGCAATTGTCCGTTTTTCGTAGTCGAATTTGTGCGAATTTCCATGTCGCTAACAGGCGGTAGCCTATCGCCTGGGGGACGAAGCCGCAGAACGAAGAGCAACCACGGATTTGACGGAAGGTACGGATCTCCGCTGATCAGTCCCCGCCGATCCGTACGCTCCGTCAGATCCGTGGTTTCCTCCTCTCCTTCGTTCCCACCTCCACGCGATTCGATCTCGCTTGCCGGCTAGTCAGTCGCAAGAATGGTACGATCAGGGCTCCTGTCGCGACCGATCCTGTGCTGACGATTCCCTTTCTCTTTGCCCATGCCTCGTTTCCGGCGCGGCCCGTTGTGATGTCCAATCCGACCACGCAACCCGACTTATTCGATGGCCGAGCTGCGGTATTGGACCTTTTTCATCCAGTCGTGCGGGAATGGTTTGGTCAGGCGTTTTCGGAACCTACGCGCGTCCAGCAGGATGCGTGGCCAGCGATCGCGTCCGGTCGGAACAGCTTGGTTCTGGCGCCGACCGGGTCTGGCAAGACGCTGGCAGCGTTCTTGGTGGCGATCGATCGGATCATGTTTCCCGACGCTGGCGTCGTGTCGGGTGAGCCGACTGGGCAATCCGAGCAGCGGGCCGAACGGGTCGCACCGCCATGCGGCAGGGCCACAATCCAACGGGGTGCTACCGTACCCGAGTCAGAGTCGCTCCCGTTGGTCGCTCGAATTCTTGCCGAGAGAAGAACATTTTCACCGTTAGCACCGCAGGGAGTTCGCCTGCTCTACATCTCGCCGCTCAAGGCTCTGGGCGTTGACGTCGAGCGAAACCTGCGAGCGCCGCTGGCGGGCGTTCGGGCGGTGGCTGAGCGGATGGGAGTTGAGTATCACCTGCCGTCCGTGGGAGTTCGGTCGGGTGACACGCCGGCCAGCGAACGGACGCGCCTGTTGCGCGAGCCACCCGAAATTCTGATTACGACGCCTGAGTCGCTCTACTTAATGCTGACCTCGCGTGCGCGAGAAATGTTGCGCCCGGTCGAAACGGTGATCGTCGACGAAATCCACTCCATGGTGGGAACCAAGCGCGGCGTACATCTGTTCCTCTCACTCGAGCGACTGCAGGACCTGCGCGAGTCGTCTGCCGCTCCATTCCAGCGTGTGGGGCTCTCGGCCACGGTTCGTCCGATCGAAGAAGTCGCGCGCCTGTTGGGTGGTGCGGAATGGAGCGGCGAAGTCGAGCCGGCGCTGCAGGCGCGACCGGTTGAAATCATTCAGGCGGGGCGTAAGCGGCAGTTGGATTTGCGGATTGAAGTGCCTGTCGAGGACATGGGACAACTGGCCAGCGCTCAAGTGGACACCGGGCCGGCTGCCGGAGGGCCCGTGATTCCTTCGATCTGGCCACGTATCCACCCGCGATTAGTGCAGCTGATCCGCGAGCATCGGTCGACGATGATCTTCGTCAACAGTCGTCGGCTCGCCGAACGCCTGGCGGCAGCGATCAACGAATTGGCTGAAGAAGAAATCGCTTTGGCTCATCATGGCTCCATTGCGAAAGCAACGCGGCTGCAGATTGAAGACCGGCTGAAGCGCGGGCAGCTACCGGCGATTGTGGCGACGTCGTCTCTTGAACTTGGCATCGACATGGGAGCGGTCGATCTGGTGATTCAGATCGAAGCCCCACCATCCATTGCTTCAGGGATTCAGCGCATCGGCCGGTCGGGGCATCAGGTGGGAGCCTGTTCGAAAGGAATCGTGTTTCCCAAGTATCGTGGCGACCTGTTGGCGTGTGGAGCGGCGGCTGAGCGGATGATGGATGGCGAGGTCGAACCGACCTCCTATCCGCGAAACCCGCTGGATGTTTTGGCTCAGCAGCTGGTTGCCATGGTTGCTTTGGAAAGCGTTTCCGCCGATCAGCTTTATGCCACGGTCCGTCGCGCGGCACCGTTTCATGAGCTACCCCGAAGTTCATTCGATGGTGTTTTGGATTTGTTGGCCGGTCGATATCCGTCGGACGAGTTTTCTGAATTGCGACCGCGGATCAACTGGGACCGAGTTACTGGAACCGTCGCGCCTCGCCGTGGTAGTCAACGGTTAGCAATTCTCAATGGTGGGACGATCCCCGATCGCGGTTTGTATGGCGTCTATCTGGTAGGAGCGGAGGACAACCGCAGCCGCGTGGGTGAGCTGGACGAAGAGATGGTGTTCGAAACGCGACCGGGCGAGATCTTTCTGCTCGGCGCGTCGTCGTGGCGTGTCGTCGAGATCACCAAGGATCGGGTCCTCGTCAGTCCGGCACCGGGCGAGCCGGGAAAGATGCCATTCTGGAAAGGCGAAGGGCCCGGGCGCCCCTTGGAATTTGGTCGTGCAATCGGTCGTCTGACGCGCCAGTTGTTGAGGCTGCCCGAAAAAGAGGCTCAGGCTCAACTGTGTGAGAATCATGGATTGGATGAGCGTGCCGCGCGAAATCTGCTGCAGTATCTGCGCGACCAGTCGGACAGCACGGGCGAGCCTCCGAGTGACACGACGATTGTCGTGGAGAGCTTCCTGGACGAAGTCGGAGACTGGCGGATCGCGGTGCTTTCTCCGTTCGGAGCCCGCATTCACGCACCCTGGGCGACGGCCGTTGCCGCGCGCCTGCGCGCGGAAGGCCTGGGCGAGATCGATATGATGTGGTCCGACGACGGCATTCTGTTCCGTTTGCCGGAAGCCAGCCAGTTGCCGTCCGCTGATTTGTTGGTGCCGGATCCGGATGAGGTCGAGCCGATCGTCGTGCGCGAACTCGGCTCGACGGCATTGTTTGCCGCACGATTTCGCGAGAATGCCGCCCGCGCTCTGCTCCTGCCGCGTCGCCAGCCGGGCCGCCGATCTCCACTCTGGCTGCAGAGACGCCGCGCGGCCGACTTGTTGTCCGTCGCGGCTCGTTTTCCCGACTTCCCGATCCTGTTGGAAACGTATCGCGAATGTCTTCGCGACGTGTTTGACATCAAGGGACTTCGGCAAATCCTGCAAGACGTCCGGCGCCAGTCAATTCGGGTTGTCCAGGTGGAAACGCAAACCGCGTCGCCGTTTGCCGCATCGTTGCTGTTTAACTACACGGCGCATTTCTTGTACGAAGGCGACACGCCGCTGGCCGAGCGACGCGCGCAAACGCTCGCCCTGGACCATGCGCAGCTACGCGAACTCTTGGGCGATGCCGAACTGCGCGAGCTGCTTTGTGCGGAAGCGGTCGACCAGGTCGTGCGCCAGCTACAGCGACTGGAGGAACAGTTTCGGGCACGGGACGAAGATGACGTTCACGATCTGCTGCGCCAGATTGGTGATTTGACAGAGGAAGAGATCGCGGACCGAACCGCGCCGGAGGCCGTGGCGACCGGCGAGTTGCGGCGCTGGCTGCAGAACTTGACTGCTCGGCGACGAGTCGTGCAGATCCGGATCGCGGGGGCGACGCGCTACGCGGCGGCGGAAGACGCATCGCGCTTTCGCGACGCGCTGGGGATTATGCCGCCCGCCGGTCTTCCGGATGCGTTTCTACAGAATGTCGACGATCCGCTGGGAGACCTCGTGTCGCGTTATGCGCGAACTCATGGTCCCTTCCACATCGAGGAACTGGCTCAACGTTTCGACCTGGGGATTGCCCCGGTCCGCACCGCGATCGACAAGCTGGTCGCCGCGGGCAGGATCCTGGAAGGTGAGTTTCTGCCGGGTGGCCGCGGCCGGGAATGGTGTGATGCGAACGTCTTGCGGCTGCTGAAGCGACGCTCGTTAGCGCGGCTGAGGAAGCAGGTCGAGCCTGTCGAGCCCGAGATGCTGGCGCGATTCCTGCCCCAGTGGCAAGCCATCACGAATCCCCGCCGCGGATTGGATGGACTGCTGGATGCAATTCAACAGCTCCAAGGATTGCCTTTGCCGGCCTCTGTGCTGGAGCAGGAGATTCTGCCGTGTCGCGTCGTCGGTTATCGGCCGGCGGACCTCGATACGTTGTGCACTGCGGGAGAAGTCGTGTGGCGCGGCTTCGAGAGTCTGGGGAGCGATGATGGACGGGTTGCGCTCTATCTGACGGATCAATTGCTCAATCTCGCCCCGCCACCGATGACCGTTGACGTTGAATTGGCCGATGCCGTGTCCCAAGAGCTTGCGCGGAGCGGCGCGGTGTTCTTCGAAGATCTGGCGCGCAGCATCGGAGGCTTCCGGAATGACGTTCTGACCGCCTTGTGGCAACTGGTCTGGGCGGGCCATGTGACAAATGACACGCTCGCACCACTCCGTTCACTCCGCAGTCGGCGGCGCACCCAACGGTCTTCGGTCCGTCACCGGTCGGCTCGTGGCTTTCGTTCACGTCGATCCTCGCAACAGCCCGGCTCGGAAGGTCGCTGGTCGCTGCTCGAACGTCCCAGTACATCACGACCTTCGCCAACCCAGCAGCAACTGGCTCTCGTTCAGCAGTTGGTCGAACGCTACGGGGTTTTGACGCGAGAGATGATCGCCAACGAAGCGGTTCGCGGTGGATTCGCCGCCATCTATCCCACACTGAAAGCGATGGAAGAAGCCGGCAAGGTCCGTCGCGGATATTTTGTTGCGGGGTTGGGAGCCGCGCAGTTCGCGGCTCCTGGAGCAGAAGATCGCTTGCGCGACTCGACCGGTTTGGAACAAACCGCTCCGGTGATTCTGGCCGCGACGGATCCGGCAAACGCGTTCGGCGGTGCCCTGCCCTGGCCGGCGATCCCCGATGTGGCCGCGCGCCCGCAGCGAGCCGCTGGGGCGCGCGTTATTCTAGATCGAGGTCAATTGCTTGGATATCTAAGTCGGACGGGCCAGCACTTAATGACGTTTCTGTCGGATGATCCCGACGAATCCGATGCGTCCGCCGCCATGCTGGCTCAAGCCCTGGCAACCGCTGCGCAAACCGAACCGGTCTTGCTGGCCCGGATCGATGGTCACGCGGCCCAGCAATCTCCGTTCGCCGCGGTGCTGCAGCGAGCCGGGTTTGTTACAACATCCAAAGGATTGCTTTGCCGAGGAAGGTATTGATTCTTGCCAATGCGGCGTGTGGCGGGTAGGAAACAACTTTCGTTTAACCCGTAGCCGAATTCGTGAGAATTCGGAGAC
>CAZFWV010000197.1:5610-10057 GCA_964522605.1 uncultured Pirellulaceae bacterium
GAAACAACTTTCGTTTAACCCGTAGCCGAATTCGTGAGAATTCGGAGACGGCCGAGGTGAACCTGTCAGGTGAACACGACTCACACCTCAGGGCAGGCGACTCCGAATTCTCACGAATCCGGCTACGAACAATTTTGCTTGCCGAGCGACGGTCTACCGACTCCGCCCGATTCGCAACTTCAAACGGACTTTGGCGTAACCGAGATGAAATAAGGTTTCCATCATGTCATCACGACGAACCCCAAATCGTTTCATGGCCGTGCGGTCTTTACTGTGCGTGTTGGTCGTTTTCTGTAGCAACGCGATCGGCCAAGTTGTTCCAGCTACGACCGAACAAAAACCCGATCAACGCCCCAATATCCTGTGGATCACCGTGGAAGACATGAGTCCGCAGTTGGGATGTTACGGTGACTCGCAGGCGAAGACTCCGCACCTGGATGAGTTTGCTCGCCATGCGGTGCGTTATCAAAACGCGTTCGCGACAGCTCCGGTTTGTTCTCCAGCCCGCAGTTGCCTCATCACTGGGCTCTACGCCACATCGCTGGGAACGCAACGGCTGCGGTCTCACTTTCCTGTTCCTGACTGGTGTCGGCCCTTCCCACAGTACCTGCGCGAAGCAGGTTACTTCACGACGAACAATGTGAAGACCGATTACAACGTGCGAGACGAAGCAGCGATGATCCGCGCTGCATGGGATCGAAGTAGCAGTTCGGCCCACTGGCGGGACCGGTCTCCGGACCAGCCGTTCTTCAGCGTAATCAACCTGATGACGACGCACCAATCGCGAACGTGCGTGTATCCGTTCGAACAATTTGAGCGGGAGGTCGGATCGCAACTTTCTCCGGAGCAGCGGCACGATCCGAGCGATTTGGTCCTGCCTCCCTACTATCCCGACACGCCGCTTGTGCGACGGACGTGGGCGCGCTACTACGATTGCATCACGGCAATGGATCAACAGGTCGGACAGATTCTGCGCGATTTGGAGGAAGACGGTTTGGCGGACAACACCATCGTCTTCTTCTACTCGGACCACGGAATGGGCATGCCACGTGGGAAACGAGTGCTGCACGACAGCGGGATGCGCGTTGCGATGCTGGTGCGTTTTCCTGAGAAATACCAGCATCTTGCCCCATCAGGACCGGGTACAACCACGGATCGCCTCGTCAGCTTCGTGGATTTCGCTCCCACCGTGCTTTCCATCGCCGGACTGCACCCTCCTGGGACAATGCAGGGTGCAGCGTTCTTGGGATCTTGGACCTCTGCTCCGCGACAATATGTCTTTGGTGCGCGAGATCGAGTTGACGAGGTGTATGATCTGTCGCGCTCGGTCCGCGATGATCGCTATCTATACATCCGTAACTACATGCCGCACCAATCCTGGATGCCGCCCGAGTACTACTCGGACCAGGCAGAAATGCGCCGAGAACTGGCCACGCTGCGCGATGCAGGGCAATTGGACGAGGCGCAGATGACTTATGCCGCACCGCGTCGCAGTCAGGAAGAGTTGTACGATACGTGGTCCGATCCGCATCAATTGCGCAATCTGGCTGAGTCAGTGTCGCATCAGAGTGTCCTGCAGCGAATGCGTTCGCAACTTGGTCAATGGGTGCGAAGCACAAGAGATGTGGGATTCCTGCCAGAATCGATGGTATGGTCGCGGCTGAATGGGGTTACACCGTGGGATCTGGCCCGGGATCCGTCGCGTTACTCGCTCGAGAAAATCCTGCACGCTGCCGAACAGGTTGGCAGCGAAGATGCCATCCAGGAACAAATTCGCTGGCTATCCGATTCGGATCCGGCCGTTCGCTATTGGGCGGCCGTCGGATTGAAGGCGTCCACATCCGCCGACCCGCCGGTGCTCGATGCGCTGCGGGTCGCCTTGGAGGATCCGACTCCGAGTGTTCGCATTGAGGCAGCCGGGGCCCTGGCCGGCCTGGGTGACTCGGATCTCGCGACCCACGTCCTGTTGGCGGAATTGGACAGTGAGCAGCCTGAGGTCGTGCTGCACGCAATCCGAACACTGCAACGGATGCCGTCCCTGGATCCCTCCCTCTTGCCTACCGTAGAAAAAGTGAAAGAACGTGCAGCTCATCTGGAGGAGACGTCGGAGGACCCCTGCTGGATGTTTGTCCGCTTCAGCGCCGAAGCGATTCTGCAGCGTTAACGTGGATCAATCATGACTGGTTTCGATTTTCGACATCACGCCGAACAAGTGGATCCCGCGGCGCATATTGCTCCGAGTGCCGTCGTCGTGGGGGATGTCACATTGATGTCGGAGGGAAGGAGAATTGGCCGCGGATAATCGCGGAACAAACGCGGATGAAGGATGAGGGTGGAAAGACTCCTGCCCCCTTTTTCTTGCACGCAATGGGTGTGCCACTGGCTTTGCCAGTGTCCTCTCGAGTCGAAGAACAGCACTGGCAAAGCCAGTGGCACCCAGCGTAGTATGGGCAGGTCGTAGAGACCGGGATCCAACGCGACGGCGCGAATCGTCGTTTGGCAGCGATGATCCGCGTCAATCCGCGGCTTCACTTCTCTGTGATCCCCATGCAGGCGAAACAGCGTGAGGATGCTACGATCCCCACGGTCGTTGCGACCCGTTCGCTCGCGACGGGGACGCCTATCGCCGCTCCCTCCGGTCGGATTATGTTAGGATTTTCGCGACAACCGGGAGCGAGACTTCGTGAGGGTCCAGGAAAGCGGGTTGCAGTTGGGAGGCCATGCAGGTGATTCGCGAGAAGATTGAGAAGGTTTTTCGGGATATCTATCGGCAGCATGCGGAGGGGCCGGTCCCCCCGCTCGACGATGACCTCGTCCTGCTCGAATCGGGCCTCGATTCGCTCGGGTTTGGCATCCTGGTCGCTCGACTCGAAGAAGAGCTGGGCTACGATCCGTTTTCGGAATCCGACGAACCGTATTATCCTCGGACGTTTGGTGACTTCGTCGGGTTTTATGAGAGGCATGCACGGTGACCGTTCTCAGGGAGTACCTGCAAGCGATTCCCGGTTCGCGCGTGGTCGTGCGGCATTCGACCGGATCGATGACTTGCAGCGAGCTTCTCTGCTGCTGGTCCGACGAACGGAGATCCAGGTGCCGTGGGCGTAACGTGCTTCTCTATGTGGGTCAGATCCAGCGCGCCCTTCCCGCTCTCGTACAACTGGACGGTGTCGCAACGCAGATCTTACTTACGTCGCGCAATCTCTCGGTTTCGGACACCATCACTCTCGGCCAACAAGCCGGATGTGACCTGGTTCTGGACGATGGCGACCTGCAGACGGAGTGGCCTGCCGCCTGGCAGCGTGTTCCGTTGATGGAGGACGAATGGTCGCCGGCCGATGAAGCGAGCCATGAAGTCGTCGGTCGACGCGATTCGGTCGATCTCACGACGCAGTGGCTCCTGCCGACTTCCGGCACGACGGGAATTCCAAAAATCGTCAGCCACACGCTCGCGTCGCTGACGCGAACGACGAAGGTCGACATCCAGCGGGGTGCCGATTGTCGTTGGGGTCTACTGTACGATTATGCTCGTTTCGCGGGACTTCAAGTGGTCCTGCAAGCGATGCTCTCCGGATCAACGCTGATCGCACCGCAATTGTCGGAGTCTCTTGAGCAGCAGGTGCAAGAGTTGGTGGCAGGAGCATGCACGCATCTGTCCGCAACCCCGACGCTCTGGCGGAAGATCCTGATGACTCCGAGTTCGGAACAACTCGAGCTGAAGCAGGTAACACTCGGTGGCGAAATTGCGGAACAGCGCGTGCTCGACGCACTACGATTGCGCTTTCCGAAGGCGCGCATCTCCCACATCTATGCTTCGACAGAAGCGGGCGTCGGCTTCTCGGTGTCCGACGGGCGAGAAGGATTTCCCGCTCATTACCTGGATTCGCCTCCAGGTGAGATTGAGTTGCGCGTTCTTTCTGGGAAACTGTATGTTCGTAATCCTTCCGTCCAGCCGCGGTATGTGGGAACGGAAACGGGCTTTGCCGACGACCAGGGTTTCGTTGATACGGGCGATCGAGTTGAGCAGCGTGGTGACCGATACGTTTTCCTCGGTCGCGAAACGGGTGTTATCAACGTTGGGGGAAATAAAGTCCATCCCGAAGAGGTAGAACAAGTGCTGCTCTCGCACCCGGAAGTATGGCAGGCCAAGGTTGCGGCGAAACGTAATCCGATCATGGGTTCACTCGTCGTGGCAGAGATCGTTCCGCTGAATGATGGATCCGATCGGACGAGTTTGCGGGACTCGATCCTCGATCACTGTCGAACGCGACTTGACCGCCATAAGGTTCCCGCACTGATCAACTTCGTTAAGGAGTTACCTTGTAGTGCCACAGGAAAACTCGCACGCGACCATGAATGAGCGGAAAACCGTACTAGTGACCGGCGCGACACGCGGCCTGGGGCTCGCCATCGCGACTCGCTTGGTCGGCGAAGGCTACCGCGTTGTCGG
>CAZFWV010000197.1:10157-12840 GCA_964522605.1 uncultured Pirellulaceae bacterium
GCGTCTCGGTCGATGATGCTGCGGAAAGAAGGACGGATTATTAATGTCTCGTCCATCATTGCCCGCACCGGATTCAGCGGGCTGGCCGTCTATGCGGCGAGCAAGGCGGGTTTGGAAGGCTTGAGCCGTTCGTTGGCGCGAGAGTTGGGACGACTCGGGATTACCGTGAATTGCGTCGCACCGGGCTACATGGAAACGGAAATGACGCAAGGTCTGCAGGAAGATAAGTTGGATATCGTCCGACGCCGCAGCCCCCTGGGACTTCCTCGCGTGGAAGATGCCGCCGCGGCCGTAAGTTATCTGCTCGGCCCCGATGCATCGCGCGTTACCGGTACGGTGATCACCGTCGACGGCGGCAGCACCGCGTGATCGGATGGTTGATCACATTCGTGAATCGGTTCGGTCCGTCAATTGCGCCATGAGACTCGCCGCAGCCATGTTTGGTGACTAGAATTAGGTTTTCCAAACATGAGAAAAGCGAATCCTATCCGTACGTGTTTCGCCTGCCTGCGCTGCGACTGTCGCCGAATTCTCCGTATGTCGCCGAATTCGTGAGACTTCGGACGCTTGTAGCTGGATTCGGAGGCTTGTAGCCGAATTCGTGAGAATTCGGAGGCTCCGCGATGCGATCCGAATTCTCACGAATTCGGCTAGTGCGCCTGTGAAGGCGATTGGATTATCGGGTGAAAGTCCTGATCGGGGAAGACGTTACCTCCCCGTAGTTGAAGGTAACTGCGTTTTCAACAGAAAGGGTGGAGAGCAACCGGAAACGAACGAACAGTCCGTAACGCAAGTGAACTCGATTCGGCCAAGCCTGTCGGGGAGCGTCCTAGCGACTCGCGAACCCCTGACCTCACACAACGTCCCAGACGAGGCCCAACTCCGGGTGGCGGTTAAACCCGCAGGTCGGTGAGGCGGCTCGCACGGTGAAGGGAAACCGTAACGTGTCAAACCGAGGCGAGCGAAATGGCAGTAGGGTGGTTGGAGACGGAATGTTCGGAAGTCCAATCGAGAAAAGCAGGGAGGCCTCAGCAGCGTGCAGACCGAGGATGCGCTCAGCTGAGGATTCAGAGCCTTCATAGTAGTGTTGACCGGGGGGAACCAAACCCTCCGCGAGCGAAGGGAGGCAGGGAAGTAGATTCGGAATGACCAAACGCATGAAAAGCAAATCACAAGATCCTTTGCCAGCACGAGTGCCATTTTCGGCTATACCGACTGGAGAGACGCCGGATATTCGCCGGTGGGCTCAGCCTGCTGTCTGGACAGACCGAATGTTGACGACACTTTTGGAAAACAAAGTGAAAGGAGGCAGATGGCACGCGTTAATTGATAAGGTTTACGCCCCGCTGAATCTCTACACGGCCGCCCGCCAGGTGACCGGTAAGAAGAAAGCGGCCGGTGTTGATGGGCAAAGCTGCGAAGCTTTCGAAGAGCACTTGCTCGTGGAAACACGACAGCTCTCTGAGGAAATCAAGGCCCAAACCTATCGTCCCAGTGCGGTGCTACGAGTTCACATTCCCAAACCGGGAAGACCGAAGGAGACCCGTCCACTGGGCATTCCGACAGTCCGCGACCGCGTCGTCCAACGGGCGATGCTCAGCGTGATCGAGCCGATCCTGGACCACCAGTTCCATGAGCGAAGCTTCGGCTTTCGTCATGGAGTCGGAGCTCATGATGCCCTTCGGGTCGTCGAGCAGAAGCTTCAGGAAGGGTACGTTTACGTGGTCGACGCGGACTTGAAAGGTTACTTCGATACGATCCCGAAAGACCGCTTGCTGGCTCTGGTCCAAGCGCATATTTCGGACTCACGGATGCTGAAGCTGCTCAAGCTCTTTCTTGAACAGAACATTCTGGAAGAACTCCGCGAATGGTCGCCGATCGCCGGCGTGCCGCAAGGGGCCGTTCTTTCACCCGTGCTGTCGAATCTGTACCTCAACCCTCTGGATCACCAGATGGCCGACGCCGGTTTCGAGATGGTGCGCTACGCGGACGACTTCGTCGTGCTGTGCCGCAGTCAATCTGACGCCGAAGAGGCTCTGCGGCGGATCACCGCATGGGTCGAGGCCGCCGGTTTGACTCTCCATCCTACGAAGACCAAGATCGTCGACAGCCGCGTCGAGAGCTTCTCGTTTTTGGGCTACTCGTTTCGCGGGGACCGGATCTATCCTCGTCGCGAGAGCCTTGCGAAGATGAAGGCGCGGATCCAAGAGCTGACCCTTCGCCAGCGGTCCGGCTCGGTAGAGCGGATTGCGACCGAACTCAACCGCGTTCTCGTCGGCTGGTTCGGCTACTTTCGACACTGCCGTTGGACGATCTACAAAGACCTTGACGCCAAGATTCGCAGCCGCCTCCGGCGGCTGCTCTTGAAACGTCATCGGAAGAACCCCGAGCGTTTACCACGTCAGCAACGCTGGCCCAATGCGTACTTTGCGAACGCTGGCCTCTACAGTCTGCGCGAGGCCCACTTTCGTTTCGCTCAATCCGTAAACTACTAACTGGAGAGCCGTATGCGGGAGAACCGCACGTACGGTTCGGAGGGAGGGGAGTCCGGCTCAACCGGACCTCCCTACCCCTATCATGCGGCGGAGTTCGGCTACAAATCGCAGTGCAACCAGGCTAAACACGTCCCTCCCATCGGTTGACTCTTTCGGGGTTGGGTACCACGCACAAGAATCGGGATAGG
>CAZFWV010000198.1:0-12782 GCA_964522605.1 uncultured Pirellulaceae bacterium
CAGCACCGACGGACCGACCATCTTCCCTCCTCCTTGTCCTCCTCGAATCATCCTGTAGTCTCCTCAAGGGGCCCATGGTTCATGCGTCAGGTCTGGGGTTTATCCTGCGCGCGGGCTTTGAGCGTGGGATCCGATTTCAGCGGCAAGGTGACGCTGCGACCCGACTCGGCCGACTTGTAGATCGCCAGAATGATCTCGACCGACCGCCGGCCTTCGGGACCGTCGATCTGGGGCGAGGCGCCCGTTTCGATCGCCTTGAGGACATCCTTGAATTGGGCGGTGTGGCCGTGATGGCCGATCGCCGAGGGATCAGATGCTCCGCCTCCGGTGTGCGTCTTTCCGAGCATGCGGCGGCGGATTGCCGCGTCTCGCCGATCCTTCCGCGCGAAATCCCACGCCTTGAGATCCTCTTCCTCCATCAGGGCGGAGCCTTCCGAGCCGTGGATTTCGATCCGCTTCAAGTAGCCCGGATAGGCGGCCGTGGTCGCCTCGATCAAACCGAGTGCTCCATTGGCAAATTGCAGGCTTGCGACCGCTGTGTCCTCGACCGCGATCCGCTCGTGAGCCAACGTTGCCGTGTGGGCGGTAATCGATCGGACCGGGCCCATGAACCAGGTCAGCAAGTCGACACTGTGAATCGCTTGATTCATCAAGGCGCCGCCGCCATCCAGTTTCCAACTGCCCCGCCAGGCTCCGCTGTCGTAATACTGTTGCGAGCGATACCATTTCACGTACGCATCTCCGAGCGTCAATCGCCCGAATCGATTCTCGTCGATCGCCCGTTTGATCAACTGCGCCGATTCATGGAATCGCGAAGGAAAGATCGTCGAGAGGACGACACCGTTCTTGGCGCAGGCTTCGATGATCCGGTCGCAGCGTCGTAGCGTGATCTCCAGTGGCTTCTCGACGATGACATGCTTGCCGGCCCGGGCTGCAGCGACCGCCGGCTCCATGTGAGCTCCACTCGGTGAGCAAATCGTGACGACGTCAACGGCAGGATCGGCCAGGAGTTCTTTCAATTCCGCGTGCCACGCACAGCCATGCGTTTTCGCAAACCGCTCCGCCGATGGTTGGTGCGCGTCGTAACAACCGACGATCCGTGCTCCCCGGAGATCACCGATCGCACGCGCGTGGAAGTTCGAGATCATGCCGCAACCAATGATGCCAAATCCGTACGCCATGGAAAACGCTCCTTTCACACTGGCAGAATCCCCTCCTACGCAGCGCCGCCAGCAAGGGTCTTTTCTGCCACCATCGTTCAAACAGAACAGAAGGTAACAGAGATGGCGAACGGGAGCCAGAACGGCGCACGCTAGGAGGGCGAGGCTCCTGCCGAGTCGAGGACGCGGGAAATTCAGGCTCGGCGGGAGGCTCGCCTTGGCCTGTTGAAAACCTGACAGGCTCGTCTGTAGCGGACCCGATCAACTCTGGCTCCCCTCGCCCCGTTTCGGAGAGAGGGGCCGGGGGAGAAGGGAGCTGGGATTTCCGTTTGTTCATTGCCTGCCAGAACTTCCCATGTTTCCGAGTCGAAAACATTTTCAACAGGCCAGCCTCCCCGTCCCAAATTACAGTTCGGAACTGCGCTTCAGGGTGTCCCATTCGGCTGAGCGATGTAGAGGGCCAATTGCACGACGGCGGTGGCGTTCACGAGGAAATGGACGACGATGCAGGGCAGCACGCGGTGCGTCCGCTGGTACAGGTAGCCGAGTCCCAGTCCGAGAAAGACGAGCGGAATCGGGGCGGGCCCCTGGCCGGTATGGGACAGGCCGAAGACCAGCGCGCTGGTTGCGATCGGGCCCCAGTGCGTTCGCCGGGGAGGCTCGGTCGCATCCCGCAATGGAGGCTCAGCAGATTCCACCGGCCCGCAATCGGGTGCCGCAGATTCCTCCTCGGACGTCAGGTCGCTCACGCCCTGGGACGCGACCAAATCCGCGTCGACGATCGACGAATCTCGGTTCGTGTGCCGGAATGCGATTCGCTCAAGCCAGCCCTGGAGATAGACGCGGAAGAGGAATTCTTCCACCAGCGGCGCCGCGCAGACGGCGGCGAGCAGGATGGGCAGCAGATATTCCAGTCGCGGATTCTGGAGCACGATATCGATGAACGGATGAACCTCTTCCGACGGGAAAAGCTGCAGTGCCAGGTAGTGGATTCCCAACATCGGGACGACGAGCATCAGGAAGGCGACCAGCCCCAACCGGAGATCCGCGGTGCGCTCGGTAGGCGACCAGCCCAGATCTTCTCGCGTCGCACCCGCGTGGCCACGCATCCAGAAGAGACTGACGAGCCACAGCACAAGTGTCGAGATGGAGAATCCGGCGACCAGGGCGACTCGCTGCCCCGCGGTCAGGTCGGGAGCGTCCATCTGCATCTGCTGCGGAGGCAAATCGTAATACGCGCCAATCGCCAGGGGCGCCGCGGAACCCAGCACGATAAACAGCAGCATGATCATCAGCAGATCGAGGATCGTCCACGGGACCTGCCGACGCGGTGACCAAGCGACGATCGGCTGTCGATGCACAACGCGGTCGATCGCCAGGAACCAGAAGAGAATGCTGAGCGGGATCGTGATGATGGCGATTGCGATGAACGATGAGTCGATCAGTTCAATCATGGAATCGGCGCGTGCGCCCGTCTCAGGTGCTGCGGACCAAACGAATGGCGGTCTGGACATAGCCGACGCCGGAGTAGACCGTCGAGAGCACCGCGATCCAGGCGGCGACCCAAGCGAGGCCGGGTAGCCACGGGGGAACGTTGTCGGAAGCGTAGGAGAGCAACAGCAGGCTGATGATCGCCGATGCACACTGGAAAACCATTTTCAGCTTACCTGCCATCTGGGCGGAAAAATCCGAGCCCTGCTGTTCCACAAAACTGCGCAGTGCGGTCACGAGCAGTTCCCGTCCGACGACGACCACGGCCATCCAAGCAGCAATCTGTGACCCTTCAATGGCTCCCAGCAGAATGAAGACTCCGCAGATCAGGATCTTGTCGGCGAACGGATCGAGGATCCGCCCCAGCTTGGTGATGACGTTGTGTTTTCTGGCCAAGTAACCATCCAGCCAGTCCGTCCCCGCGGCAATGCAGAAAGCGACCAGGGCCGCTTGGTAGTACTGCAACGGAATCAGGACGAAAACGATCAGAGACACGACCAGGCGGACAATCGTGATCTGATTCGGCAGGCTCAATTTCGCGAGCGACAAAGACATCGGTGGCTGAGATCCTTTTACTTCCGTCGTCGCGTAGCAGATGCTCCACCTCGTCCGACGGCCGTCAGGTCGTCGTTTTCCTCCAGGGCAACGGCGACTAAGTCGTAATCCTGACTGGTGACGACTTCGCAGCGGACGATTTGCCCCGTCGTAAGTTGTTCTCCGGTGACGTAGACCAGTCCATCGACATCCGGCGCGTCGGCATAGCTTCGTCCAACCCAGGCGTGCGGCTGGTCCGGAACCGGAGCATCCAGAATCACATCGATCTTACGGCCGACCTGCTGCTGATTCCACTGAAATGCAATTTCCTGCTGCAGCGACATCAGCTCGTCTCGCCGGGCACGCCGAAGGTCGGGGGCCACCGGATCGGGAAGCTCGGCGGCGGGAGTGCCCGGTTCCCGAGAATACTCGAATACGCCCAGCCGCTCAAATCGCTGATCCGCCACAAATTGCCGCAGTTCTGCGAACTGCTCCGCCGTCTCCCCCGGAAACCCCGTGATCAGCGTCGTGCGCAGGACCAGGTTCGGGATCTGCTGTCGGAGTTTCTGCAGCAAGTCTTCGGTCTGGGCACGTGTCACACGACGGGCCATCCGCCGCAACATCGTGTCGTTAATGTGCTGCAGAGGCATATCCAGATAAGGCAGAATCCGGGGGCTTTCCGCGATTGTGCGAATCAATTCCTCGCTGACGTACATCGGATAGAAGTACATCAGACGAATCCAATCGATTCCCTCAACGGCGTCCAGTTGGTGGAGCAGTTCGACAAGCCGTGGTTGACCGTACAGATCCATTCCGTAATACGTCGTGTCCTGAGCGACGATGATCAACTCGCGGACTCCATCGTTCGCCAGTTGTTCGGCTTCGGCGATCACCTGCTCCATCGGTTTGCTGGCGTGTTTGCCACGCATCTTCGGGATGGCACAGAAGGTACACAGCCGGTCACAACCCTCCGAGATCTTCAGGTAGGCAAAGTGCCGCGGAGTGATCCGCAACCGGTTCGCGTCGGACAGCGCGCGAATCGGCGCGGGCCGAAAAACGGTGCGCTGTTCCTGTTGATGTCCCATCAGACGGTCGGCCACGCGGGAGATCTCCTCCCGACCAAAGACGCCGACCAGATGGTCGATCTCCGGATAACTCTCCAGCAACGCCTCCTTCTGGCGTTCCGCAAGGCATCCCGAGACGATGACGCCGCGCGTTCGGCCTTGGCGCTTCAGCTGGATCATCTCGTCAATCGCTCCGCACGATTCCTGCCGCGCCGCCTCGATGAATCCACACGTGTTGACGACCACGAAGTCCGCGCCATCCGGATCCGCCACAAGTTCATACCCGTCGAGGCGGAGCAATCCGAGCATCCGCTCGCTGTCGACCAGGTTCTTGGGGCAACCCAGACTGACGAACGCATAGGTACCTTTGGCGGCGGCAGGAGACCGGGCAGAGCTTGGATTCAAGGCAGGCTTCTCCAATAGAATGGCGGATGATGTGTCACCGCATCCTAGCAAACCGGGTCTGGGGAGACGAGGGCGTCGTGCATGCAAGCGACCAGGTCATCGATCAAGAATGGTTTTCCGAGGACATGGGTGCAGCCGGCGGCGGTGACTTCCGCGATCTCGGCCGGCCGAGGGAAGTCCAGCAGAGCGATCACGGGAACGTGCTGCGTCCGCGATCGGATCATCCGCAAGTCGGTGACGCGGCCTTCGCGGTAGGGGGCGGCGTCGTAGAGGGCCAGTCGAACATCGCGGGGCGGATCGAACGCGGCGGTTCGCATGTCGACGGTCTGTAATCCGACGGCATGGCAGACCGTCGACAGAACGGCGCGCGAGTCGGGCTCCGGCCCCCAGATCAAGGCCGTGCCTTGCAGGCGGGGTAGTCTGCGCTCGGCACGCTGCAACCAGAGTTCATCCGTGCTGAGAGTCGGCAAGGTGCCGCAGCCTGCCAGCGGATGTCCCTCGGTTGCCGTCCAATCCTCGGATCGCAGGCGAGCCCACAACTGATGGAGGTACATTCGAGGCACGCCCGGCCAGGGGTGTCCGCTGCGCGTCTCCCCCTCGCTCCAACTGTCCAACAATACGCACAACCGCGCTAGCGGAGCCGCGGCCTGCAACTGCTGAATGTTGCGGAAGGTGAATTCTCCAGGAAAGGACTGGGCAATCAGCAGATCGGTCACCCCCTCAGTCCGTTCCAGCATGCGCAGGGCCTCGGGGACGTTCGGCGCGATCAGGGATGGGACGACCCGGTCCAACTCCCGTCGCGCTGCCCGATAGGTCGCTCGGTCCCAGTCGCCAATCAACAGAGCACTTAACACCGTAGAGCGCATTTCAAAACCCATTTTGGGCCAGGGTGGCTGGGTGGCAGAGCGCAGCGATGCCCCAGTAGATCGGAAGGCCGGGGCATCGCTGCGCTTTGCCACCAGCCACCCCTCGAGAAGTGCAAGTTTTGAAATGCGCACTGGACATGGTCGGCTCAGAGAACGAGTTGTTCTTCTGCCTGGCAGATCAATTTGTGCACCGTGGCCTTGTCCGACGCCTGTCGCAGGTCGCTCAGCAATTCATCGCTGCCGATCAGCCGACTCAAGCGTGCGAGCGTTCGCAGGTGACTGCGGTCGTCGGTCGAACAGATCAAAAAGAACACGTCCGTCAGCCCACCGCGGCCACCAAAGGGAATTCCCTGCGGCGAGATGCCGACCGCGAGCACCGGTTCCGCCAGGATGCTGGTCAGGGGACGACGTGGGTGCATCAACGCGACGCCAATATCGAGTGCCGTGGTCTGCAATTGTTCGCGACTGCGGACCGCCTCGGCCATTTTCTGAGGGTCCCACAGCAGACCCGTGTTGGCGGCCAATTGGGTCATTTCGTCAATCACCGAGTTTTTCGTCTTGGCCTGCAACGGCAGTCGGATCGATTCCTGATGCAGTGCCTCGGAGATCGACACGTCGTGCACCTGCAGATTATCCGCCTTGGCCAGAGCTCCCTCGACCTGCGCCAGCTCGTCGTCCTCGAGCAAGCCCATTCGCTCTTCCATCCAGTGGTGAATGTCGGCGGGCGAGAATCGCCATTTACCACCGACCTTCCGCCCGGGCAGTTTTCCGCGCGTGACGAGCCGGTCCACCTGTTGCGGTGTGACGTGCAGGTACCGGGCGAGGCTTTCGATGTCAAAATCGGGTTCCGCCATTACAGTAATCCGTAGCTGGTCAGCGTTGCGCGCAGGCGTTCCAGTCCGGCTGCGTCGAGCGGCGTCATGGGCAGCCGCAACTCGCCCGTGTCGCGACCGAGCAGTTGCATCGCGGCTTTGATTGGAATCGGGTTCGTTGCCAGGGATAACAGGTCGCGGCAGAGTCCAAACAGTTTGCGGTGCCATTGCTGTGCGCCGACCAAGTCTCCGGACTGGAACGTCTGGACGAGGGCAATCATGTCGTGGGGAACGATGTTGCCGACCACGGAGATCACTCCTTCCCCGCCGACAGCCAACAGCGGTAGCGTCAGACTGTCATCCCCGCTCAGGAGCGTCATATTGGTCGTCGCCAGAATCTGGGAGGCCTGATCCAAGGAGCCTGTCGCCTCCTTGACGAGTGTGATGTTGGGGCATTCGGCCAATCGAATGAACGTCTCCGGTTCGATGTTCTTTCCGGTGCGGCCGGGGATGTTGTACACGCAGATCGGAATCTCGACGGCTTCGGCCAACGCCCGATAATGCTGGTAAAACCCTTCCTGCGTGGGCTTGTTGTAGTACGGCGCGACGACCAGTGCCGCGTCGGCCCCCTCGCGCGCCGCCCAACGCGTCAGCCGCAGAGCCTCCGATGTGCTGTTCGATCCCGTGCCCGGCATGACCTTGATCCGACCGGCTGCGGCCTGCACAACCTCCGAAATCACCCGCTCATGCTCCTCGTGCGTCAACGTGGGAGATTCGCCGGTTGTTCCCACCGGACACAAACACGTCGTGCCCGCCTCGATCTGAAACTCCACCTGACGGCGCAGCGCGTCCACATCCACCTGACCGTCTCGAAAGGGAGTCGCCAGCGCAACGGACATCCCTGCAAAGGCCGAACCGCTTCTCGTCATTGGATTGCCTGTCTTGGGGGGAAAGTTCTTCAGCCGTCATCCCGCAAGCGGACCGTCGTGCCGAGCCGTACTTCGTCCCGCGTGAGGCTGATTCGGCACATCATAAGACAGGATGTCGCCGAGGCAAAGGGTGAGTGCGTCGTCAACCGTCGGGCTGTGGGCGGCGGCCGGGACCGACCCGCCGGGATGGGCTTTGCCGAGCCGGTGCGCCGAATTGGGTGATGACTGATGAATGCCGATTGTTGATTTGCGAAGTCGCCGCGGATGCGGGTTAAACGAAAAGCCACTGGGAAGGTATTGTGACTTCATCCGAACCAGCAACCCAAAAACTGCACGACTTTCGATGATGCGGTCAACGGATCAGGTCCTTCATTTCTCGGACGGCCTGCTGCATCCCCACCATCAGGGCGCGGGCGACAATGCTGTGACCGATGTTCAATTCGCACATTTCCTCCAACCGGGCGATCGGCAGGACATTGTGGTAGGTCAAACCGTGACCGGCATGCAGTGTCATCCCGCAACGTCGGATGAGTCGTCCGGCTTCGGCGAGTCGTTGCAGTTCTGCTTCTCGAGCACCGCCTCGTGTTCGTGCGTAGGATCCGGTGTGCAGCTCAACCGCTTGAGCTCCCAGATCGGCGGCGGCGCGGATTTGCTCGCCGTCGGGATCGAGGAACAGGCTGACCTCGATTCCGGCACCCCGCAGTTGTTCGATCACGTGGGCAACTTTTTGCGGGGCAGCAACCACATCCAGTCCCCCTTCCGTGGTCAGCTCTTCACGCCGCTCCGGGACCAGCGTCGCCTGATCGGGAAGGACCTCCAACGCCACCCCGAGAACATCGTTGTCGCAGGCCAGCTCGAGGTTCAACTTTGCGCGCACGGTCTCTTTCAGCAACCGCAGGTCACGGTCCTGGATGTGACGGCGGTCTTCGCGCAGGTGGATCGTAATCCCGTCGGCTCCTCCCAGTTCCGCCATTGCCGCGGCCCAGACCGGATCCGGCTCGTCGGCCTTCCGTGCCTGGCGGACGGTCGCCACGTGATCGATGTTAACGCCTAGTTGTGCCATGGTTGAGGGTTCCTCAGGCTGGAGACTGCAGGCTGGAGGCTGGAGACTGGAGGTAAGAGAAGAGGATGAAGAACCAGGAGGACCAGACCGTGAAAGAACACCAGCTCATCAAAACCGACGGCCGTCTTCTCCTTTAGCCTCCAGTCTCCAGCCTAAAGCCTACCTCCTCCAGCCTCCAGCCTCCAGCCTCCAGCCTACTTCCCAATTCCGCCCCGTGATTTGCGACGGCCGAGATCGTCACGACTGCGGCGTCCGGGCTGCGGAGTAACTCGGATTGGCACCAGGCCACGAAATCTTCTGCCGCCGGTTCGTTGGGTAGCAAGGCGAACAGCGTGGGGCCCCAGGAACTCTGGCCGACTCCCGAGACTCCTCGACGGCGGATCGCATCGACCCAGTCCTGGAGCAGTCGGTTCGCGAACGGGCCACCTTGTTGTTTCGCAAAGCAGAGTCCAGCTTGAATTCCGTACTGGTAGACGCTTTCGCCGAAGTCGTCCAATTGTCCGGCTCGTGCGGCCGGCAACATCGATTGCCGCACCAAGTCGAGCAGCTGATCGGTGACTCGAGACGGCACGGCGGGCAGACGTGCGAAGGCGTTGTTTTCGGCCTCCCCCCACAATCCGAGTTCTCGCTGCGGACGCATCAACACGATGCGCCACTCGCGGGGAAGTTCCACCCGCTCCGCCAACGGAGCCAGCGTCTCGTCGGAAGACTTTCCCAGCTCAAACAACAAGCCACCCAGGGCGAAACCGTGCGTCCCAATACTCGATCGTCGGCCACGACCTACTGCCCGGGCAAGATCCCGCAGCGGTCGATCCTGCCCGGAGCACTGCCGATCCAGCAGCGTCGCGACGCACAGGCCCAATTGGGTTCCGACGCCAAGACCGACGTGGGTGGGTGGGGCGGCAACCACGCGCAGTCGGCAGGCGGGCAGTTCCGGCTGCTGCACGTACTGCTGCCATCGTTGGGCGAATTCGCGGATCCGATCCGCGAGCGGACCGTCCACCCGGAACCGTTCCGCGGGTTCTACTTCCAGCCGTAGTTCCGGTTGCTTCACCATCAATCCGACACCTCCGTACCGCGGCACATTCGGGTTGCCGAAGGAAAGCAGTCCGAAATGCAGGCGACTGGAGGCACGGATTTGTCGTTTTTCGTCAGCTTCCAAACGCAACCTCAAACGTGTAACGGCCAGACGGGAATATGGGGGCAGGTACCACTCTTACGGCGTCGCCTGCTTGGGTCGACCGGCGACTCAGGGATGACTCAAAAATAACTTCGCATCTCGGTTCTCTCGTTTAACCGCGTGCCCAGCGGGCCGCGAGAGATTTCCCCGTACTCGTGGCGCGTTGCCCACGCGGTTCGTACGCGCGGGGCGTTGCCCACGCGGTTAAACGAGGAAAGTCTCTCGAAGTTGTTCCTAAGGTGTCCGGGAATCATTTTGCACGTAAGCGAGCAGGAACTCAAACGCGCGCCGCTCCTGATCGCCGGCCGTTTTTTCTACGAGGACGGCCAGTTGCTCCATCTGGGCGAGGATCTCTTCGCGCGGGATCCAACGCAGACGAGTTGCCAGAATTGCAGCCTCAACCACGGCATGCTTAGCCCGATTGAAGCCAAAGAAATCGCGCAGCCGGCCCGAATCTACGATCTGACAATCGGCCACTGCGCGCGGTGAGCACTCCTCCAGGTTCCGGACGCGGAAGGCGTACCATCGGCAAGCCTCTGCGAGGATTCGACCGCGGACCGCGGTCGCCTGAATCAGCGAGGGCAGTGGGTCGACGTTTCCGACGGCGGCCCGAGCCAGCAACTCCACATCGTCCGTGACGTGGAAAACGCCTTCTCCCGATCGTCGCAGATTTCCCAGGGTGGTCGAATCCTGATACGGTCGCAGGCAGAGTCGCGTGATCGATCGATCGACTTCCGGGCCCATCGGCGCGATGTTCGTCGTGTCATCTTCGTTGATCGTGGTGACAATGCCTTCCAGAATCACGCGTGAGAACTCCTACACGACGGGGCGGCGATGCCCGGGCTGCCCTGGGTGCATGTCCGCTTCTGTGGATTTGACCTGCGATTCGAAGGGTGAGTAGGTAGACCTGGAGATGGTGTGAAGTCTCCGTTGGATGACCTGGGACCTCGACCCCCACGATTCTCCAGTTGACTTTTCTGACCGTAGCGCAAGTCGGCAGAAGCTGACATGCACCCGGCTACCCTTCTGTAGTCGTTAGGTTTTCTTCGGCTCGCAGCGTTGATACCGGGCCCTCGTCCTCGAGTGTCGGCAGTGGTTGGTTGGGTTTCAAGCCAATCCGTTCCAGGAACGCGGCCAGCAGGACATACCCGTGCGAGGTCAGAATCGACTCCGGATGGAACTGCCAGCCTACGATCGGTCGACTGCGGTGTTCCAGCGCCATGAGCGTTCCGTCGGCGGTGAAGGCGGTCGGGAACAGCTCGCGGGGCAGTGTTTCGGGATCGACGACCAGGGAATGGTACCGAGCAACCGACAGCGGGTCAGGTAGACCGGCAAAAAGGCCTTCGCCGCGATGGCGGATTTCGCTCGTCCGACCATGCATCGGCTCTCGTGCACGGATGATGGAAGCCCCAAAGGCGGCAGCAATGGTCTGGTGTCCCAGACAGACCCCGAGAATCGGGATCTCACGAGACAGCTGCTGAACCAAGGCCAGCGATCGACCGGCTTCGTGCGGAGACTTCGGGCCGGGCGACAGAACCATCGCGTCGACGGCCATGCGGCGGACCTCCTCGATCTCGACCGCATCGTTGCGTAGGACGCATGTTTCCTGACCCAGCCGGCGAAAATAGCGGGCCAAATTGTGAACGAAGCTGTCGTAGTTATCAATCAGCAGAATCATGGCTTCTCAGGCAGAACGGCGCGCAGCAGTCCTTCAGCTTTGTGCCAGGTCTCGGCGTATTCTTGCCGCGGGTCGGACTGGGCAACAATCCCCCCACCCACGGACAGTTGCCACCACCCTTGGGCGACCGTAATGGTTCGGATCAAAATGTTTACATCGAGGGTTCCGTCGGGTGACAGGAACCCCAGGGAACCGCAGTAGGCGCCGCGCGCATGCGGTTCCAGTTCGGAAATAACCTCCATGGCCCGGACTTTGGGTGCTCCGGTAATCGAGCCGCCCGGGAACGCGGCGCGCAGCAAGTCAATTGTCGTTCGGTCCTCGGCCAGTTGGCCCCGAACGACGGACACCAGGTGTTGGACGAATTCGTAGGTTTCCACGGCACACAGTTGCTCCACGCGAACGCTGTCCGGCCGACAGACACGCGACAGATCATTGCGCAACAGGTCGACGATCATCACGTTTTCCGCGCGGTCCTTAGTGCTCTCGCGGAGCTCGTCGCGGCTGAACAGATCCACCTCCGGACGATGAACTCGCGGCCGCGTTCCCTTAATCGGGCGGGTCTCGACCTGACCTTGTTGGACGCGCAAGAAGCGTTCGGGAGAGGCGCTGACAATCTGAATCTCGCCCAGGTCGAAGTACGCGGCAAAGGTCGCCGGGTTGCAGCGTCGCAGCCGGAGATACAGAGAGACCGCATCCTCCGCAGCCGGATACAGCAGTCGTTGAGCCAAGTTCGCCTGGAACAGATCCCCGGCCAAAATGTAGTCGATTGTCGCCTGAACCGCCTGCAGGTAGCCCGCCTCAGAAAAATTACTCCACAGCCCCGCTCGAGGGCCAACCGGATAGTGGGGCGACCGGCTTACCAATTCCGGTCGGAAGCTGACCGACGGCCGGCGCACCACCTGAAGGGGATCGCGCGCCAGCCACGACTGAAATTGCTGAATCCGATCGGCCGCCCGTCGGCGACGACCTTCCGCCGTCGATTCCGGCCATCCCTGCGAGATGATCCAGCCTTGGGATTGACAGTGATCGAAAGCCAGGACAACGTCGTAAAGTCCCATCGCGAGCGCCGGTACGGGGAACTCCTCGTAACGCGACCGCGGCAGTTGCTCCAGGCTGCGTGCCAGATCGTACGAGAGCAGTCCGGCCGCACCCCCTTGAAATTCCGGCAGGTCCGACCGCGGGCGGATCGGGCATGCTGCGAGTGCGGCTTCGAGCGATCCAAGGGCTTCACGACCGTCGGCCGGTATCGACAAGAAACGAAACGGATCGGCGGTGATGTAGGAATACCGGCCCAAATGCGAATGGGGCAAGGCACTGTCCAGAAACAGACAGTGCGGCCGGTCACACAGCCGCTGAAAAGCATCCACAGGACGAAGTTCCGACGGCAAGGGTACAACCAGTGATTCGAATGAGCCGTCAGTGGATCTCTCAAGATCGGTCACGTGCAACCGCGCCTTACTTATCGAGGGGTTCTGGACGTGTGGATTGTCTCGGGCACGGCTCACAAACAAGTTGCCCGTTTTCGATCGTCTGTCGGGAGAGTGACACTGGAAACATGGGAGGTCCTGGCACGCGATGAACAAACCGAAATCCTAGCTCC
>CAZFWV010000199.1:0-8288 GCA_964522605.1 uncultured Pirellulaceae bacterium
TCTTAGGGCGGTGTCGCCGCGGTGGTTACGCACAAGTCGAGCGGAACCAAGGATCGAGAGGAGGAACCGCGGATCGAGCGGATCAAACGGATGTCCGCGGATCTGTCCGTGCCGACTTGAGACAAGCCGGCCTTCGGACAAGGCGACTTCGACCGCCAGGCGCATCTTTTGAAGTTGCACGTAGCCGAATTCGTGAGAATTCGGGGACTGTGCGAGTGGGTTTCTCCTGCCGGTGCCCTCCGAATTCTCACGAATTCGGCTACGAACTGCCCTCCGAATTCTCACGAATTCGGCTACGACCTGACGAAAAGTGCAACTTCAAAAGGCGCACCGCCGGTCAGCTATACAGTTGCCACCGCTCGTCCGCCTCAAAGGCGGCCGGAATGTGCTCGATTCGAGGCCAAAGGGCGGCTCGGGGCCACGTCACGGCGATCACATCGAAGCGCGCTGGGTAGTCCAGCAGTTCATGCCGTTTCAAATAGGCCAGTGCGGCGCGAACCAGTCGCCGCTGCTTCTCGACGGTGACCGCTTCCAGCGGATGGCCGGCCTCGTGCGATCGGCGGGTTTTCACCTCGACAAAGACGACCGTTCTGCCGTCGACGGCCACAAAGTCGATCTCGCTCTGCCGCGTCCGCCAATTCCGGTCGACAATCTTGTAGCCGCGCCACCAGAGGTACCGGGCGGCCGCACGCTCACCTCGCTGGCCCAATGACCGGGATCGCGGAACCAGCCGCCGCCCGAAAGAACGCAGGCGGTGCCCGAGCCCTGTGGCCGCACCGCCTAGCTTTGACTGAATCCCGACAAGTCCGTTACGGGATGGCATCCGCGGGAATTACTCCCCGATCCGCGATCGCACACAGCCGACGAAAGACGACCTTGTCGATATCGTAGGAAATCCACTTGACCCGCGTATCAAGGAAAACAAAGCAGGCGTCATCGCCGCGCGGGCTGCCGAACTGGTAGATGGTCAACGCATCCGGCAGGGGGAAACTGGAAATCGTGTTGCGAATCGAAGAATTGGTCGTGTCGATCGCAAAACGCGCCAGTGTATAGATGCTCGACCCAACCAGCCCCGCTTCATCATACGGGGCCTGCTCCAGTCCCGATCGGGGAATCGAACGGTCACCGACCGCAATCGTGTTGCTCTGACCATCCGCCACCGCAGCCAGCGGCAACTTGCGTCCCAGATGGAATGGACCGGATAGCTTGGGATCAAAATTGCCGTACGGGTTCAGCGACTGATTGTTAAAATCGTCCGGTCCCTCGACGAACATCACCCCCGCATTGACCGCATAATCCAGCGAGGACCCGGTCACGGACGCGGGAGCATTGGGAACCGGAGCTCGATCGTGGGCCGTTCGCGCACGGGGGTTCGCATACACCTCGAGCGGCGTCCGGAACGCGTTCGGGTGGGGGTCGTCGGGAGGACTGAACGTGAGGTCGGTGTTGGCCCGCTGCTTATTGAGCGAATCGTAGACGTTCTGCTGATCCAGGTAGGGAAGCAGGTCGAAGGCCCAGGAGGCCGTGTACTGCTGCTGCCGCCACCACGAGGGCTGCTGGAGGTTGTTCATGTTGCTCAGATCCGTCCGTTCCTCATTGTAGATCCGGATCATCGGGGGCAACGTTTTCTTCGCCTCTTCGTAGGTCGCCAGTGCCTGACCGATGCTGCGCAAATTGGTCTGATTCTGGGTCCTACGGGCGGAGTCGCGGGCAGCACTCAAGCCAGGCAACAACAGCCCAACCAACACGCCGATGATCGCGATCACGACCAGCAGCTCGACAATGGTGAATGCTTCAGTTCGTTTCCGATGGCGTCGCAAGATAAGATAAGCTGACATGAATTCCCCTCCAGGCACATGCGACCTCCGCGGGCCGCCACCTCTTTCGATGTTCCGATCTCCGCGGATGCAGACGGCCATCCCGCGGACCGACCGCACCGCCGCCCTGACTGTATCATCGCAGGTTTTCCTCGAAGTGTCCACTTCGCGGTGACCGAATCGCGCGAAAAGCAAGGGCCCCGGGCGGCTCCATTCCCGGCGAACGACGCTCCGCTGCCGGCGGCCTGGCTCTGAGTTGCTGCGCCTAAGCCGAGCGAAACCGACGATCCAAGAGAAACCACGGATCGAACGGATGAAACGGACGTCCACGGATCGGTCGGCGCCGATCCGTACCCTCCGTCGATTCGGATGCGGGAGCCTCGAGGATAGCGAAAAATCCTCCGCGGCCCGACGGGCACGCGGTTAAACGAGAGGACCGAGATGTCGAAGTTGTTTCTGAGTCATCCCCTAGCCAATCCGCCGAATCCCATCCTCGATGAGTCGCATCCAACGGAGTTCCCGGGACGATGGATCCGTGCCGCATCGACAAGGTACTGCCGTAACCGTTCCTTCGGTCCGTTCTCGCCGATGGCACTCCGGACACTCCCAGACGCGCCGCAGTTCGTATTTCAATCGCTCGTAAGGTCCCTTCATCGAACGGTCTTTCTGAAACTGACGAACGTCCAGACGATCCCTCTAAAAGAATCGCGTCTCAACGCATTGTTGACAAGACGTCCAGGAGCGCAAGACGCCTCGGGGCCCTACCCCGAGTCAGGGCAGCCGGTACGTCAAGTCGCGCCAGATGCGGCTCACATTGCGTTGCAGGCGGTAATGTGCGCGGCGCAAACGCTGAAGCGCACTGCCCGGCTGCGTGGCGATCGGCGGTCGCGGATCCTGCAATACCCGGGCGAACCAGTCCAGCAAGTTACTGCGGTCGAACCAGGGACTGGGTCGATTCTCGTGAAACCAGGGTTCGCGGAAATACGAGAGGTACAGTTCGTCGTTCTGATCCAGTTCGATGACCCGTCGCACGAGCGCCTTTTGACTGGGGAAGTCATGGGCATTCAAGAAACTGCGTGGATTGAAGTCGCACGCGACGCACGGATTGCCCCAATAGATCGGCAGGCTCCGAGCCCGCATCGCATGCGTCAGCTTCTCGGTCGTGTAACCTGGGTACGAAGAGTTTTCGAAGGCGATCGTGAACTTAGAACAATGCAGGAGATCGGATTTTTGCTGGGCTGTGCAGACATATCCCAGGTTGTTGTACAGCCGCCCCCCGGCGTCGACCGTTCGATAACGAGAGAGGCGTCGAAACAACCGGTTTCGCGTTCGGCACCGCGGATTGCTGTAGACGAAGTTGCAGAATCGCGTCTTCCGCTCCAATTCGGCCTGCGGGTCGAACGTCTCGTCCTTAATCAAAGACGTGGCATCACGCTGCAGCACATACAGCGGCAGGCGGTAATGTCGCCAGTGATCGAGGTGATCGAACGTCAAAGCAAAGTCGCACGTCGTGAAGTCAGGACGCTGATTCTCGCCCGTGTAGAAGATGCGCTTACAGCGAAACTGTTGATGCTGACGACCGAATCCGGAGTAGAAGACGCATTCCGGATCCTCGTCCAGGACAACTTGATATCGCTCCGACAACAGGCGAACGAAGAAATTCTCGCCCGGGTCAAACCCGGTCCAGAAGTCGACGAATGCCAGTCGAAGAGTCGGTTTCATGGTCCCGGACTTTTGTGACGCGAGGCCACGGATCACGTGTTGGCCATCTGACTTCGAGCGGGGGAAGGAACCACGGATGGAACGGAGAAAACGGATGTCGACGGATCGATCGAAGCTTGATCCAGACCGACTTCTGAATTCGTGATTCTCTCATCAAGTCCGCTTCGTCCGCTTCAATTCAGTCGTTCCATGACCGCTCGGGCGAACGCTTCGGTACCCAGCGTTCCACCGAGGTCGCGGGTCTTCTGTCCGTCGGCCAGGGCCTGATCATAGGCCGCCTTGATGCGCTCCGCCGCCTTGGTACACCGGGGATCGCCCCGTTGGCTGGCCAAATGGTTCAGCATCATCACGGCGGACATCAGCAGCGCGAGTGGATTGGCAACGCCGCGTCCGGCGATGTCCGGGGCCGAACCATGGACCGCCTCAAAAACAGCCTCCTCATCCCCGATATTCGCACCGGGAACGACTCCGAGTCCGCCGACCAGACCGGCGCAGAGGTCACTGACGACATCGCCGTAAAGGTTTTCCAGCAGCAGCACATCGAACTGGCTGGGATCTTGAACGAGCTTCATGCATCCTGCATCGATGATGACTTCCTGGTAATCGATATTCGGGTAATCACGCTGATGGATTTCCCGGGCACAGCGCAGGAACAGGCCGTCGGTCATTTTCATGATATTGGCTTTGTGAAACACCGTGATCTTCTCTCGCGCGCGCTGCGTGGCGAACCGAAAGGCCCAATGGGCGATGCGAACGCAGGCGGTGCGTGTCGCCACCTTCATGCTCATCACCGCATCATCCGTCACTTGATTCTCCACGCCGCTGTAGAGACCTTCCGTGTTTTCCCGCAGAATGATCAGATCGACATCTTCATACCGTGTCGGAACGCCCGCCAAGGAGCGGACGGGGCGAACGGCTGCGTAAAGATTCAGCTTCTTCCTCAATTGGACGTTAACGGAAGTAAAACCTTCTCCCACCGGCGTGGTGCAAGGCCCTTTCAACGCCACCTGATGGCGTCGAATCGCATCCAACGTTTCGGCCGGTAAGACTTCGGAGCCATCCTGCAGCGCCGCCAGGCCGGCTTTATGAAGCTCCCACGTCACGGGCGCCTTGGCGGCCTCCAGGACCAATTGCACGGCGGAGCTGACCTCGGGACCAATGCCGTCGCCAGGAATCAGAACTGCGGTGTGAAATGCATCCGTCATGAGAGCACCTGCAAGGAGTGCAAGGAGTATAAGTTCAAAACTCGGCGCGATAGTCTTCGAATTCTTCGTAATGCTGCGGAGCGGGATTGGAGAAGCGAGTGTACTCCTTGCGCCAGACGAGTTCCACTTCGCCGATCGGTCCATTCCGCTGCTTCGCCACAATGATCTCCGCTTGACCGGCGTACTGTTCGCGATCTTCCCCTGTACGGTAATACTCCTCCCGATGGACGAACATCACGACATCGGCATCCTGTTCGATCGCGCCCGATTCGCGAAGGTGGCTGAGGCGCGGTCGATTCTCCTTGGCAACTTCGGCCTGCCGATTGAGTTGGGCCAGACAGAGGACGGGGACCTTGAGTTCGCGTGCCAGGCCTTTCAGGCGACGCGCCATTTTGGCCACCTGTTCCTGTCGCGGATCCGATGGATTATCGGGCTCGATCAATTGCAGGTAATCGATGACGACCAGCCCGAGGCGACCCGGATCATTTTCATCCTTTTCTCGGTCCGCATGCTGACGTTTCAGCCGGCGGGCCGCCGCGGCAATCTCGCTGACCGTCCGCGCCGGCGAATCGTCGATGAATAGCGGTGCCTTACTCATTTCGGCCGCACTGTCCACCAGTCGCTTCCGATCCTCTTTCGACAAGGTCCCATTTCGCAGCCGAGCCCCGTTGACCTCGGCCACCGAGCAGAGCATGCGGTCGACCAATTCGATCGCCGACATCTCGAGGCTGACGAACAAGACCGGCTGTTGCTCCTTGAATGCCACATGCTCCGCAATATTCATCGCGAGTGCCGTTTTTCCCATACTGGGGCGTGCGGCGAGGATGACGAGTTCTGAGTTGTGCAGTCCACCGGTGAGGTTGTCGAATTCGGTGAATCCGGTGTCCACGCCCGAAGCGACATGCTCGCCTTTCATCCGCGCATCGATGCGATCCATCGCTTCATGGAGGACTTCGTCGATCCCCTTTACCGTCGACGAATGGCGGTTCTCCAGAATCGCAAAGACTTTTTGCTCCGCATGGCTGAGCAGATCTTTCGCTTCTTCCTGACCGTAATAGGCACTCTGCAGAATGTCGGTACAGGCGTGAATCAGCGATCGACGCGTGCCGTCGTGCTGGACGATTCTCGCGTAGTGGCCGACGTGGCCGGAAGTTCCCGTCGCGGTATTCAGATTGGCGACAAAGGGAGCCCCTCCCACGCGATCCAGATCGCCACTGCGCCGCAATTCGTCGATCAAGAGCGTGACGTCGATTTGTTTTCCCGCGTCGTGCATCCGCACCAAGTGCTGATACAGTCGCCGATGCGCCTCGTCGTAGAAATCCTCCGGCGTAAGCAGCGGAATCAGATCGTCACAGACCTCGGGACGCAAGAGGATGCTGCACAGAACCGACCGTTCCGCTTCGAGGTTATGGGGGGGCAGCCGCGCCGGCAATTGAGTGGAACGATGCGGATTGGATTCCCCGCGATCCATGCGGCGGTCGACAGACATGATCGCTTCCCTCCTGGCGAAGAACACTCCTGGGTGGGCTGCACATTCCAACCGTGATTCTCGAGCCGGCGCGCGACGGCAGGACGGATTGCGTGCGTGTTTAGCCTGCATGCATTGGACAACGTTCGCTTCGTAGCCGAATTCGTGAGAATTCGGATCCCACCCCGAACCTCCGAAGTCTCACGACTTCGGCTACCTAGGCGGAATTCGGCGATCAAATCGCAGTGCAAGATTGGCAATCCGTCCTACGTTCCTTCTTGGCTCTACCGCAAGTTGGCCCAACGATCCGTGGCCGGTGAGACGCGATGGGCAGCGTCTACTTGGCTTCGTCGGACACGGCAGGAACGACCCAGACTTTTAATTCGCTGACCACGGACGGATGCAGCTGAATCTTTACGGTGTACAGCCCCAATTCCTTCAACGGCCCTTCCAGCTTGACCTGAGCTGGCGTCAGATGGATCTCTTGAGCTTTGAGGGCCGTGACGATGTCGGTTGCCCCGACACTGCCGTAGAGGTGTCCTTCGTCGTTCGCATTCGCTTCGATCGTGACACTCTGGCGGGCAATCGTATCGCCGAGCGAACGCAAGCCACTCAGCCGCGCCTGTTCGATGGCTTCCAGTTTGGCGCGATGCTTTTCGACCATGCGCTTGTGATGATCGGTGGCAATCGTCGCCAGTCCCTGGGGCAACAAGTAGTTGTTCGCATAGCCGGGCCTCACCTCGACGACATCCCCTTGTCGCCCTAGATGTTCGACCGACTGAATCAGCAACAACTCAATGCCTCCCTGCTTCCCGCGGGGCAACCGCTTGAAACGCTGACGCGACTTCCGTTTTTGAATCTTCGACATCGTCATGACCGAATGACTCTCCTCACGACTGGGAATCGATGGTTTTTTCTTCGTTAAGACTTTTTCTGGTAGATCACATCAGAACGGAATGTCGTCGTCCGGTGCCGAATCGAATTCATCGCGTGACGGACCGGCCGGTTGACGCACGTCGGAACCTGAACGGTCGGGACGCGATCCACCGCCCCGACTCCCCAACATTTGCATGCGTTCCCCCACGACGCGTAATTTGGAACGCTTCTGGCCTTCTTGTTCCCAGGTATCCAACTTCAATCGACCTTCGATCAGCACGGACGAACCCTTGCTCAGATACTCGCCCGCAACTTCCGCCTGACGTCCCCACAGCGTGACATCGAGGAAGGTCGTCTCCTCGACCCAATCGCCCGCCTGGTTCTTCCGGCGATCATTGACCGCCAGCCCCAGGTCCGTCACGGCCAACCCGCTCTGGGTATACTTCAGCTCGACATCGCGTGTCACATTGCCAACCAGAATGACTCGATTGAAGCTCGCCATGCGTGATCCCTCCCTCGGGTCCGCCCGCGTGGGACGCGATTGCATTCGCGACCACTCGACAGGCAAGACCGTTCAAGATTACTCGGTCTCCGTATCCGACGTATCCTGCGGATCGGCATCGTCATCATTCGCGTCGTCCTTCACCGAGCGACTTTCCACCTTGGCACCCTCGGCCACGCCGACCGGCTGGGTCGTCGATTGGGCATGACGGACCAGCGTGTCGACGAGTCGGTCGTCGATGCGGATCACCAGATTTCGCAGGATGTTTTCGTTCAGACGGCAGGCCCGGGCCAGTTCGGGCTGCTTCAGGCTGTCCATCCGAAAATAGGTCAGCCAGTAGGTTCCCTTGCGATGGCCATCGATTGGATAGGCCAACTTCTGCTCGCTCCACAGTCGACTGGCGAGGATTTCCCCACCACAATTCTCGACGATCTGCGTGATCTGACCGGACACACCGCCCGGATCACGAGCATAGCGATTGGCATCGAGCAAAAACATCCCCTCGTAAACTTTGGTCGCCAACTCTGATTCTCCTCAGTCTTTGGAGTCTTTTTGTCTTCAGGCTTCCCGGTCAGCAACGCGGTGAAGGGTTGCTGCGCCGGCATTCGACCATGATCTTCAGGTAGCCGAAGTCGTGAGACTTCGGGGTCTCTGGCACTCAACTCCGAATTCTCACGAATTCGGCTACAAAACGCCTT
>CAZFWV010000199.1:8388-12755 GCA_964522605.1 uncultured Pirellulaceae bacterium
CGGGGTCTCTGGCACTCAACTCCGAATTCTCACGAATTCGGCTACAAAACGCCTTGCGACGTTACCCGAACAGGCGTCGCGGTAGCGTCCGCGGTTCCTTTTCACTTCACAGCCCGTTGTATTGATTTCTGCAGTAATCGATCCCCTGCGTCATCCAGTCCAGGACGCCCTGAGCAGCCTGTTGAATGGTGTGCAGCACCGCGTCGCGTTCGTCTTCTCGAAAACGACTCAGCACGTAGTCGGCCGGATCCCACTCTTCGGGCGGTGTGCCGATTCCCACCCGCAGGCGAGCGAACTGATCACTCCCCAGACGCTGGATGATATCGGCAAGCCCCTTTTGGCCACCGGCGGAGCCGGAGGGGCGAAACCGCAACTTGCCCAGGGGCAGGTGAAAATCGTCACAGACGACCAACAACTCGTCCACTGGGATCTTGTAAAAGTCACAGGCCGCCCGAACGCTTACTCCGCTGCGGTTCATGTAGGTCAGCGGACACAAGAGCAACGCACGAACGGATCCCTGCGTGACCTCCGTCACTTCGCCTTGAAACTTGGCGCGAACGGGCGCCGCTGCCAGTCGGCCCGCCACTGCACCGAGAACTTCAAAACCCACATTGTGCCGGGTCCCCAGGTATTTTCGCCCGGGATTTCCCAGCCCGACAATCAGTTTCATCGGTCCACCTACCGGCTGGACATTTGCTGCAGACGTCCCACCGGCGATCGACCCTGTGCCCCATCGCCGCAGCCAACGCACCCAATGCCTGGCCCAATCCGGCGTCAAGCCTACTCTTCTCCCTCCTCCGCTTCGCCTTCCTTCCGGCCAATGACCTCAGGCTCCGCAGCACCCGCGGCCACTTCTTCTTCCTCCGGCACCTCGACCGGCGCCACGCAATGCACGACCAGATCGTTCGGATCCGCCGTCGCCGAGGCACCGGCCGGAAGTTCCAAATCCGCCACGGTAATGGCTTCTCCGAGTCCCAACGAGTTCACGTTGACCAGCAACCGGTCGGGAATCGACGCGACCGGACAACGGATCTCCAAGTCGTGCAGGACGTGCTCCAGGATCCCCCCTTCTCGCGTCCCCGGTGCATCACCGCGCAACTCGATGGGAATCCGTGTTTCCACCGTTTCTGTCGAGGAAACGCGTGTCAAATCGAGGTGCAGCACTTCGCTACCCAGGCCATCCCACTGCACGTCTCGAATGAGAGCGCTTTCCTGGACATCTCCCTCCAACTGGACCACCTTCCCCCCATGGCGGAGCAAGGCTTCGATTTCCGGGGCCGGCACACTCAAACTGACTGTCGCTTCACCGTGCCCGTAGAGTACAGCAGGAATCAGTCCTTCCGCCCGCATCCGTCTCGCCTGATGCGACCCGCGCACCTGCCGGATCTTCACGTGGATCACTTCTGTATGTGCCATTCGTTCCTGGTTCCTTACGACCTGAGCGGACAACAATCTCCGCCGCGCCGACGCCCATCTTCCTCGGCGGACTTCCCGTGAACCCGATTCACTTCTCCTCCACGCAGTCCACCCCAACCCGGCAAGCCGCGCGGCAAGTAATCCGGTATCTTCGCACATCAATCGCGGATTACAAGCCCGGTTGGCGGGGGCGTCGTCCGAAAATCTCCCCCGCTTCCGACGACTCCGCTCGATTCCGCTTGTCGACCCTTCCGGTCGCCAGTACGCTTGAGGAAGAGACGCCTCGGTAAATCACGGGACGTCCTCAAGTCACCGGCGGACGCGGGGGCTTGAAGCCGAGCGGCACCGCATGGACCGCGCGAACGGCGGTCTTGCCGCGTGCGCCCGGCTGCTCCCCCCCCTCCCTGTTCCTCCCGAACGTACCGGGCACCCTACACACCCCTTCCCTGCTGCCGAGATAACGGATGGCCAAAGCCGAAAAGAAGAAACCTGTTTTTGAGTATGTGGAGCCAATCGGGGCACGGGTCGTGGTCCGGAAAGACGAACCGAAACGGGAGACGCGGGGAGGCATCGCGCTACCCGATCAGGCCGAAATCCCGACGATCACCGGACGGATCGTTACGATCTCCGCCCAAGTCGCCAACGACGAAGACATGCCGTTGCGCCAGTACGACAAGATCCTGTTCCATCCGAAGAATGCCATTCCGGTCGATTTTGAACCCGACAATCAGTTGTTCGTCGTGCCCGTAGAAGACGTTGTCGCCGTCTTTCGACGCGATGACTCGCGATCGGAATCGAAAAAATAAGCCTCGGACCGGCCCGATCGGGCACGTGCCCGTGGGACGGATTGCTGGTGGGACGGATTGGCAATCCGTCCTACGAATCGACGGTAATTTGTGGGACGGATTGCCAATCCGTCCTACGTACGAGTCGACGGTCCAATCCTTGCGTCCTACGAAACCTTCGCCGAGGCGAGCGAAGGCTACGAGGACGCGAGACTTCGGAAGATCTCGCTGATCGATTCGTCGTGGTGAATCCGCTTGATCGCTTCGCCCAGCAGCGGCGCGACACTCAGGATCTTCATCTTGGGAAGCGTTTGCTCCTGCGTCAGGGGAATCGTATCCGTCAGGACCACCTTGCAGATCGGCGCTTCCTCCAGCCGCTCAACGGCTTGCCCCGACAGCACACCGTGGGTTGCCGCCACATAGATCTCGCGGGCACCCGCATCATGCACCAGGCGTGCGGCACCACAGATCGAGCTGGCGGTGCTGATCATATCGTCAAACATCAGGGCAACGCGGCCTTCGACCGGTCCCCCGATAATGTTCTCCTGGCGGGTCTCGGAGGCGGTCCGGCGTCGCTTGTCGACGACGGCGAGTCGCCCGCCGAGTCGTTTGGAGTGCCCAACGGCCCGCTTGATACTCCCTTCGTCCGGGCTGACCACCACGATTTGATCCGGCGGCAGGCCCATCTCGATGAAGAAACTGTTCAGCACCGGGGCCGCATAAAGATGGTCGACGGGCACATCGAAGAAGCCCTGAATCTGGGCGGCGTGCAGGTCCATCGTCAACGCCCGGTCGGCTCCGGCACGGGTGATGATGTTGGCCACCAGTTTGGCCGTAATCGGCACGCGTCCTTCGTCTTTGCGGTCTTGTCGCGCGTAACCGAAATAGGGCATTACCGCGGTGATTCGCGCGGCACTGGCCCGCTTGGCACTGTCGATCATGATCAACAGTTCGATCAGGTTCTTATTGACGGGCGGGCAGGTCGGCTGGATCAGAAACACGTCCCGACCGCGTACATCTTCGTCAATCTTGCAGGCAATCTCACCGTCCGGGAAATCGAACAGCGTGATTTTCCCCAGCCGCAGGTGCAGAAAATGGCATATCCGTTCAGCCAAACGCGGATTCGCCCGGCCACTAAAGATCTTCAGCTCGCGCATCGGGTTCTGATCTCAGCTCAACTGCCTGCTATCATGTCCATTTCCCGCGACCGTTTCGTCAGCCGCGCCAATGGCGGATCATGATAGCACATTCATGTTCCGCAGTTCAGCTTCCACCCGCCGGAGATCGTCCAGGCTGTTGACGCTCAACGCCTCACAATCCTGCAGCACCGGCAACGCCCGCACGGTCCGCCCTTGCCGCAGCAGAATTCCCGGGCAATCGGTCAGATAGTATTCCTCTTGTCGATTGTCGTTCCTGAGTTCTTCCAGCGACTCCAACAGCGCCTGACAATCGAACACATAGGTACTCATATTCACTTCGCGAATCGCCCGCTGCTCCGGCGTCGCATCTTTCTCCTCGACAATCGCCTCGAACCGTCCGTCCGCATTTCGCACGATTCGCCCCAGACCGGTGGGATCTTCTTTAATGAGCGTCCCCAAGACGCACGCAGGCCGACTCTGCTGGTAACACTCGAGCAACTGCGTGAGGGATTCGGGTCGCGTCATCGGCGAGTCGCCGGTCAGGACCAGGACGGGGCCGTCGTGGTCACGCAACCGGGGTTCACAGACCTGAACCGCGTGGCCGGTGCCCAACTGCGGCGATTGGAGCACGAACTCGACGTTCAAGCGATGGGCGAGCGCTTCTTGCACCTGATCGGCACGATACCCGACCACGACCAGCGACTGGTCGACACCGATCTGATCGAGCACATCGAGCACATATTCCACGAGCGGTCGACCGCAGGCGGGAACTAGGACTTTGGGTAGTTCGGTCTTCATCCGCGTGCCTTTGCCCGCCGCCAGCACCACCGCAATTTTCCGACTCATGGAGATTTCCTCTTTGCACTGCCCACGGTGAATCGGCCAAAAGTCTGGCTCGTCGGGAGCCTCACCCTCGGCTGTTGAAAATGTTTTCGACTCGGAAACATGGGAAGTCTTGGCAGGCAATGAACAAACCGAAATCCTCGCTCCCTTCTCCCCCGGCTTTGCGGGGGAGAAGGGCTGGGGA
>CAZFWV010000200.1:0-12745 GCA_964522605.1 uncultured Pirellulaceae bacterium
TCAGCGACTCGTACTCGTACTCAGTGAAACGGTACTCGTACTCGTACTCGAAGAAAAGCGTTGACGTCGGAACGGATTCTTCGATCACGATCGACTTGAGGTGGATCGCCTTGCGATTGATGACGTCGCTTTCGCCGGTCCCGTCGTCTCGATACGGGCGCATTGCAGCCAACGGAGTCAACTCGCGTCCGAGGGTTGGTCCGAGTACGAGTACGAGTACCGCGTTGCTGAGTACGAGTACGAGGAAGAGGAAGAGGAAGAGGAAGATGGATCCAGCACGAGGATCCTGGCGAGCAGGGCATTGGACCAGGAGCGGCGGGAATGGTCGGCATCGGATGGCGATTTGACTGGCCGCCGCCTGGTCCACGCAAGCTTTCAGCCGATCTCGGGCGGATTCGTGCCGCGCCCGCCTCTCTGAGTGGCCGGGGAACTCATCCACGGCACGGTGCGTCTACAAGACGAGCAACTTATGTTTTCCTGGGATGTTGTCTCACGCGAGACCCAAGATTCCTGCGGTCTTGACCACGACGACACGGATTCAGGGAGCAACTCTCCGCGTGCGACCTGGACCGTGTGATCGGTCCAGATCGTTCCGGCAGTCCTGATCTCCCCTGAAAACTTGCCACAGCACGCATCGGAATTCCCCCTTGAAGGGTGGGGCCCGCTATTGGAGCCGCGATCATGTTGAAACGCTATGCGATTCTTATCTCCATGTCCCTGGGGCTGATCTTCGCCTTACAGACTCGAGCGTCGGGGCAGACCGCGACGGACGAGACGGGTGGGGTAACCGGCACCGAGGCAAACGGGGAAGTCCCCGACGAATTTCGGGAGCAGACGATCTACATCCCGTACGAGAAGCTGCAGCGGACGTTCGAGCGTGAGGGGCGGGGGGTCTTTCTTCCGTACGAGAAGTTTCAGGAGCTGTGGAAGGCTGCGCGCGATGCGCAAAGCAAGCCTCCGAAAATGGATCCGCCGGTCAAGGCGGTGATTACGGAGATTTTCAATGAGGCGGAAGTCCAGGGTGAAGTCCTGCATGTGCAAGCCGAACTGAAGATCGATCTGTTAGGCGAGGGATGGATTGAAGTCCCGCTGCGATTGAGTGACGCCGCCTTGCTCTCGGCTCGGGTTGGCGACCAACCCGCCTTGATTGTCGCCGATGAAGAGCACGGCCATCGCCTGCTGTGGCATAAGGCCGACCCCGAACCCGCTCAAATCGAATTGACTCTCGAATACGCTCGACGGATCGCGAAGGCGCCCGCGGAAAACTCGGTCGAATTCCAGGCGCCGTTAGCACCAGTCAATCGTTGGCGAATTCGCATTCCGGAAGCGGGCGTGAAAGTCAACGTTCATCCTCTTCTCGCAGCGACGGAGGCGCCGGCAGGCAGCGAAGACCGACCCGACGAAGAGGAACGTGGCGACGGAACCGAGTCGGATCCCGGTGGCGATGCTGGCGAACAAACCGTGGTGCTGGCCTTTGTCGGCGCGGCGCCCACGGTTCGCATTGATTGGACGCCGAAGGCGGAAGGCGCCACGGGGATGGAGGCACTGGTCAGCGTCCAGGCGGACCAGGAAGTTTTGATTGACGAAGGCGTGACACGAACGCGAATCGCCTTGAATTACGAAATCAGTCGAGCCGAGTTGGAGGAACTCCAAGTCGAACTGCCGGCCGACCAGCGGGTCGTCAATGTGACCGACGCGAACCTGCGGCAATGGAACGTCGAAATCGACGGTGCGCGGCAGATCATCACGGTCGGCCTGTTTGAACCGGCGCGCAATCAGCAGAGCCTGCGGATCGAACTCGAAAAATTCCGCCAGGATGACGAGTCGATGGTCTCGGTGCCCTCGATCCAGGCGAGCGGCGTCGCGCGTCAGCGGGGCGTCGTCCTGGTTCGGCTGGCGGAGGTTCTGCGCGGAGAGTCGATCCGTCGATCGGGGCTATCGCAAGTCGCTCGGGAGGAGATTCCGGAACCGCTGCGTCAACAGAACTGGGATTATTCCTTTCGCTATGCCTCGGTGCCGTTCGATCTCGCCTTTCAGATCGAGGAAGTTGAACCTCGAATTCACGTGGACCATTTGGTCGAGGCCTATCTTGAGCCGCAGAGTCTGACGGTCGAACTGTTTGCCAAATACGACATTCAGCGGGCCGGGGTGTTTGAGCTGCAACTGGACCTGCCACCGGGCTTTGACGTGCAGCAGGTCCGCGGTCAGGAAGCCGCTGGAGTCCAAGCGGCCGTCGTCGACACGCACGCGGTTGACAACAGCGATCCGGCCCGCCCGCAGCTGCGCATCAACCTGTCCGCCAAAGCCCAGGGGCTGATCGGCCTTCGAGTGGATCTGCTCCGACGCCTGGATGATACCAATCTGCTCAGCCCTACCGGTCAGTCTTCGCAGATTGAGCTGCGACCACCGCGCGCCGTCGGTGCGCGGATCGTCCGCAGTACCGGCCGAATCGTGCTCTATGCCCCGGAAAGCCTGCGTGTTGGCATCGAACAACTCGATGGATTGCGGAACATCTCCTTCGAAGAGGCGTTCCAAGATACTGCTTCGTTACGCGAAGAACGGTTTCCCGAACTGCGTCCCGTTCAAGCCATGTCGTTTTCCGATGCCGCAGCGATTGCGGCTCTGACCGTTCAGCGGCGACAACCTTATGTCACGGCGCGGCAACTGCTCGAGGTGCGGATTGAACCGGGAGTCGCCAAATACACTGCGACCTTCTACTACAACATCCGATACAGCAGCGTGAAGTCGCTGCGCATTGACCTGCCCAGTGCCATCGCCGGTCAGGTGCGCAACCAGACCAAATCGCTGCGGGAATCCGTTCTGGAGGAATCCGAAGGCTATGTCGGGTGGATCCTGGTTGGCGAGAGTGAACTCCTGGGCGACGTGCAGGTTCAATTGACCTGGGAATCGCCGATTGAAGATCTGGGAATTGGCAAGAGTGTTGATCTCACCTTACCCCGATTGATTCCCCGTGACGTGGATCGCGCGGATGGACAGATCGTATTGGCCAAATCCGAAACGATTGACGTCCAGCCGAAAGGAATTCCCGAGGGCCTGGATCCGATTGATCCGGAACATGACTTGATTGGCGGGGTACGAATCTCGAATGCCGCCACCGCATTCGAGTTTCAGGACGATTGGGGCCTGACGCTGACTGCGACGCGGTATCAACTCCAGATGCTCAAGCAAACCAGCATCGACCACGCATTACTGCGAATGGTGGTTACGCGCAGCGACCGGATTGCCGTCCAGGCGCTCTATCGTATGCGCAGCAACCGACAACGATTGCGCGTTGAGTTGCCCGATGAGATTGCCGAAGGCAAGCTTGCACTCGATACCGATCCGCTTCGCATTAACGGCCGTCGAGTTGCACTCGAACGGGGCGAGGACGATCGCTCGTGCTTCATTCCCCTCGTGGGGATCAATGCGAACGAACCGTTTCTGCTCGAGTTGCGCTACACGACGTCCGGTGGCGCGCGTTCGCTCGAGTATCCTTTCTTCCCCGACGAACCCGCCACGCAGCGCTTCGATTTAGTCGCCTACATTCCGCAGGAACGTTCCTACCTTGGCATGTCGGGTCCCTGGACCGACGAGCAGACCTGGGTGCGCGAAACCTCGGGCAACTTCCGAGTCCACCGACCTCGACCTCGGATCCCCATTGAACAGCTGCTGGAGAACTTAACGCGGGGCATCAACATGACGGGCAATCCAGGGGAGGACTTTCCCGTAGACGGTCGTCCGCTCTTGTTTTCGACCCTTCGACCTCCTGCACCCGACGTCGGTGCGTTGAAAGTCACGACCGTGTCGACTCGTTGGTTGCACGCTCTGGTCTTCGGTACCGTCGCCGTGCTCGGCCTGTTGCTGATAAGGCGACCGTTTTCGGAACGGATCGTCGCGATCTGCACGTTCGTTGCGGTCCTCTTGCTCTTGGGTGTGTTCCTACCGACCTTCGCGCGGACGATTCTCAACGAAATTTTACTGCTGGCCGTCGTGCTCGTGCTGCTCGTTTGGCTGGCGGCCTTTGCTATCCAATCGTTGGGACGCCTTGGCGAGCTGCAGATTCGATGGCCGCGACGTCCAGGTCGCGACGAGACTTCGGAACCGACTGCGGGCGAACCGGTCGCCTCGACCGCGAACTCCGAAGACAGTGCGTCGCGACCGGCAGGAGGATCCAGCGATGCATCGTAAGTTGATCCCACTAGCCCAGTCGTTTTGCGGATTGTGGAGCATGCCTTTCCGGATCAGTTGGTTCCTGGTCCTCGTGACTTGCACGATGACCTTCGCGGCCGAGGAACCACGCACCGTGCGTGAACTGTATATTCCGGCGGAGGATCTGGAGCGAGTCCTTGAGGCGGCCGGGGACCGCGTTTTTCTGACACGGCAGGAATACGACGCATTACGCCAACAGGCGCAGCAATCGCCCGAGGAACCGGCTCCTGAATCGCAAGCAGTGGTTCAAGCGGAATACGAAGCCATCGTCGCCGAGGGCCGGGCGTCAGTCGTGGGAACCCTTGTGATCCAAATTGACGCCGACGGTCTGCAGGCCATACCGCTGGATCTGGGACATGTAGGTGTGAAGCGGGCGACGCTCGATGGTCAACCGGCGGCGATCGGTTCCGTGGACGGCTGCACGACGCTTTTCGTTTCGGGACGTGGCCGACACGAGCTGATTCTGGAGATGATGCTACCGGTCGAGGTGACCGCCGCCCGTCAGACGCTGCGTTACCGACTGCCGGAGGCAACCACCGGACGAATGCGACTGACGGTTCCCGGAGACGTCGAAGTCCGCAGCGGCGCTTCGGTTCGACAACGGGTTGTGGATGCGACCGCGGGCGTCACGCGGTTCGAATTGCTGCCGCCCCGAGGCGAGACAGTGCTGGAGCTGACATTGAATAACCGCTTGTCGCAACGCCAGCAGGTGATCGTCGCGCGGCAAGTGATCGTGGACGAACTGACCGAGACCTATGAACGGCTGCACGCCACGATTTCGCTGCGCGTGCTGCACGGTTCTGCGGAACAATTCCGTCTGGCCATTCCCACTGACTTCGAAGTCACGAAAATCGCCACGCCGCAAATGGCCCGCTGGGAAATGAATTCGTCCGACGGCCAGAATCTCGTCGTGATCCAGCTTCGTGGTCCCACAACCGGAACCGAAGTGCTCCAGCTGACGGCCGAACGGTCGGCTCCGCCCCTGACCGGATGGCAGATGCCTCAGTTGCAACCGCTGGATGTCGCGAGCTGCGTCTCGGCATTTGGCCTACTGGCGGAAGACCGCCTGCGACTGCAGTCTCTGACCCCGCAAGGATTGATTCCGATCGATACGCAAACGCTAACCGACCGCTTGCCTGCCAGCGTGCTGGCGGCGGAACCCGGTGCGCCGCGCGTGCGGCCGTTGGCAGCCTATTACGCTCCCAATCCAACCTACGCCCTGACTGCCGATCTGGAAAAACCGCGGGCGGAAACTTCGGTCACGAGCAATCTGCTGTTGGTGATTCAGGATGCGGGCCTGGAAGTACTAGGAGGCTTTGCGCTGATCCCCGCGGAAGAGCGGATCTTCGAATGCCAGTTGACCATCCAACCGGATTGGGAAGTGACGGAGGTCACGCACGACGGCCAGCCACTGCACTTCGATCAATTCGAACAGTCGGGCCAGCCGACGCGAATCCGCGTTGCGCTGCCGCAGGGAGTGCCACCGGGAGACACCTTCAGTCTGAATTTCCGGGCGGTGAACACGCCGTCGGAGTGGCTCGACGCGTGGTCCTCCCAAAGACTATCGTTTCCCCAATTCGCGATTGTGGACGCGACAACGGATCGCGGCGCGGTCGCCGTCCAGGTGCGGGATGACCTGACAGCAAGTCCGGAAGCCGCCCAGAACCTGACACCGCTGGACGATCGCAACAAGGCACAATTCAATCTGTCCGATGTTCCCACGGCTCTCGCCTATCGCTACGAAAGCCGTCCCTTTGAATTGACGCTCCAGGTCAATCGCAAACCGTCACGAATTACCGCTGAAACCTATTCGTTCTTGAAAATCGAACCGGGCAATCTGCAGGCTCATTATGAGATCTTCTATCGCGTCTTGGAGGCGCGAACCCGTGAGTTGACCTTCGCCCTGCCCCAGGACACTCCGGCGGAACTGACTCTCGAAGGGATGGACGGGGTCGCGGTCAAGGAGTTTGCGAGTCGCGACGTCGACGACAGTCGATTGCGGGAATGGACCGTTCAACTCGTCAAGCCTGCCGAGGGAACTGTCCATCTGTCCGCGCGATTTCAGCAACGACTGGACTTCTCGCAGAGCACCGAGATCGACCGGGGCACGCAACTGCTCGACAATTTTGAGCTTCCTCTGATTCAAGCAACCAATGTCGAATACCAGAGTGGAATGGTTGCGGTCGAGGGAAGTGATGAACTGGAGATCGGCCTGACGACCGACGCACGGAAGATCGACATCGGCGAGCTGGTCGACGCGAGCTATCGGCCAGGCCGACGGCTGCTGGGATCTTTTGGTTTCGTCGGCGATTCGGCGCCGGTCGCGGTGCGCGTCGTGCGCCCACAGGGGTACCGCGTTCCCGAGGCGGTGATCGAGCGCAGCGAACTGCTGACGATTGTGTCGTCGGAAAAAGTGAGTCAAACAGCCGCCCGTTTTCATCTGCGGACGAAGGCCCAGTTCGTCGAAGTGGCGCTCCCCCGCGGATCTACGATCTGGTCGGTCGTGTTGGATGACAAACCATCCAAACCACAACACGTCGACCAACGTTTACTCGTCAGCCTGCCGCCAACCTCGGAGGCGACACTGCGCAAGCTGCAGCTCGTCTATGAAACACCGATTGCCGCACTCGGATTGCGCGGCTCGATTGAACTGGAAGGGCCGCGACTCTGGCTACGGGACCGAGACGGATCGGCGGCGCTCGAAGTTCCTGTCGCCGACTTGACCTGGCATGTTCAAATCCCTGCGGGCTATCACCTGGCCGATTCCCGCGGAACCGTTTTTCCGAACCTGGACGATGACGCAACGCGACGACAACTGGCCGCCCGACCCTCCGCCTGGCAGCAAGTTGCCACCACGCTCGTGAAAACGCCCGGTCCCCTCATCCTGGCACAACGGGCGGAGGCCGTCGCATACCGTTCCGCACAGCAGTCGTATCGTAGTCGTGCGTCTTCGGTCGATCACTTTGCGGCTCCCGCGAGCGAACCGGCTCTCGTCGACGAAGGAGCCAGGAGGATGGATGAAGGACTCACCCCATCGGACTTTGCCGAAAGCGATGCTCCCGCCGAAGCGGCCGGTGTGCAAGCGGAGACGGCCGTCGAGCAATTAGAGTCTCTCGATGCGTTCCAGCCACCCGCTCAACCGGCTGGTCCGCCGCAACAATCAGTCCAGCCACGCACCGAGGAACCGCCAGGACCATCGGAAATGCAGCGCGGTACCTTCTGGGCACTGGAAGGACTGCGGAGCCTGAAGATCGACCTGACGCAAATAGATCAGGCCCTGGAATTTCAAAGTCTTGGGTCCGACCCTGTCCTCGACATCCGGTTGGTTGATCAACGACGTATCCGTTTGTTGTCCTGGACCGTCGGCCTGGGTGTCGTGTTGATCGGCCTGGTTCTGCTGCACCAGTCCGCGGCACGGCGATGGCGATTCCTGGTGGGCGTGCTGCTGGCGGCAACGGTCGGCCCGATGTTTCTCGGGGGATATCGCCCGTGGGGTGCCGTGTTTGATTTTGCGCTCTACGCCGCACTGATTCTGTTCGGCATTTACCTGCTGACATTTCTGTGGCAGCGTCTGGTGAACGCCCTGCGACCGTGGTTTCTTCCCACGACAACCACGCTGCTCTTGATCGCCCTGCTGCCCGGTTGGGCCAATGCGCAGCCCTCCGCAGCGCCCGCGGTGGTTTCCACTGATGGTCCCCTGCCGGTGCAACTGGTCGATCCTGTTCCTCCGGTGCAGGTCCCGCCCGATGCGATTCTGATCCCCTATGACGCGCAGGCGGCCGCCGGCGGCGTGCCGCAGGTGGAGCGGATCCTGGTACCCTACAACCAGTATGTCGAACTCTGGAACCGCGCCCATCCAGAAGAGCGTCTGACGACGGACCCGCCGCCTGCGGAGTTTTCGTTCGCAGGAGGCCAATGGCGCGCACGGCTGGAAGACGATGGGTTCCTGCGCGTCGAAGGTCAGCTGTTGCTCGATCTGTTCGTGGATCAATCCGTTGCGGTTCCGCTGGATCTCGGCGGTGGTGTTCTCGAACAGGCAACCCAGGACGGTCAACCGGCGCGGATCCAGTTGCTTCAGGCACCTGCCCCACTAGGGGAACCGCAGTCGACCAACCAGCAACAGGTTCGCGCCTCAACGCCGGCCGAATTGGCAACCATGTATGTTTCCGGGAAAGGACGCAAGCAGATTTCGTTGACGATCCGGTTTCGGCTGCAACGGGATGGCGGCTGGCGCGTGGTGTCGGGACGATTGCCGGGTTACGTCGCCAATGCGCTGGCGCTCACAGCACCCGAGCCCGGGACCGAGATCCGCCTGACCGGCGTCACGGACCGAGCCTCCTTCGAAACAAGCCAGGCGAATGAACGGATCGAAACCGCACTCGCCGCCGCGGGCTCGTTTCGCGTCGAGTGGCGTCCGAGAGTCGAACAGGCAACCGTCGATCGCAGCCTGACCGTCCAGTCCGACGCAATTCTTGATGTGCAGGAAGACGGTCTGCGTGTGATCTGGCAGCTGGATCTGAAGTTTCCTCTCAGTCAGCGTGATGACTTCACGATCGAGTTGCCCGAGGGTTATTCGGTGGAACGGGTCGTAGGCGAGAACGTTCGCGGCTGGGAAGTCACCGATCGACAGCTGAAAACCACCTTGCTCAAAACGGCACGCGAGTCCCAATCACTGGTTCTCTCCCTGTTTCGTCGGGCACCGATCGGTCAGGGGGAATGGACGACGATCGCAGCGCCAGTTGTTCAGATTCCCGACGCAGTTTTGCATGAAGGCCGATTGACGGTCCGACGGTCACCGCTGCTGGAACTGCAGACGCTGGACACCCGTGGCGTGACGCGAACCGACTTGACTTCCGCCGTCCAAGAGGAAGTCAATCGCGTCGAGAGTCCACTCGGGATTCGACCGTTCCAGGCCTACCGCTTTGTTCGCACTCCGTTCCGTCTGCAGCTGTCGGTCAGCCCGATTCCATCGCGCGCGAGTGCCGAGATTCAGTCCGTGCTGCAGTGGTCGCAGGAGGAACGAAAGCTCGAGAGCCGGATCATCTTCCAGAACGACGGACGTCCGATGTATCGGCTGTCGGTGACTCTGCCTAATGAGCTGTCGATCGATGCGGTGCAGATTCTGGGCGGGAATGTCGCGCAATCCCCCGATCCGGGTGCAGTAGTCCCCGTCGAATGTCAATGGGCGGTCCTCTCCGAGGGCGATACGAAACGCCTGCGCATCTTTCTGATGCAGGGCCAGATTGGCTCGTTTGCCTTGACGATTCACGGGACCCTGCAACGCGCCGACCGTGATTCGAATCTGGCTTTGCCGAACCTGCGTGTCGAAGATCTAGAACGGCAGAGCTCAACACTCGTCGTACGGACCGACCCCGGCTTCGACGCGCGAATCGAATCCCTTGAAGGATGTCAGACGATTCTGCTGCAGCAGACCTACGGCTGGCTGCAGCCCGAACAACAAAAGCTCGCCCGCCTGGCCATTCATTGCCCCAATGCGGATTACTCCGGCGCACTCGTCCTGGAAAAACGTGTGGCCCGCGTGTCCTGTCAAACGGTCAGCAACTTGGCGGTGACCAACCGAACGTTCGAAGAAACGATTCTGCTCGACTTCTTAATCGAAGACGGTGGCATCGGCGAAGTCGCCTTTCTTTTGCCTAGCGATTTTCAGACGGCACGGATCAGCGCGCCGCTGATTCGCCAGAAATCGATCGAGCCGACCGACGACGCAGGGCGGGTCCGCGTTCGACTCGAACTACAAGACGACATGGTCACGAATCAGTATCGCGTCCTGGTTGAAATGGACCGCCTGTTGACGTCGGAACCGCACTCCGTGCCCATCCCGCTCGTGGAAACTGCGACCGCGACGCGCCAATTTGTGACTCTGGAAACGCTCGGCCGTGAGGAAGTCGTCATCGACGAACAAGGTGGTCTGGAACCGCTCAGCACCGAGCAGGAGGCGTGGCGTCTGCTGGCCACAATGTTGGGGGAGCGCATTACACAGGCGTATCAGGTGCAGCCAAATGCGGACCGTCCTCGACTCGTCGTGCACACGGAAGATCGCGAGACCGTCGAAACCGCGGGGGCACGGATTCCCTTGGCACAAACCGTTTTGACGGTCGATGCGAGTGGCGCCTATCGAGGCGTCTTCCGCTGCCGTGTGGATAATCGGACCGAGCAATTCCTGGAAGTGGCGCTTCCGCCCAACGCGCGACTCTGGACTGCCCACGTCGCAGGTCAACCCGTCAAGCCGATCCTCGGTTCCGAGACCGTGCGCATTCCGCTGATCAAGACCGCCGAGGGGGAGCGTGATTACGCCGTCGAAATGAAATACGGCGGACGCATGGAATCGCTGGGTATCTATGACCGCGTCGAATTTCCGCTGATGCGCAGTGTGAAGATTCAGATCGAAGAGAGCCAGGTGCGACTGTGGCTTCCCACGACGCACCGCTGGTTCGCCTTCGACGGCACCATGGGTATGGCGGAACAATCCGGCGATCTGCTGGCCGGCTATCTGAAATACAAGACCCAGCAGATTCGCTCGGCCAGCGAAAGCCTGAACAGCAGCAATCCATTCACGCGACTGCGTGCCCGCTCCAACCTCGCCGATCTGGTCCAGGAAACCAGCCGAATCCAGGAGCTTTATGCGCGATCCAACGCGATGGGTAACCAGACTTTGAAGAACGAGCTCGACCTGAATGACCGTGCCTGGCGCGAGGCTCAGCAACTGCTCGAACAACAGCGACAGCAGGATGAACTGTCCGTCCAACGTTTCGATAATCGCGGGCAACTGGGACTCTTCTTCGAACAGCAGTCCAACGGAGTCGCCCGAAATGCCGTCAATTTGGACGGTTCGAATTTTCGATTCGGGGACGTACTTTCCCCTGACGGAGAGACCAGAGCACGGGCCGACATGGACGTCTCGGGAAAGGTCGGGCAGATTGAGTCGAAATGGTTCGATCAGAGCGGTCTGAACCAGGAAGCGGATGCCAGAGCACCCACGGCAAAGGGCCGGATTGTTACCCGCGGATTTGCTACGGACCAAGGCCAGCAAGCAGGCCAACCAACGGCGGCCGACGTGCGAAAGCCCGCTAGCGCTCCGACGGTTGCCTCAGGCGAAGCGATCGAAGAAATCCGGCAGGCAGCGGAGGAAATCGCTCGCAGCAAGGAAGATACCCTGGAGGGAAGAACGCGCGGCGAAAAGCTCGAGCGATTTCGGAGCCAATTGGAAAGCGAAAGCGGCGCGCCACGCGATGCGGCCGCCGGCAGGTTCATGTACGGCACGGGAGTGAATCGAAGGGAAGACCTGCGATCGCAAGTCCGACGGCCTTATCTCGCCTTCAGTGATCTGAGTGCTCAGGTTCAATCGGCGGACGACGCCGCAATTCAACTCTGGGATGCCGAAAGCGGCGCGCCCGACAGCACGCAGGCCGCAACCGGACTGGCCAGCCTGGACGTTGAATTCCCGCACCGGGGACGAGAATACCGCTTCACGACCCCGGGTGGTGACACGCAGATCCTCGGCAGCGCGATCGAACGTCCATTGCTCGATCGCCTGGTGCGACTGCTTGCTGTCATGCTCGGTCTTGTGGTCGTCTATGCCGTCTACCGACAGCTGAAACATGTGCGGTTCGATGCGCTCCTCAACCGAGGCACCTGCCTGCTGCTGATCGTGCTTGGTGTCTTGCTACTGCTGTTCTCGCCTTGGCTCGGACTGCTGCTGGTATTGGTCTCGCTGTTCCAGCTCATCCGCCTGACCTGGATCCGCCATCAAACGCCCCTCACCGCGTAGCCACAAAGCCGGTGTTCAGTGTGCTGGCACCGGAAGGTAGACTGCACGCTGAGATTGCTTCCCGAGAGCCTCTGCAACCACTGCTGCCGAGTGCGATTCCATTCCAGAGGAGCCAACCGGGAGCGACGTCGTCCAGCTTCGAAGTGTTGGTTTTTCAAGTATTTATGAACAGAATTCACTCGAACTCCAGAGGGTATCGCATTCTGTTTGGATCGAAGGAGGAGAGGTAACCACGGATTGGACGGAGGGTACGGATCGGCACGGACAGATCCGTGGACTTCCGTTTTGTCCGTTCGATCCGCGGTTCCTCTTCTCGATCTTCGGTGTCGCTCGACTTGTGCGTCACAGCGAGTTCGATGCGGAAGGGTGTTGTAACTTCGGATGAACCAACAACTTATAATCTGCACTACGTAACGATTCGTTTAACCCGTAGCCGCTAGGCGAGGTCTTCCCGTGGATGCCCCTGCAATGGGCCATCAACTCAGGAGATGTGCGGCTCCACGCCGGGCGATGCCCCGTGGTTCAACGAACCTCGCCTGGCGGCTGCGGGTTAAACGAGTGTTTACTCCTCAACAATCGGAGCTCCTTGATCGAAAATCTTCGGTCCCTCTGCCGCTGCCCGTCCAATAGGGCCTTCACCCCCCCAAGATTCTCTGGTTGACTCTTCCAACACTGCGCAAGGCGGCCGAAGCGACATGCCCCCAGCGACCAGACCTCTATGGACCCACGCGACGCACATCCTTATGA
>CAZFWV010000201.1:0-12725 GCA_964522605.1 uncultured Pirellulaceae bacterium
CCCCGCAGACGTCGCGCTCTTGATGACCTATCTGGAAGGTAAGCCCCGTTCCTTGCCTACCAATCGCACCGCGACGACCCACGACGGACCGTCGTCCACAATCGCTCGCTGACGTCTTGAGCTCCTGCCCCAAACGTCCACAGCGGAGAGCCGTCGTCGTGCCAAGCCCTCGGTCACGACAGGCATCAAACATCTGCTCGCAGCCGCGGTGATTGCGTGGCAATGCGCTCCAGATTCTTAGCGGCAAGCCGGTGAAGCACGTATTTTGCATGCGATCACGAGCTTGGCGTAGAGTTCGCCAGCTCGGAGATTTGCAACACTTAAGTGCCGAAAAATCCGATTAGATAAGCTGTTGCGACGGCGGCTTTCGGTGGGATTGTTGTCGTAACTTATTTTAGGACAGTAGCTTGCGCAATAAATATCGATCTTGACCCTGGTCGGGAAAAATTTATAATTCCGTACAGATGGAAAATCCGGCGAAGCTGGAAGGATCGCGCATCGCTGGCCGAATGGATGGAAGCAAGAGAATGTGTATTCTGCGAATACAGAGGAAGCTTGCTTATTGAGGAAGTTAGGAGCTTGCTTTGGCGGGGTTGCCGACCGCGACGGAACGGTAGTTGGTATACCTGGGGTCCAGTTTGAGCGAGCTCGACAGGCTAGGAAAGGATATTCGTAGCCATGAAGACGGTGTTTACAACGGGCGAAGCTGCCAAGATCTGCAAGGTGAGCCAGCAGACGATTATTCGCTGTTTCGATTCGGGGCAGCTCAAGGGATTCCGTGTGCCCGGAAGTCGGTTTCGTCGCATCCCGCGCGACCAACTGTTTGCCTTCATGAAGGACAATGGGATTCCCACGGAGGCCTTGGAAAGTGGCAAGCGGAAGGTGTTGATCGTTGATGACGATGAGGAGCTGGTCGAATTGATCAAGGATGCGTTTGAGCGTGATGGTCGGTTCGACGTCCGAACGGCCAACAACGGGTTTGACGCGGGCATGCTTGTCAAGGAATTTCGTCCAGACTTGGTCGTTCTGGATGTGATGCTCCCGGATATCAATGGGCGTGAGGTCTGTGTGCGGGTTCGCAGCGACAAGTCGCTCGATGAAGTCCGCATCATTTGCATTTCGGGGATGATTGAAGCGGACAAGGTGAACGATTTGCGCTCTGCGGGCGCGAATGATTTCCTGCAGAAACCGTTTTCGGTGGATCGTTTGCTTGAACGATCTTGCGAATTGCTGACGCTGGAGGCAGCGACGACCTGAAGCGGAGTACCGCAGTTGCGATGAAGCGATCCTCCGCGCCGGTTTGGCTGCCTGCGTTCAGGGTATCCACCCGCCGTGGCGTCCCTCTGTCTGATGCTGTCACTTCAGCGATCTGCGCGGCGATTCTGGAGGAGACGGGTGTTTCTTCCGGCGTTCTCTCGAAACGTTTGGCAGCGATCGCTGAACGCGACCCGTCTTTTGCGGTTTGGTGGGTCGGACAGGGGGGTGAGACATTCGACCTGGGCGACGGGTGTGTTTTCGCGCACCGCCCGATGGACGACTTGGGCTGGCTGGAACGACTGGCGGATTCGTTGACCTTGATTCCCGTCAAGCGGAAGCTACCGCAGAAATGGTCTCATCAGAGTCTGCGCGCGGTGGCGGCCGCGCGTCAGGCGCGCTGTCAGGCGGCGCGGCGAATGCCGGGTGCCGAAGAGGTGGCTTACTGGGGCGGATTGTTGTCGGGAGCTTTCGACTGTGCACTGCATGGCACGGATCTTCCCCGCCGATTGTCCGCACGTCGCGTGCCGCTTGAGTTGCTGGAACAGTTGTTAGCGCGGGCTGGCTGTGAGCTGCGGCCTCGGCGACTGAACGCGTGCATTTGCCGCGCGCATCGAGTGATCGGCAACGATCCGCGTCACGAGGTTCGTCGGTGGCTCGAACCGCAAGAGCGTGTGAACGGTATGCTTCAGTGTGCCCCGCTGCGTGCGCTTCTGCCCCAAATCCTGGCTCGCGCGCTAGCTCATCAGCGATTGGAGCGCGAATTCTTGCAGCGTTTGGAATGCGAGAAGCTGAAGTCCATGCGCGAGCTTGCCTACGGGGCGAGTCACGAAATCAACAATCCGTTAGCGAATATCTCTTCTCGGGCCCAGATTCTGTTGCGAGACGAGGCGGATCCGGAGCGACGGCGCAGTCTTGCAACGATCGTGAGTCAGGTGTTTCGCGCGCACGAAATGCTGGCGGACTTGATGCTCTTTGCGAAACCGCCCGAGCTGGATCGCCAGCCCGTGGATTTGGTGGACCTGGTGCGCCAAGTGGTGGCTCGATTGGACGAGGACAGCCCGCCGGAAGTCGCGTGTCGGTGGCAGTCGACGGAGCCGTCGATCCAGGTTGATGCGGACGCCGTCCAACTGGTCGTGGCCCTGGGCGCGATCGGACGGAACGCGGTTCAGGCGATGGACCAGGGGGGCCTGCTGCGCTATCAGGTGCAACGCAGCCCGCAACAGGGGAAGCAAGCAACATCGCCGACGTGGGTGGAAGTCGTGATTCAAGATACGGGGCCGGGGCTCACCGACCGGCAGCGTCACCACCTGTTCGATCCATTCTTTTCAGGACGCGAGGCAGGCCGCGGCCTGGGGCTTGGACTGTCCAAGGCCTGGCGGATTGTCCAACTGCACGGAGGGACAATCGCAGTTCATAGTGAGACGCGAATGGGGACGACGTTCACGATCCGATTGCCGAGATTGGAGCAAACGAGCGAACCGATTACGAGGCGACCGACCGAAGCTCCTTCGGCAGGGGAAAGTGAACCTGCTCCTCGCGAACGTTCCGCACTTCAATCTGCGCGTCGAACTGATCCTCCAGATGCTGCAGAAACCGCTCCACCACCGACTCCGGAGCGCTCGCCCCCGCCGTGACGAGGACGGTCCGAGCACCGTGGAACCAGTCTTTCGGCAGTTCTTCCGGAAGATCGATCAGATAGGCGCGTCTGCCAAACTCCTCCGCCAGTTCCCGCAGCCGCTGACTGTTTGAACTGTTCTGACTTCCGAGAACGATCACCACGTCGGCTTCTTGAGCAAGCATCCGAACGGCTTCCTGCCGATTCTGTGTCGCGTAGCAGATGTCTTCTTTGGGCGGACCCACGATCCGCGGAAACCGTTGTCGCAGGCGCTGGATGATGCGATTTGCGTCGTCAACCGAGAGCGTTGTCTGAGTGAGATAGGCGATCTTCGATGCGTCCGCGACTTCGACTTGGTCGACTTCCTCGACGGTTTGGACCAGCACGATCGCCTCGGGAGCCTCACCCATCGTGCCGATCACCTCGTCGTGACCTTCGTGCCCGATCAGCACGATCGTGTATCCCGCCTGGGCGAAGCGAATCGCTTCGAGGTGAACTTTCGTCACCAGCGGGCAGGTTGCGTCGATTGCACGCAGGTTCCGCTCGCGCGCCAGTTGACGAATCGCGGGGGAGACGCCGTGGGCGGAAAAGAGGAGTGTGGATCCGATCGGTGCATCGTAGAGGTCATCCAGGAATACCGCGCCACGTGCCCGAAACGAGTCGACGACGTATCGGTTGTGGACGATCTCGTGATAGACGTAAATCGGAGGGCCAAAGGCGCGTAGGGTCAGTTCCAGACTCTCAATCGCCATATTGACCCCGGCACAAAACCCCCGAGGGCTGGCCAGCAGAACTTTCATCGGCACGTTGAATCTCCTCCCTGTCTTGCCCGCATTCGTGGCCCCGGCTTAACACTTCGGCTCACGCCCAGTCGTCGGCTTGCATCGGTGGGGCTGTAATTCGAGCCGCAGAAGCGACGGTTTACCGGACGCCACTCCGTTGGAGATCTTCCAGCACCTGCCGCACGATTCGCGCGATCTGGTCATCCCCACTCGGCAGGTCTTCCGTCCAGCCCTCTTCGGTTAACAATCCGTAGAGTTGTTCTTGCAGCTTGGAGAGATCTTGTTGCTGCAGAGCCGATTGCGGTTGCCGGCCGGGGCCGGTGCGAATGCCGCGAAGATTGAGCGCGACCCGAAAGCCTTCGGGAAATTCTGCCGAGTAGAGCATCGTATCGAACAGGCGTAACAGGCGGTACTGCAGATCGAGGGCTTCCTTCAGTTGGCCGCCGACAGTCAGATCGTAGAGACGACGCGTCACTTCCGGGACGATTCCGCTGGTCGCGTTGGTTCCGCCGTCGCAACCAATCAGCAGCATCGGCATCAGGACCGCTTCCCAACCGGTCAGGAAACTGAAATCAGGTCGGCGGGGCCTCACTGCGGCGATCATCCGCATCATGGCGGGCACATCGCCCGACGAATCCTTGATCGCGATCACTCGTGGGCATTCTTCCGCCAGACGGACGACGGTCGAGACGTCAATCGGTGATGCGAAGAGCGGCATATTGTAAAGCGTGATGTCGACCGGCGAGTGATCGGCGATCTCCTTGAAGTAGGCATACACGCCTTCTGGTGAGAGTCGGTAGTAGAAGGGCGCGACGATCGCGACCGCGCGAACCCCAAGTCCGTAGTAGTGATCGCAGGCTCGAATGGTCTCTTTCGTATTGGCTTCCGCCGCACCGGCCAGAATGGGGACGCGGCCCTGCGCCTGATCCGCGATGATTTCGACGATCTGTCGGCGCTCTTCCGCCGAAAAACGAACGAACTCGCCGGTTGAGCCATTCGGATACAGCCCGTGCACACCCCGGTCGATCAGCCAGTCGACATAGCGGCGCAATTCGGTTTCGTTGATATTCCCTCGGTTATCCAGAGGGACGATGTTGGGCGTGAAAATGCCTTGGATCCGTTCGGACATGGTCAATGCGGCTGGTTGCGAGTTTCGAAGTTGACGTCGAAGGGGCAGGGGGGGAAGAAGCCGAGTCCTGGGGCTGGCGGTGCGGACCCTCGCGGGGCGACACCCTTCCGATGGAACGTCTTCCGATCAACCTGCGGCCTGCGGAAAGTGTCTCAATGATAGCTTGCCGCCGGCATCAAGTCACGGACCAGGGAGGCCTCCACGATCGGCCGATCCCGAAATCTCTGGTTCGATCCCATTCTCGCGGGTCGGCCGGCCCAGAACGAGCAGCACCACGACCAGGGCGAACAGCCCCCCGGGCAACGCCCAGATGGCCGGCAAGCCCCATCCAACCGGGATCGTGCCGCAGAGGATCGAAATCAAGGCCACCGTGACGGCATAGGGCAATTGCGTCCAGACATGCGCCGTATGCTCGCAGCCGCACGCCTGCGAGGACAGCACGGTCGTGTCGGAGATGGGCGAGCAATGGTCGCCGAAAATGGCGCCCGCCAAGACACTTCCCACCGTACAGATGGCGATCGGGTGCTCGTACCAGAGCGCGGGCTCGGTGGGAGCGAGCACGCCGTAGGCCAGGGGAATCGCGACCGGCATGACGATCGCCATCGTGCCCCAACTGGTTCCCGTCGCGAAGGACACTCCGGCCGATAACAGGAACACGATACTGGGCAGCCAAGGCGCTAACCGAGTGGAGGCCATTGCATCGCCTGAGTCTCCATCCAGCAGCCCCGCCAGGAACTCGCCCGTATACAGGCGGTAGTCGCGCGCAGCATAAGCCGATTCGTTCGATGTGGAGGTCAACTCGGGCAGAGGATCATGGCCGGTCATTGCGGACAAGGCCGAGGCCAGCCAGAGGACCGCCAGGGCGGGCATCATCAGCGACATCCCGTAGCGAATGGCGCCCGAGATCTCCTGCCAGGTCAGCAGACGCTGAAGGAGGACGAGTACGACAACGGTCGTGAGGCCTGCCAGCGATCCCCACAAGAGCGAAAAATACGAATCCGCGGCACCAAAGATCATCCAGAGTGACACAGGTGTGTCGCTCTGGGTCGGCGCCGTAGCCGACAGGCCGGTCTGGTAGAGCAGAATCAGAACCGCCAGCACGGTGACCACAATGGGAAGAATCGCGTTCCACCAGCCGGTCGCTGGACCGATGGGTGGGTCGGTCGGACGATCGCTTGGGGTGCTCTCCTGTCGCAAGATCTTCCGCTCGGCCGCCAACATGGGACCAAAGTCTCGCTGAAGCAGGCCCACCAGGAACACGAATGCCAGAGCCCACAGGACATAGAATCGATAGGGAATCGTCTGCACAAACAGAGAGAAGGCGTTGATTTGGTCGCCGTCAGGTACTCCGCTTAGCCCGGCTTGCACAAAGCCGATCTCCCCTGCGACCCAGGTGGAGATGATTGCCAGACCCGAGACCGGGGCCGCTGTCGAATCCACCAGGTAAGCCAGCTTCTCTCGACTGATCCTCAACCGCGCACACAACGGTTGCAGCGTCTGACCCAGGAGGACGGAATTGGCATAGTCGTCGAAGAATACGACCAGCCCCAGCAGCCAGGTCGTAAGTTGCCCTCGCCGCCGATTGCGCGCCCAGGGTGATACGAGATCCACCAGCGCCTGCATGCCGCCCGATCGCTCAATCACGCCAACCATCGCGCCCATTAAGAGCGTAAAGGCAAAGACGCGCAGTCGATTCTCTTCGATCAGCGACTTCCACAGGTGGACTTCGAGCGTATCCCCGATGGCGAGGGCCGGATTGCCCTGGTTCATCAGCAGCGCACCGATAAACAGACCGGCCAGCATCGACAACACAACGCGCCGAGTGGCGATTGCCAGCACGATCGCGACGAGCGAGGGCAGCAGACTGAGCCAACCGTAGGGATGAGCGAGCATCGGATCTCAAGACCTTAACCGGATTGGAGGGAGCGAACCGGTGATGAGACGACATTCCGATGGGGCTGTCAACCGCGCCCGCGTGGAGGCGGTGCCGTTTTTAACTTGCCCGCTCGGAAGACTTTACGCCACCCATCCGCAGTGCGCCGGCTGTGACGCACAAGTCCGAGGAAAATGCAGCAAGCACGGCCGCGGAAGAACGCGGAAAGACGCCGAGTTCGGGCTGGCCGACGCCCACAACGCCACCGATGGGGCAACCCGTGCCATGGCGGCTGACCCAAGACATCTGCGAGCGGAAATCGCGTTCGATCTGGACCGAAGGAGGAGGGGTAACCGCGGATTAGACGGAGGATTACGGATCAGCACGGACAGATCCGTGGACATCCGTCTTGTCCGTTCGATCCGTGGTTCCTCCTTTCGATCCTCGGTGTCGCTCGACTTGTGTGTCTCAGCCAGCATGGTGCGTACGGGTGCTGCAACTTCGGATGAGCTGTCCACTTCGAGCCGGTACACCCTCCTCGTGATCGGGGGGCAATTCGGGTCTCTATTCAGATCCTTCGCGCGAGAATGGCGATTTGACGGTTGGCCAGTCGCGTAAGCAGTAAGACGCCGGCCTCGGGGCCTTCCAGCAGGAGCGATCGCCGAACTTCCTTCGGGTCCAGAGAGACTCCCCGAGTCTTGACCTCCAGTTGGCCGATCCGGTGCTTCTGAACCAGACGCCGCAGGTGACTTCGTCGAGCGACTGTCACTTCGAGCACCGAATACATTGTGGCGAAGGGATGCGACTTTTCGGCCTTGCCGGTCAGATAACCGCCGTTCGCCGTCAAAGCACACAAATGCAGTTGTTCCGCGAGAACTCCCGCTAAACCGGCTGCGAGCACGGCTGCGTGGGGCTCCACCACGATATCATCGACGACGTCGGCGGGGATTAACGGTGCCGCCTCGGTTGCCACGAGAGAAGTAGGCCTGCCTTCGGCATCCAGCAGTGTCGCAATCCGATTGCCGCTGCGATCGGCGGCCAGCCCGAACCATGCGACCAACTGGGGGCATTCCCGTCCGCGACCAATCCATTCCAGTTGAGACTCCCGTAGCAGCGGGTCATTCGGGGCGGTGGCGGGCGCCAATTTGACCGCCGCAAAGGGCTGTGTCCGAATTAGTCGCGCCAGAGTCGAGCGGGATGGCTCGTGGTGATCCAACTGCACCGATCGACGCTGCATGGGGCGTCGGTCCGGGTCGATGTGCAGCGCCCAGTCGGGGGCGAACCGAATTCGACTGACATCGGCCGGCACGACGCGGCACCGGCGGCGCGCCAGACGTTCGCAATTCGCTGCGGCCAGGTAGGCCACAATCGGGTCTTGTTCATAGCCGACGGTTTCTCCGCCGAGACCGAGTGCGAGCAAGTCACCACCGATCCCACAGCAACCATCGGCCCGCGGAATGTCCGGGGGAAATCGACCTGCCTTGTAAGCCGCGATCTGTTCGTCGGTCGCCTGCTCCAAAGCGCGGGGTGTGAAGAACATCTCGTCGGCCCGCGAAAAACGGGGCTGGGCCCGTCGTCGAAGTTGAAGCTGCTCCAAGACCAGATGAGTCTGTCGGGCCGACAGATGCGCTCGAAGGCGGTCCGTCATCGTGTGCAAGGGCAAGTCCCAAGATTCGATCTCAGAAAGCCATTTCCGGCCGTCTCCCTCCACAAGCCAGTGATAGTCGGAAACGGGGCTGGAACTGTTCACGTTCGTTGCTGCTTCGATTCCGAGAAGTCCATACGCCATCTTGCCCGGGTATTCGATGCGTCATTCTACCCAAGTCGCGATCTCCTTTGTGATCTCCTTTGTGATCCCATTCCTCTGTTTTGCCCCGTCGGTTTCTCGCGAGATGTCGAGAGCGCACCCGGAGTGCATGTCAGCTTCTGCGGATTTGAACTGCGATTCGAGAGACAATTATTCACGGCGGCGTGGACAAACGTCTTCCGGAAACAACACAGATCCGATGAATACCGGACTCGCGTTGGTCGTCCTCGATCATTGACTGCTCCGCGGTCCGCAGGAAGAGCTGGAGACTATGCGAAGTCACCGTGGGATGACTGGGGCGGATGAGCCGGAGATTGACGAGCAAGGAGTTCCGAATGTTGAGGAGAAGACAGATTTTAGATTGGCGAGTGGAGAACGGCGAGGAACGTGCAATTTCGGCGGATCTCCGCCAGCCCCCTGCCTCTGCCCCCTCAACAATCGGAGCTCCTTGTTCGTCAATCTCCGGCTCCTCTTGCCCTTGCACTTTCGGGTCAGAAGGTAAAGATGGGGACGAGGCGAATTACGCAAACGATCCGGATGCGAGACAAAATGCCCAAAGTCCAGACGCGACAGCTTGGTGTGTTTCTCCATTTAGCGCAGGCCTGGAACCGTCGCCGCCGACCCTTGATGCGCGATCGAATGTTGGTGCTGGCCGGTGCGTTGGCCTCGGAGATCGGTTTGTCATCCGTTGCCGAATACTGTCGCTATCACGTGTTGCAGCATAACCCTCACCATCTGATCCGACGCTGGCCCACGCTGACGGCCGCGTTGGAAGATGAAGACTTCCAGTCATTCCTTAAGCAAGTTCGGCGGCGGTACCCGGCGGAAAAGGCGGAGCGAATTCTCGATAATTTGGGGCTGACGATGGCGCGCGAACGCGATGCCTACTACTCCGACTCCGAATATGCGGCGGCCATCCTGGGGATGACGCCCGCCGAATTAGATCGATTGCACGGGCGGGCGAGACCGGACTAGATCTAACGGTCTCTCGGGCGACAGTTACCCGGCCCGTCGCAACGGCTGTGCGATCGGGCGAACTCCCATTGGATGCGGACCCGTCGTCCTGCCGATGCTCGATGAGGACGTGTCTTGGTTGCGGAGGTCGCCCCGTCTTCCACTCGGACCATCGGGAGTTTGGAGCTTCGTGCTCTTGGCACGGGTCGAGATCCCTGAGTGGCCCGTTCTCGGACCTCAACAGGTTGCCGTAGGGAGGAACTGCTGGATGCCCAGCCGCACATTGCTTTTTGTGGCCATCCTCGTGGTTGCCGCGACGGCTCCCTACCTCGTGGTTCGCGGACTCGAGCAACGCAAAGAGACCAACGGCAATGGGACTCAGGTGACGTCCCTGCTGAGTCGCTTCACGAACAACTCGGAGCAAGCCAGCTCAAACGTCGCTGACCTGTCGACTCTGCCGCCACCGCCTGGCGAGGTGGCTGACGGGGCGGCGGCCGACGTCCCACTCCCCGGTCGGCTCATCGATGCCCCCCAGGTCAGTGGTCCACCCGGGATCTCGGTTGCCGATCTGCTCCGTTTCGACATCACTCCCCGGTGGCTGGGACAGAACTGGTCTCGCGTGACGGCTTGTCTGGCCGAACCCGACTGGCAGGGCTTGCGCGTGCCCGTCGTCACCGGCTCCCAGCCCTATGACCTCGCCGGCACTGTCAGTTACTCGTTCAACATGGAACAGCAGTTGGAACGAATCAATCTGTACGCAGTCACGGGAGATTGCGAGCCGCTGACGGCATTCGTCCAACAGCGCCTGGGAATGCAACAGTACCCGTCGCCCGTCGGGCTTCTGTTTGTAGGCTTCTATCAGGATCAACCGTTGAGCATGTTGAGGGTTCGCAACGCTCCGCTGCAAGACACCCAGAAATCCTCCATACGCTACGAAGTCGACTTGGAGATGAATCTCCCCCACCCGGGTGCCAAGTTGAGTGATGAACGACTCAAGCGCTGGGAATTGTTACTCGAGTTCGAGGAGCGACGATCGAAGCCGCCGGCTGCTGAGTCGCCCGAAACGCCGACCGGTTCTCCCTACAATCAGCTGCCCCCCCGACTGACCGCGCGCCGCCAAAACTCCGGCTCAGTCGAGTAAATTGGCGGTCGATTCCTCGCCGTTGAGCAAGGCATGAGGCAACAGGCTGGAGGCTGTAGGCTGTAGGCTGTAGGTGACAGGCGGCAACAGGCCGCAGTCTCCAGTCTCCAGTCTCCAGTCTCCAGTCTCCAGTCTCCAGCCTCCAGCCTCCAGCCTACTCCAAGTTGCGTCCCTGCCGCACTGCGAAGGATCTGCATGGCTCGTTCCACACCAATTCGGATTGAATCCGTGCCCCTGGCTTCTCGTCCGGCTGCACTGCAATTCCTTCTGGAGCAGGCCGGACCACTCGAACGATTCAAGCCGGAGTCCGATTACGCTGCGTGGTGCGCTCCCTGTCGGTCGGAGTTCCTGATCTGGGCTCGATCCGGAATGCGAATCCTTGGCGCGTTTTGGGGTGTGCCGACCGCCCGTGGTCGTTCGCTCCAGGTGATTTTGCCGCGGTGCGCTGGGGAGGCGCCGCCCGATCTCATGGATCGTCTGCTGCAGGAGCTGCGCGTTCGGATGCAGCAGGATCGTTGTGCGCGCTTTGCACAGACCGTCATCGAACCCGGTGCGAGTGGGCTTCAGCGCGCGGCGGACCAACTGGGGTTTCGATATGTTGCCAATCTTGCCTGGTATACCTGCGTGCCTCAAATCGGCGTCCGTCCGTCCGACGATCTGCGGCTGGTGCCTTATGAGGGGACGACGGCACGGGCTGAACTGCTCGCGGTATTAGAGCGAACCTATGTGAATTCGAGCGATTGTCCGTCTCTCGCCGGATGGCTGGAAGCTGAGGATTACTTGGCGGAGTACGAATCGCGCCACACGGAATCCGAGCGCGCCTGGTATTTTGTGCAGTCCGGCGGAGAAACCATCGGTTGCTTGTTGTGCGGATTCGCCAAGGACGATTTGGCAGAGCTGACCTACTGGGGATTGGTACCGGAAGCGCGCGGTCGACGACTTGCGGGCCATGTGTTGCGTTTGATGATTGCTCAACTTGCTCACGCGGGAAAGGTCATGGTGACCTGCGTAGACGAGGGGAACCTGGCCGCCTGCCGCGCGCTGCAACAGACGGGATTCATGTTGTCCAACCGTCAGCAACTTCACATCTGTTCACTTGCTGCGGGGGGAGGTGAGTCGGGCACGGCGTTCCCGGGGACACGATGAAGTTGTCTAACGATCGGTCCCCAAGAAGGCTCGCACCGGATCGAAGGAAGCAAAATCCGAAAAATGTCTTGGGGAAACGATGCTCGTCTCTCTCGACGGTTTTCTTCCACGATTCGTCGGGATTGGCAGATGTTGGAAGAGACCTTAGTTTTCCCGAGGGATTTCGCCATTGCTGGGTGGCGTTCGGGACGAGCCCCTCGATGCTAGCGAACGGTTTTCCACGTCCTCGTTCAGGTAAGTTGCCGAAGGGGATTTTGGTCGTGGTTGATAATTCTTCGGAGAAAATCGTGGATGCAATCGGCCAATTCCAAAAACGTTCGGATGCAGTTCCTGACCGGTTTGACAGCATGGTCCGCGCCAGTACAATCGACGACTCGGACGTTAATCAAACCTTCAACTGGTGCTTGTGCAGCGGGTTATTTCAGGCACCAGTTGTCCATGGATGCACGGTCGCTTTCGTCTCCCGTGACGCAAATTGTTCGGCGTTGTTCTGCGCTCGGGTTGCGCGCGAATGCGGATAAGGAAAAGCAGGAAGTGATTGATCGCGATACGGAGATCGTGTCCAGCATTCGTGCTGCTTTGAAGACACGTCTGGGCGCTGATCGTTACGAACTCTGGCTGGGATCGTCTACACGCATTGAGTCGCAGCCGGATGGAATCTGCATTTTGGGTGACAGTGAATTCCGCATCGATCGCCTGCGAAAGGGATTGTTTACGGAAATTCAGAGAGTGGCGCGGGAGCTGATCGGCCCCGCGGCGATGGTCGAATTCCGTGTGGATGCGACATTGGGGTCGGACGACTCGACGGAGACTCGGATCGAGCAGCGGCCGCCATCGGTTGCATTGCCAACCGCGGGGATTGACCGGTTACCTCGGCGCGTCTGTCGGGAGCAACCGCTTCCGCAACCCGATCGACGTGTGCCGACGACGCCTCGACGGGGACGCCGCTTTGCTTCGCTGCGGGATTTTATGACCGGATCCGGCAATCACTTGGCCTACCACGCAGTCCAGATGGTTCTGC
>CAZFWV010000202.1:0-12663 GCA_964522605.1 uncultured Pirellulaceae bacterium
GCTCTACGGCGGCGTCTCCTTGACCAACTGGCTGATCTGTTTGAACTCGGGTGTACCGGCAATCTGGCACCATTCGAACAAAGCCCCTTCGGTGGTCACCAGACTCACGCCGCTCGTTTCCATTCGGCGGAGAGCCGTCTGGTGGTCCAAGTCGAATCGCGACGCGGTTGCGTCCACGGGCAAGATGACTTCGTAACCAGCCGAGATCAGGTCCAATGCGGTCTGCAACACACAAACGTGCGTTTCAGCACCTGCCACGACAATCTGCCGCGGCGTATGTTCTTCCAAACGATCAATCAATTCCCGACAGCCCGCGGCGCTGAAGGTCAGTTTTTCGGGAATGGGCCCCAGACAATCGACCAACGGCGCAACCGTCGGGCCCAGTCCCTTGGGGTATTGCTCCGTCGCCAAACGCGGAATCCCCAGGACCTGAGCCGCCGAAACCAGCCGACGCAAATTCCAGACCAATCGTTCCTGGTGCGGAATCGCATCCAACAGACGCGTCTGTGCGTCGATGACCAGAAGCACCGACTGCTCGCGGGAAAGCAGTAGCGGACTGCGTGGAAAAAAACCGTCGGTATCCATCGATGACTTACGGCCTCCGTTGACTCAGTTGCTTTCTTCATAGCGGCGGGGTGGCTGGTGGCAGAGCGCAGCGATGCCCCAGATTGCCGACGTGCTGGGGCATCGCTGCGCTCTGCCACCAGCCACCCTCGAATAAAACAAGTTTCGAAATCCGCTCTCGACTCGGTTGCTCTCTTCATAGCGGATTACGGAGGCGGTCTCAACAGCCGCATCCCGTTGAAAATGACCACGAGGCTGGCTCCGACATCGGACGCCACGGCCATCCACATCGTAGCGTGCCCCGACAGGGCCAAGAGCATCACCAAAGCCTTCGTCCCGATCGCCAGGGCAATGTTCTGCTTCAAAATGCGCCGCGTTTTCCGACTCAATTGGATCAACGACGTGACTCGGTCCAGGTGCGGCGAGAGGATTGCCACATCGGCGGTTTCGAGAGCCACATCACTGGCGCCGGAACCGAGGGCAAGGCCAATTGGAGCCGCCGCCAGCGCCGGCGCATCGTTGACTCCATCCCCAATCATGGCCAAGTCCGGCTGTTGACGCGCCATCTGCTGAACTCGTTCGATTTTGTCGTCGGGAAGCAGGTCCGCGTAGAATTCGTCGAAGCCGAGTTTTGAGGCGACCTGGCGCGCAGCCGTCGCATGATCGCCCGTCAACATGACGAGTTGCTGAACACCGAGCTCTCGCCATTGTTGCAGAGCTGCTTGAGCCTCGGCCCGTGGTTCATCCCTTAGGAAAAGCAGTCCGATCGCCTGATCTTCTCGAGCAACCGCAACGACACTTGTTCCTGCCTGCTGCTCGACGACAATCGGCAGCTCGTCGGATTGCAACCAACCTTGCTGTATGAAGTAGCGCAGACTGCCGACGACCGACGACCGTCCTTCGACGGTGCCCCGGACACCAAATCCGCGCAGTGCTTGAACATCGTCGACCGGCAGCAGCGCGAGCTTACGTCGTCGGGCTTCGCGCAGAATGGCTGCCGCCAGCGGATGTTCACTCTGCTGTTCCAGTGCGGCCGCAAGCTGCAGAACACGGTCATCCGAATCCTGGCCGAATGGAATGATGGAAACGACATGAGGACGGCCCTGGGTGACGGTCCCCGTTTTGTCCAGGGCGATCCAGCGAACACACCCGATCCGTTCCAGGAATTCCCCCCCCTTGACCAAGATCCCCAGGCGACTGGCGCGATGCAAACCACAAAGGATGGTAGTGGGGGTTGAAATCACCAAGGCGCAAGGACAGGCGATAATCAACATCACCAAGGCGCGGAAGAACCACTGTTTCCAGAAGACCCACCAACTGCCCGCAGCAGTCAGGCCGATCCAATCGGGTTCGATCAAGGCGATCAGCGGCGGCAGAATGATCAGCAACATAGCGACCGAAATGACCATCGGTGTATAGCGCCGCGCGAATTGGTCGACCACCCGCTCCGTGGGTGACGGAGTCGCCTGCGCCTGCTCGATCAATTGCGAAATCCGCGCCAGCGTGCTCTGTTCCGCGGTGTGTTGTACGCGGACCTGCAGCGCGCCTTCTCCGTTCAATGAACCGGCGAAAACGGTTTCACCCGCCTGTTTCTCGACCGGCAAGGACTCCCCCGTGATCGAACTCTGATTCACGCTGGAGCTGCCTGCGACGATTTCACCATCGGCGGGAATCCGTTCTCCAGGCCGGACGAGCACAAGGTCGCCAAGCAGCAGGTCCTCCACGACGACGTCTTCGGTTTCGGTCGCCGCTTCGGAACAAAACCGGTGAGCCACGCTCGGGTTGATTTGAACCAGAGAATGAATCGCGTTGTGTGCCCGCTGCTTGCTGGCCTCATCGATCAACAGCGCGAGCCGAAAGAGGACCATTCCGGTTGCGGCTTCCAGCCATTCTCCGGTGAGCAGCGCGCCCGACATGGCCAGAGTCATCAGCACGTGCATGTCGATGCGGCGCATTCGGGCAGCGCGCCACGCTTGGCGCGCCACCGGGTAGCCCGCCAGGAGCGTCGCCGCAGTCGCCAGACTCGCGGCGAGCACGCGGCGGTCTGTGAATCCGAAGAGCCCGAAGGACACGAGCAGCAAGCTCAGCGCCCCGAGCAGGTCTGGCTGACGACGCAACAGGGAGAGGCTGCGGACGGGCACCGGTCGAGAACGAGGCCCAGCGGTGATCGCAGCCGCAAAACCGATCTGTTCCAGCCGCCCGACAAGATCGTGGGGCGAAACCACCGCTGCGTCATGTTCGATGCGTAGCAGTCGGCCGAGATAGTCCGGGTTCAGACGTCCCACGCCTTGGACGGACTGCAGTCCCTCACGGATCATGCGCAGCTCGTCGGGACAATCCATATCGGGCACATGCAGCGTCGTCCAGCGTAAGGGGGCGGAATTCAAAGATCAGAAAACTCCGAGGAAATGACAGTTTCGGTCCGAGAAAAAAACGGGCAGCGACTCGATTTCGTGACTTCGCATTATAGAACTGCTTTCAAGAATGAGTCAGGACCTCCGGCTCATTCGTGCCGAGACGGGAAAAACGCCGCCTCAGCCAGGTCGTACCCCCGAAGAGCAACCGCCGCGGGACGGTTCGCTCCCACAAGTCGGCGGTGATGTGGTACCCGGCCCGAGCCCTGGTCTTTGCCTCGGAATTCGACCACAATGAGTTGCGGTAGGCATAACGAAAAGGAAAAGCAGGGCGGCGAGCAGGAATCGTCATGAAGATTCGCGCAACGACAATTCTGACCGTACGTCATCAGGGCCGTGTCGCGATCGGCGGGGACGGTCAGGTGACGCTGGAAACCGCCATCGTCAAAGCCGACTCCGTCAAAATCCGCTCCTTGCTCGACCGCCAGGTGTTGTGTGGTTTTGCCGGGTCGGGCGCGGATGCGTTCGCCCTGCTGGAACGATTCGAAGGCAAGCTGAAGGATTACCCCTCGAACGTGCCGCGTGCGGCGACCGAACTGGCCAAGGAGTGGCGAACCGACCGTGCGCTGCGCCGGCTGCAGGCGTTGATGATCGTGGTCGACAAATCGCACACGCTGCTGATCAGTGGAACGGGCGACGTGATCCAACCGACCGATGGCATCCTGGGCATTGGCTCGGGCGGTCACTACGCCACCGCGGCGGCCCGGGCGCTCGTCAAACACTCCAGCCTGGGTGCGTCGGAGATCGTGCGAGAATCCTTGCTCATTGCCGCAGGAATCGATGTCTTTACAAACAGCAATCTTGTCGTGGAGGAAATGGAGTGCCTGAACTGAGTCCCTCCCCGTTGACGACTCAGCCGGTGGACCGGCCGAAGACTCCGCGAGAGATCGTAGACGAGCTGGATCGTTACATTGTCGGTCAGGCGGACGCGAAACGTGCCGTGGCAATCGCGATCCGGAATCGTTACCGCCGGCAATGCCTTAGCGAAGAGATGCGCGGCGAGGTGGCTCCGAAAAACATCCTGATGATGGGCCCCACCGGCGTGGGCAAAACAGAGATTGCCCGGCGACTGGCCCGCTTGACCGGGTCGCCGTTTATCAAAGTCGAAGCGACAAAATATACCGAGGTGGGCTATTACGGACGAGACGTCGAGAGCATGATCCGCGAACTCGTGGAAAATGCGATCGGTCTGGTGCGACAGCGGGAACTCACCGAAATCGAAGAGGAAGCACACCGGAAAGTGGAAGAGCGGTTGCTCGACCTGTTGCTCCCTCCACCGATCAGCATGGACGTCGGCGCGGACGAAAGCCACTCCGCCGAACACTACCGACGCTCGCGCGAGCGGATGCACGCCATGCTCGCAGCCGGGGAACTCGAGGAACGCATGGTCGAACTGACCGTCGAGCAGAAGGCGATGCCGGTCGTCTTCAGCGGAATGGGCATGGAACACATGGACATGGATCTGCAGGGGATGTTCGAAAAGATCCTGCCCAAACACACGGTTCGGCGAGAGGTAACCGTTGCACAGGCCCGTCGAGTTCTGTTCGAACAGGCCTGCGAATCGCTGCTGGATCAGGAAAAAATTCACGCGGCAGCAATTGAACTGGCGGAAAACACGGGGATCATTTTCGTGGACGAACTGGACAAAGTCGTCGCCAGTGAGTCGAAATCTGCCGACGTTTCCCGACAGGGTGTCCAGCGTGACCTCCTGCCGATCGTCGAAGGCACGACCGTTCAAACCCGCTACGGCTACGTCCGAACCGACCACATCCTGTTTATTGCGGCGGGCGCATTTCACCGTAGCCAGCCCAGTGATCTGATGCCCGAACTTCAAGGACGGTTCCCCATCCGTGTAGAATTAGGTGGGTTGGTCAAAGAGGATTTTGTTCGCATTCTGACAGAACCGGAAAACTCACTGACTCGCCAGTACGCGGCGCTCATGGAAACAGAACAGGTGCAGTTGAGCTTTACACCGGACGCGATTGATGCCATCGCGTCGTATGCCTTCAAAGTCAACCAGACGACGCAGAACATCGGCGCCCGCCGGCTATATACAATTCTGGAACGCTTGTTGGAAGAGCTGAGTTTTGCTGCACCGGAAATGCCGGGGCAGAAGGTCGAAGTGAACGCGGCCTACGTGCAGCAACGACTGGAAGCCATTACCGAAAACGAGGACCTGAGCCACTATATTCTGTGAGGATCCTGTGAGGGATTCGGTCGTTGCCTGCGACCGCCCTGTGCCGCCAGGACGGTTGCGATTTCGTCCGTCGATCTTCGCCGCAGGCTGTTCGGGAGAAACCTGACCATGGAACAGCGACGTTACATTCAGTTCGTTCGCCGACCCGGCGCGGTGGTCGTGCAATTCGTCGATACGGATCTGAGTGGCCCTTCCTTTGCAGAGATCCTGGAATTGGAATTGAGCCAACTGATCAGCGAGTTGCAGCCGACCCGATTGATTGTCGACTTTACCGGGGTGCGGACCATCACCTCCTCGGTCATCGGTGTCCTTCTCAAGACGCGTAAGCGACTGTTGGAGGAAGGCGGTCGGTTGCGGCTGTGTTGCGTCCCGCTTCCGATCCGCGAGATTTACCGCACGTTGAACCTTGATCGGCGGATTTTGCCGGTCTACGAGACGGTCGACGATGCGCTCGAGGCGGCCGACGTCCGCACCGATTCGACGATCGAACAGATGGAGGATTAACCACCACACGCTTGTCGATCTCGCCGCTCGGACAGGAACGGACCTTCATTGCCGGACGGCGTAGAATCCGATGAGCTGGCTTCGAACCTACGCGCATGGCATCTGAAAACAACAACGATCGAGAAGCCTCAGCCCCGCTCACCGAACAGGCTGACCTTCCGGCCAGCGAAACGCCTTCGCGCCCTCCATCGGATGCCTCCCGACCGCTGCCCTCGCTGCTTTCCATGCGGCAGAACTGCACGTCGCTATTTGTTCGACAAGCCTTGCTCGTTTTCGTAACCGTCGCCGGAACCGTCCTGATCCTCTCGACGGTTGGCTATAAGCTGGGTCGTCGGACGATTCGAGAACAAATCGGGCAGCGACTCTTGGTCACCTGTGCAGATCGCGCCACGATGCTGGAGATGTTCGTGGATCAACAGCGGCTCAGTGCCCGCCTTGTGGCCACGCGCACGCGTCTGCGAGAACTGCTCGACGAATATCGTTTGGGACAAGCAACCGAAGGATTTGAAGCTCGTTGTCGAGAGATCCTGGTCGATGCGAAAGCCAGTTCGGAATCGTTTCGCGAGATCTGGATCGCAGATCCGCAGGGGACGGTCATTGCGGCAGACAACCCCGCTCGATTGAAGGAGAACTGGGCCGACGACGCGGACTTTCGTGTCGGGTTGAAGAATGCGTATCTCGGAGAACCGCGGGAGGACGGCTATGTGGCATTCTTGACCGGTCCCATCCGAAACAAACAAGAGGTGCTGCTTGGCGTGCTGATGATTCGCGTTGATCTCCACAAGTTGAAGACCCGGCTGTCGGATCCGACGGAGCTGCCAAGCGAGTTGGAAGAAGACGAAGAAATCCTGGTCGGCCGTCCGGTCGATGGCCGGTTCCGCCTGTTGTTTGCTTCCTCCGGCGGACGGCGCGAGATCCCCATCGACGAAGCCCCGGCTCTTGAAAAGGCCACAAACCAGGAGAAAGGGTATGAGGTCGATCAGTTTCTAGGCGAAGAGGTCCTGGTCGCCTACTACCCGATTCAATATCAGAATGACAAGCCCTGGGGGATGATCGCCAAGATCCCTGCGCGAGACGCCTTCGCGCCGATGACGGATTTCCAGAAGGTCCTCTTGCTCACCGGTTGCCTGCTCTTGCTGCCGGCCTTGGCGGCTGCCTATGCTCTGGCGAACTACTGTGCCCGTCCAATCATGCATTTGGCCGACTCCGCCGCGAAGTTGGCCCAGGGCGACTTCGGCGTGCGAGTCCCCGTCGAATCGAACGATGAAATCGGTCGCCTGAGTACAGCCTTCAATGATATGGCCGTCCGCCTGCAGGGCTTCTACGACACGCTGGAACGGAAGGTCCAGGAACGAACAGCGGAATTATCGCACGCGAACGAGGAATTGAAGCGTTCGAATCGGGACCTGCAGCAGTTCGCCTACGTCGCTTCGCACGACCTCCAGGAACCACTCCGCGCCATCAGTGGTTTTACGGAATTGCTGCAAGACGAATACGGACCGCAGCTGGACGCCCGGGCCCGAGAGTACATGGAATTCACGACCAACGGCGCCCACCGCATGAAGCTGCTGATCGACAATCTCCTCGAATACGCGCGCGTCGAAAGCCAGGGGCGACCGTTCGAACACCTCGACAGTCAAAAGATCCTTCAGCAGGCAGTCGACAATCTCAGCGGAAAAATCAAGGAGAATGACGCGACGGTCACGGCTGACGGACTGGGACCGGTGATTGCCGACGGCACCCAATTGACGCAAGTGTTCCAGAATCTGATCGGCAACGCGATCAAGTTCCGCGGTTCCGATCCGCCAGAGATCCGGGTCGGTGCAGAGTACCGCGAGGGCGAGGTCCAGTTTTCGGTCTGCGACAACGGGATCGGGATCGATCCACGCCACCACGAACGTGTCTTCACCGTGTTTCAACGCCTGCATTCGCAGGATCAGTATCCCGGAACCGGAATCGGCCTGGCAATCTGTTATCGAATCGTCCAACGACACGGCGGACGGATCTGGGTCGAATCGGATGGCGGGCCGGGCTGTTGTTTCCGCTTTACCCTGCCCCAACCGCCCCGCGCCGAAGCGGTGCCGGATGACCTCCTGCGGAAGGAGGAAGACTCGAGCTGAACTTTGACGTTGACAAACCCTCGTGGCCGACGTCTCATGGCCCCGGAAGGAAACCCAGAACCTCCTGATCAGAAGCAAAGCCATGCCCGGTGGTGAAGATCGAGCGATCCCGACACGCATTTTGCTGATCGAAGACAGCAACACCGACGCACTCCTGATTCAGTCGCATTTGAAGAAGGCGGATGCGGCCTTTCAGGTGCGCCGCGAAGACCGACTTGAATCCGGTCTCACCACGCTCGATCGGGGCGACGTCGACGTGATCCTGCTCGATCTGAATCTGCCGGACAGTGCCGGTCTGGATACGTTTCGTGCCGTACACCGGCATACCATGCACCTGCCCATCGTGATCCTCAGCGGGCAGGAGGACGTTCAACTGGCCGTCCAGGCCGTTTCGCTGGGTGCCCAGGACTATCTCCCCAAAGGTGAGGCCAATCGCAGCTCGTTGATGCGGTCCATTCGCTATGCGATCGAGCGTTCGCGGCGCCAACGTGCGGAACAGGAACTGACGGCCGCGGGCGAAATTCAACGGCGTCTGTTCCCCCAGAATCCGCCCACGGTTTCCGGCTTCGATATTCATGGCCGTTGCGAGCCGGCCAATCTGGCAGGCGGAGATTACTTCGATTACTTCCCCATGGGCGAGCACGGTTTGGGCGTCGTCGTGGCGGACGTATCGGGTCACGGAATCGGACCGGCCTTGATCATGTCGGAAACGCGGGCCGTGCTGCGAACTCTGGCGACAACCTACGAAGATGTCGGCGATATCCTGACCCGCGCCAATCAGGTTCTGGCCGATGACCTGCATCACAATGTCTTCGTCGCTCTGCTGCTGATCTATCTGCAGCCCGAGAAGCAGACCATCCACTTCGCCAGTGCCGGACTGCCCGGGGTCTTACTCGATCCGCAGGGGCAGATTCGCGAGCGGATTGCTTCGCCGGATCCGCCACTCGGGATCGTCGATCATCGCAACTTCGCCACGCTCGGGGAAGTCGCTCTGCACGCCGATGATACTCTGCTGTTGTACACCGACGGAATCGTCGAAATGTTCAACGAACAGGAGGAACAGTTTGGCGAACACCGCCTGATCGCGACCGTCGCCGACCTGGCGCAGGAATCCAGTCGGAAGACGATCGACGAAATCTTCCACCGCGTTCACGACTTCGCCAGTGAAGCAGCCTACCAGGATGATATGACCGCCGTGATCGTCAAGGTTCGCAACGCGATGCGGCAGGACCGCGAGCTGTAGTAGGCTGGAGGCTGGAGGCTGCAGCCTGTCGATTCGACAGCAAGTTCTGCACGCGGCGGTTCGCGAACAAAAGCCCCGTAAGGCAACGATCTCCCATGGAACGCCGATTGACCTGCGCGATCGTGACCTGCTGTGTCGCTCTACTTTCGCCCCATCGGCTACTCGTTGCCGCGCAACCAACCTCGCCTTGGCCCCGCCATGTGATCGATCGCTCGTCGCGTGGTGCCGACGGGGTCCGCCTGGCCGACGTGAATGGCGATGGCCGGCTGGATCTGGCAACCGGATGGGAAGAAGGCGGCAAGGTTCGCGTCTACTTGCATCCCGGCCCATCCACTGTGCGGCAAACGTGGCCCTCCGTCACCGTCGGTCAGGTGGGCTCGCCGGAGGATGCTCTGCTGGTCGATCTCGATCAAAATGGCCGACTCGACGTCCTCAGCTGCTGCGAGGGTTCGACGCGCGCGATCTTCGTTCATTGGTCCCCCGAGCGGATCGAGGATCTGCTGCATCCCGAGCGATGGAACACCCAGCGACTGCCGAACCTGCCATCGTCTCAAATGTGGATGTATGCATGCGCTTTGCCGATCCAGAATCCCCCGGGCGTCGATCTCGTGGTCGGATCCAAAGGCGACGAAGCCGGCATCTGGCGATTGAAACCCGGTTCGCCGGCGCGCCAGCTGGATCAGTGGACATCCCAGTTACTCCGGCCTGCCGGCTGGACGATGTCGTTGATCACGGCAGATCTCGATCAAGATCAGGACCTGGACCTGCTGCTGAGCGACCGCAAGGGTCCGCGCAGGGGCGTGTTCTGGCTGGAAAATCCGGGACTTGCGGAGCACGATCAATCGGAAAGCTGGCAGGAACACCTGATCGGTGCAGCGGACCATGAGGTCATGTTTCTGACGCTCGGCGATTTCGACGCAGATCACCGCCAGGACATCGTCGTGATGACCCTGGAAGGCCAGGCAATCTGTTTTCGTCGCAGCGAAAGCGACGAGCCTTCCTGGCAATCCGAGACGATTGCGTTGCCCTTGGGGCACCGGCGCGGCAAGGGAGTCGCGATCGGCGATGTGGACCGCGACGGACACACGGACCTGGTCATTACCACCGAGGACGGCTGCGTGGCCTGGCGCCGCTCCGATCCGCTTCCCACATCTCCCGCGGCCGAATGGTTCGACATCGGCGGCTCCGTCGGTTACAAATTTGACCGAGTGGAATTGCTGGATCTGGACGAGGACGGTGATCTGGACGTGCTGACCTGCGAAGAGCGTGACAACCTGGGTGTTGTCTGGTACGAAAACCGGTAGCTTTGCCGATAGAGGTCGTGCAACTTTTGCGTGGTGGTTTTTCCGTAGTCTCCGAACAGGATTCGTTGCGGTCAACCCAACTATCCCTTCGCGATCACTTTGCTCGTCTGCCGAACTGTACGAATCCTGTTCTGGAGTCCGTGTTCCAGTCGTAACTGCGGTTTCTTTTCACGACCAATCTTGTGTTCCATTAACAAAGAGGATTTTTGATGCACCGATCAATCCTGCTGCGCACTGCGGCCCCCCTGTTTCTCATTTGCCTTGGACTCACCGGCCCGCGTTCGCTCCACGCCCATACGCCTGCGGAAGCGATGGCAGAAGCAGCGGGCCGGTTTCTCGCATCGCTCGATCCGCCGCAACGCGAACAAGCGCAGTTCCAGTTCGGCGATGCCGAGCGACAGAACTGGAATTTCGTCCCGATGGAACGTGCCGGTCTTTCGCTGAAAGAGATGCAACCGCATCAGCAACAGTATGCGTTTGCCTTGCTGCAAAGCGCCCTCAGTCATCAGGGAATGAACAAGGCGCTGAATATCATGGCCCTCGAGCAGATCCTGCGCGACCTGGAGAATGACAATCCGGGCCGTGATCCGAGTCGATATTTCTTTCTGATTTTCGGCAAGCCGTCCGCCCAGTCGACGTGGGGATGGCGGGTGGAAGGGCATCATCTGTCCGTCAGCTTGACTCTGGTGAACGGACATCAGATCGTTGCCACACCTTCGTTCTACGGTGCCAACCCGGCCCACGTGAAACAAGGACCGCACGAGGGTCTACGGGTCTTGGCGGATGAAGAAGATTTGGCCCGCAAGCTTGTCCAGGAGTTCTCGGACGAGCAACGCAAAATCGCAATCATCGAAACGACGGCACCGAAGGACATCATCAATGGCCCGGGACGGACGGCTTCGCGACTGGAGCCGCTGGGCTTGGCTGCCAGCCAAATGACGAACGCCCAGCGACGGATGCTGATGCAATTGGTTCGCACGTATGTGTTCAATCTGCGCCCCGAATTGGCTCGCGAGGACCTGAGGAAAATCCGCGAGTCCGGCGTGCAGAATCTAAACTTCGCCTGGGCGGGAAGTACCGAGGTCGGCCAGGGACACTACTATCGCGTCCAGGGGCCTTCGTTCATCTTGGAATACGATAACACCCAGAACGACGCCAATCACATTCACTGCGTCTGGCGCGATTTCGAAAATGATTTTGGCGAGGACTTGCTGCAGAAACACTACGCGGAGGATCCGCATGGGGAGTGATCGAACTGTCACCGCCGAAACACGAGAGATGCTGATCCAGGAGTGGTTCCCCGAGGGAATTCCACGCCTGTGGTGTCCCCCGCTGACGCACTATACCGCTTCAGGTGCTCTGGATCGGCGCCGAATCGAGGCGCACCTGCGAACACTCGCCCCAGACGCTCCAGGCTGGTTGGTCCCCGGATCCACCGGCGATGGCTGGGAGTTGTCTCGAGAGGAAATCCGTGCGCTGCTGGATTTGGTCTTTTCCGTCGCACAGGAGCACGGCACACACGTCTTGATCGGAGCACTCCGCAAGGACCATCGTGAGGCCGGCGAAGAGATCGATGACCTCATGAACTGGATGTTGCACCGCGCGGCTACGACCGACCCCGTCTCCGCGCTTCGTCAACATCGGGTCTGCGGGTTTGCTGTCTGCCCGCCCGCCGGAAAACATCGGACACAAAGCGAGATTCGCCAAGCTCTGGCGGCGATCCTGCAGCGCAACGTGCCGTTAGCACTCTACCAGTTGCCCCAGGTGACGGAAAATGAGATGACTCCGTCGACCGTCGCCGACCTGGCCGGACAGTTCGCTCATTTCTACCTGTTCAAGGACACGAGTGGCGCAGATCGGGTGGCGACGGCGGGAGTCGATTTGGCTAACGTGTTCCTCGTTCGAGGCGCCGAGGGTGACTATCTGCGGTGGTACAAGAGTGGAGGCGGCCCCTATGATGGTTTTCTGCTCAGCAGCGCAAACGTGTTCGCTCGACAACTAAGGCAATTGATTGCGGACGCGGACGCGGGCGAATCCAGGCGGGCCGAGGAGATCATCGGACCGGTCCAAGAGGTCGTGCAACGGGTCTTCCAGTGGGCAGAGACAATCCCCGAGGGAAATGTCTTCACCAACGCGAACAAGGCGATCGATCACTTTCTCGCCCATGGTCCCGTCGCAGCGGATATGCCGCCGCCCCGACTGCACGCGGGACCGTGTCTGGATCCCGAGATCCTCGAGCGGACAGGAAAGCTGCTGCGCCAATACAACTTGATCCCCGAACAGGGCTACCTGGCGAATCCGTAGCGGCGCATGGAAC
>CAZFWV010000203.1:0-12661 GCA_964522605.1 uncultured Pirellulaceae bacterium
ATGCCCCAGTTTGCCGATCTGCTGGGGCATCGCTGCGCTCTGCCACCAGCCACCCCTCGAGAAAAACAGGTGTTGAAATGCGCTCTAGGAAACAGGGTAGAGAATGGAGCGCAGGACCGACAGGGGGTGACCGGCTTACGGGGCGTTGAGCTCGGGCCGTTGCCGACGAAACGCATCCCACGCGGCGGGGGTGACTGCCGTTTGGGAGAGGTCGAGGGTCTGCAGATTCTGTAATTCAGACAGCCGCTGCAGCCCCGCATCGGTTACTTGGGTTCCGGTCAGCCAAAGCCGCTCCAAATTCGGTAGCTGTCCGACGACCTGCATCGCTTCGTCCGTGATTTGAGTGTGAGAGAGGTCCAATTCCTGCAGTTCCGTTGCTCCCTGCAAGTGCCGGACGGTGGCGTCGCCAATCGACGTTGCCTCGAGACTCAGTTGTCGCAGGCCAACCGCTTGATTCAAACGGGCGAGACCTTCGTCGCGAATTTGCGTTCCGGCCAGGTCGAGCCAAACCAGGGAACGCCAGTCGGGCACATGCTGTAGTCCCTCATCCGTGATGGCGGTCTGCCCCAAGGAGAGGTGGGTGGGATGAGTGTCGGGATCAAGCTGCTGCAGATCCTGATCCTCCACCTGCAAGAAGGCCCGATACTCTTGGTCGAGTGTGGGAAAGGACTCCTGAAAGACCGTTTCCAGAAGATCGGAATTGGTGCGTCCCTCATAGACCGACCGCAGGTATTCGAACAGGGCAGGCCGCAGCTCGCCTTGCTGAGAGTGCATCAAGAAATGAGTTACTCCCGCCGCCTGACTGTACAGCGGGCGGATCTGAGGATCCTGTTGAAGCGTTTCACGTCCCAGGGCGGCCAACTGAGACAGAGGCAGGCAGTAGCCACCGCGCAAGGCGCGATAGCGAGCATATTGCAGCCGTTCTGCCTCGAGTCCGCCGAGCGTGTGGTACCCTTGGCAAACTTGCAGCGACTCCATGTAGACCGCGATACCTTCGACCACCCAGACATTCGCTTCGGTGGCGATGTCGGCCCGCGCACGGAGGCATTCATGCAGCAGCTGATGCGTGGCTTCATGTCGCCACGTGGAGATCGCTGGATCCTGGTCCTGAAAGAAGTAGGACGAACGGGACGGCGCGTGATAGTAACCGAGAGTCATTCGGGCACGCGGTTCGATCTGCTGCAGGTAGCGGAGGTATTCTTCTCGGTCGCGAAAGAGAACGACTTGATGCCGCGCCCGGGACGGCGATGGCAGAGGACGCCCCGACCAAGCGTTTCGGAGCACCGTCGGATTGCCCCAAAGCGGAAAGAAACACTGCCGCCAGACGACGTGGAACTCCTCGAGCACCTCGGCCAAGTGCAGCGCACTCGCGGGGCTATCGTTGGTGGCGATGCGAAAATGCGGGGTGTCCAGTTGCCAATAGCGTCCGGCCTGCCAGTTAAATCGGGGATGTCGCTTCCTTCCGACGCGCGGAACGGGAGCTTGACGCGGAATTCCCGAACCGAGAATGCGGCGAGCCACGGCGTGCTGGGGGGCAAAACGGAGGACCTCGTGCAGCCAACGAAAGGCCAAGTCGGCCTGACCGTCCGCGAGCGCTTCCCCGGCGAGAGTAAACAGCGCGGTGGCGTACTCCTGCTGCGGGTCCTGACTCGTCCGGTTGGTTCCGTCTTGCCGCGAAGAATTGGGTTCTTGCGAATCGAACGAGAAGAGGCTCGGGGGAACGTAAAAATACTGTCGGCTGGGGTCGCGCCGAATGGCCGGGAGTTCCCCGTTCGTCGTTTGGGCCGCGTGGGAGACCGGGTGCGACGGGCCGACAATCGTCTGATCGAGTTCCGTGCGCCGCGCGAGCCATTCCTGTCGCGTGGCGCCCAACAGCCCGCGGCCCTCGGCGAGGATTCCCAGCCCAACAACGATCGTCACCGACCAGATGAACGGCCGGGAAAGTGGATTCCCACGGGACGACCCCAGTCGATTCATTTCACCCTCACCATGGTTTTTATTCACTGCGGTGCGGTCAAAGATCCTCACGAAGCAACGCGTCATTGACCAATTTCGGACTTCCGTTGGTCGTCCTGGCTGATTGGAACCGCCGCCGTCAATCGGTCCCACCTTCAGTCTAATTCGCCAGGCGATGGTTGGTCGATTGCGTTTGCCGCATCGTCCATTTCATGGATAATGACGGTCCTGCCGGGCAACGGTTGGTCGAACGCTCGATCCTCAAACTGATGGTCGGCAAGGGATTTGCCCCGCGGCCAGGTCGGCAGCGCGTGTCACGGCGGTTGGAACAACCCATTTTCCAGAGGATCAGGCAGATGTCGATTTCGTTTCGTTTTCTGTGTTTCGTGTGTTTGTGCAGCGGTTCCGCGGCCGTCCTGGGCCAGACTCCGAATGCACCGAATGAGGCCCTGCCAACGCCTCTGCAGACTCCAAGCGCTCAGGCGAGTTACGGAATTGGGATCCAGATGGGGCAGAATCTCCTGCAGAACGGATTTGACGGCGAGTTGCTGGACCTTCAGTCGCTGTTTGCGGGGATTCGAGATGGGTTTGGGGGCCAGGAACCGCGCGTTACCCAGGAGCAATTCCAAGCGGCGATGGGACAGATCCAGCAACTGGCCCAGGCCAAAATGCAGAAAAAGATGGAGCAACTCGGCGAAAAGAACCGCCGCGAAGGGCCCGTGTTCATCCAGCGTTTTCAAGCGATGGACGGCGTCAAATCGCTTCCCAGTGGCGTATTGTACCGAGTGCTGAAGGCCGGTAACGGACCGACACCGACCCGCGACGACGTCGTGCGAACGCACTATCGCGGCCGCTTAGTCGACGGAACGGAATTCGATAGTTCTTTCGACGGGGAGCCCGCAGTCTTCGGCTTGGATCAGGTGATTCAGGGTTGGACGGACACCCTGCTGCAGATGAAAGTCGGCGATCGATGGCAGGTCGTGATTCCATCGGAACTGGCCTACGGGAAGAATGGCAGTCCTCCCGTGATCGGTCCGGATGCGGTGCTGCTGTTTGAGATTGAGTTGCTGGGCATCGAGCCCCGTCCGACGGGTGAGCCGGCAGGTCCGACGCAACAGTGATCATCGCCGATTTCTGGTAAACCTTGCCGTCAATCACGACGGTGCGGGCTTCCTCCGCGCCGCCCGCTTCCGGGCTCCTGTGTGCGTGATTGCCTCGAGCACGGGCGGTGCGTAGAATCGACCGATGTCCCAGCGCAGCCGGTTCTCGGCTGTCTCAACGCGTCAAGATGCGCGACCGAGCAGTGAGCCGCCGTCCCCCGGATCGGATGAATCGTTGTGATGCGGCATTGGTTGTCGCATCGTAGGGATCATAGCGCGATCGGGAGACGTGGTTTCGCTTCGGTTTCTTTGACCAAGGGCAATTCGTGACCTATATTCACCTGGGCCGAGAGCTTGTATGGGCTTTCCCCCGTTGTGGCTAGAACTGATCCTGAAACAGCGCATCCGCTAGTATCGGTTAGCTCGTCACACCTTCAGCCCCGCTCCGAGATTTCAGGGCTGTGTGAACGGATTCCCGGTTGGATTGCGCCCGCCCTGACTTCTGGAAGATCCTAATGACCCGAAGGCCTGCTCTCGCGCTGCTTCTGTTCGGCTGTCTGGTTCTCTTTGCCTCGCCCGAGTCACCTCGCGTGCTTGCCCAGGACGGCTCTGCCGTCCAATCGGGTCAGCTTCCCGAGGCCCTGCAGGTGGTGCTCGATGAGGGGCTGCAGTTGGAACGACAGCAGCGTTGGGGCGAAGCGCTTACGCAGTACGAAGAAGCGGCACGGAAATATCCTCGCAGTGTCCAGTTGCAGCAGCGGGTGAGTCTCGCCCGCATTCACTTTGACCTCTCACGTCGCTATGGCGACCAAAGCTATCTGGCGGCGGTTCGCGAACTTCCCGAAGAGCAGGCGTTGGATCTGTTTTCGGAAGTCGGGATCAAGATCCAGTCACATTACGTGGATGCACCGAACTGGACGGAATTAGTCCGCTCGGGAACCCAAGGTCTGGATATTGCATTGCACGAAGAGTCGTTCTTGCAGACGCATCACTGTCAGGCCACCGAAGCGCAGGTGCAGCAATTGATCAACCAGATTCAGGCGGCACTGAACCAGTACGGAGTTCAAGATCGTCGGCACGCGCAGGAGATGGTCCGCTGGATTGCCCGTCTGACGAGTCAGCGGCTGCGGCTTCCACCGACGGCTGTGATTTTGGAGTACACCTGCGGGGCCACGAATGCCCTCGATACCTACTCGGCATTCTTGACGGGCGATCAACTGGATGACGTGTACTCCCAGATCGAGGGCAACTTCGTGGGATTGGGAATCGAGCTCAAAGCCGATCAAGGATCACTCCTGATTGCCGATGTGATTCCGAACGGGCCCGCCGAGCGTGCGGGCATTCGAGCCGGCGAGCGGATCATTGCGGTCGATGGGACCTCCACCAGCGAGACGTCGACCGAAGTCGCGGCGGACCTGTTAAAAGGCGAGCAGGGTTCGTACGTGCTGGTGACTCTGCTGGATCCGGCCGGCAGCACCCGTCAGCTCAATGTGCGGCGGGAACGCGTCGAAGTGCCGAGTCTCGAAGATGTCCAAATGCTGGATGCGCGGTCCGGAGTCGCCTATTTTCGGATTAGCAGTTTTCAGAAGACGACCAGTCGCGACGTCGACGCCGCCCTCTGGCGATTACATCGTGAGGGGATGCGGAGTCTGATCGTTGACGTGCGCGGCAACCCGGGAGGATTGCTGACCGAAGCCGTCGAAGTGGCGGACCGCTTCGTGACCGAAGGGACGATTGTGACCACGCACGGACGCAGCGTCCGCGAGAATTATGACTATCGAGCGCATCGCGTTGGGACTTGGCGAGTGCCTCTCGTTGTGCTGATCGATGGCGATTCCGCCAGCGCCAGTGAGATCTTCGCCGGTGCGATTCGAGATCATCGTCGCGGAACGGTGGTCGGTGAGCGGAGCTATGGCAAGGGATCCGTACAAGGGATCTTTCCCTTGCGAGTCGTCAAGGGCGGCGTCCGGTTGACCACCGCCAAATTCTATTCGCCCAGCGGCTACGCGATCAGTCAGGGCGGAGTCGAGCCGGATCTGGCCGTTCATGTTGTGGCGAAGCCCGTGACGATCGGCGTCGACCAGTTGTCTCGCGACGATCCGGTTCTCTCCGCTGGCATTAAGGTGGCCCGTGACCTGCTCGCCCGCCGAGACGCAGAACCCTCGGCGACGACCGGTCGAAGTGCGGGGCCCGCCTCTCAAGCGGGAATTCCGAGCGTGAAATCGGGTCGCAGGAGCTGGTAGGCGACGCTCGTGGCGGGGGACCTAATGGGGAACTCGGTCGCGTCTTGACTCCCACCGGCAATTTTCGCACTCCCGAAGACAGTCCATCTCGCATCCGATTTGGTGCCACGTTCCGACAGTGGATCGGCCGGACCGATATTGTCCTCACCGGTTCTCGTCGGTTGCGCTCCGGTTGGTCCCTTGGAATGCGCGTTCGAGATCGGTACGATACGAGGCAGTCGAATCCGACGGTCACGCCGGTGGAATCTTTTCTTTCCCTTCGAGACCTCGTGACGAATCGTGGATTTGTCACCGATGTTCCCAGTGCCGTGCGTGGTTTCCGTCGCAACTTTGTCGTCACATAGGGCGATTGACCAGCGGAGGTTGATCTCCCAGCACGAAAGGATACGAGGACGACTTCGTTCGGCCATGCAGCCACACGTTGTTGATCGGCTCCGTGGTCTCAGTTCTGGCTGATCGAGCTGGTGTCCGTCCGACGGAGGGCGTCCTGACCGGTTGCCATTTTCCTGCCCGGGGACAGTAGAGGCATCATGTTCGCTCGGCTCAGTCAGTTCGTGTCGCGACATTGGCTGCTGGTTGCCCTTGCGTGGGTGGTTCTTGTTGCACTCTGCAAAACGCTGTTGCCGCGATGGGATGACGTGACCTACGACGGCGACCTTGCCTACATGCCGGATTATGTTTCGAGCGTGAAAGGGGAGCAGTTGCTCGAGGAGGCTTTCCCGCGGGATCGATCCAAGAGCGAGATCGTCATCGTCTTTGCACGCTCCGACGCAAAACTGCAGGCGGCCGATCTGCAGGTGATCGACCGCTTGGCAGCACGGCTCTACAACCTGTTGGGATGCGCCGCCTGGGAGCAAGCGGAGCAGCTGCGCCAGCAGGCCGATACGCAGCGCGCTGCCTCCGATACCGCCGCCGCGCAGGAACTCGACCAACTGGCCGAACGGCAGCAGGCGAAGGCGCTCGCGGCCTGGGATGAGGCGATCCAACTGGACGACGAATTCGCCGACGCACTGAACAATCGAGGGCTCTATCACAGAAAAGTCGGCGCGTTGGAAGAGGCGGAGCAGGACCTGCGATTGGCTCGCGACTATGCCCCCGAGGAAGCCGAGTTGGGGCAAACGCTGCTGCCGGCCCACATCTCCGCCTTACCGATGATCGACGTCTGGACGCGTCATACCGACGTCGTTGGTTCTGCCTTGAGCAGCAAAGATGGACAAGCTCAGGTTGTCGTCGTCCGGCTTGCGCAAGAGTTCATGGCCACCGACAACATTCGCGTGCTCGGTGAAGTAGAATCCGTGCTGCAACGGGCGCGGTCCGAGTTGGATAGTGGTCCTCCGGGGCTGATGATGGGGCTGAGTGGATCGGCCGCCGTCGGGGGCGACATGCTGCGGTCCGCAGCAGAGAGTATCAAGAACACCGAGCTGTATACCGTCTTGTTGGTCGTGTTGATTTTGACTCTGGTGTATCGCTCTCCGTTCCTTGTCGCCGTTCCCCTAATCACCATCGCGGTGTCCGTCGTCGTCGCGACTGCCCTCGTTGCGGGACTGACACAGCTGAATCGCGTACCCGGTTTTGATTGGTGGAACTTCCGAATCTTCACCACGACGAAGATTTTTGTCGTCGTCATTCTGTTCGGTGCCGGCACCGATTACTGCCTGTTCTTGATTGCTCGCTACAAGGAAGAGTTGCAGGCGGGACGCGACCAGGCCTCGGCCATCTCCGCAGCACTTTGTGGCGTCGGCGATGCGCTGGCGGCCAGTGCACTGACCACGATCGTGGGGCTGGCGACGATGTTCTTCGCCGAATTCGGAAAGTTTCGCAACAGCGGTCCGGCGATCGGTCTGTGCCTGACCGTCGCGCTGGTCGCGTGCGTAACGCTCGCCCCGTCCCTGTTGCGAGCGCTTGGACCCGCCGTCTTCTGGCCGTTCGGGCCGAGCCGCAATCGCGACCCCTCGACGCCTCCGTCCCAGGAGTTGACGACTCGAATCTGGGAACCACTCGCCGCGAGAATCGTGGCCCAGCCCGGTCGAGTCTTGATCCTTAGTGTGGCCCTCATGGCTCCCTTCGGTCTGCTCGGAACGCAGGTCCGCATCACCTATGACTTCCTCAGTGAATTGGCGCCTTCTCGACCGAGTCGGATCGGTACCCGGATGATGCGGGCGCATTATCCCATCGGCGAGACCGGGCCACTCACCGTTCTGGCACGGACTGCGGGTCGTGATCTCGATTCGGCCGAAGGGAAAACCGCGCTGCATGAAATGACTCGCGATCTGTATCTTGACGGTGTGGAGCGGGTCCGCAGCCTGGACGAACCACGCGGCGACCCGCCACGGGGCTTTTCCCTCAGCAAGGCGGCTCTCCAGGCACACCAACTGACACGCTCGCTTTACCTGAGTAAACTTCCATCGCTGGGCGGTGACGTCGCACGCTTTGAATTGGTGTTGGCCCACGATCCGTTTTCGATCGAAGCGACTCGCGTCGCGAAGCGTCTGGACCAGCGGCTGCAGACGGTCAGTCAGGATCCTCAGTCGTATTGGTACGGGACCGAATTCGTCCTGGCAGGGACCACGGCCGCAATTCGTGATTTGCGTGATGTGACTCGGCGCGACAATCTGCTGATTCAATGCCTGGTCGTCCTCGCCGTTCTGATGGTCCTGCTGCTGATCTTGCGGCGGCCTTTGATCTGTCTCTATCTGATCCTCTCCGTGTTGTTCAGCTACTTCGTGACCATCGGAATTGCCCAATGGTTTTTTCAGTGGGCCTACGGGGACACGTTCGAAGGGCTGGATTGGAAGGTTCCCCTGTTCCTGTTTGTGATCCTCGTCGCCATCGGTCAGGACTACAACATTTACCTGGCCACGCGCGTCTTTGAGGAGCAGGCAAAGTACGGCTTGCTCGGAGGATTGCGTCGGGCAATCGTCCACACCGGGGGGATCATCACCAGTTGCGGCGTGATCATGGCAGGGACGTTCGTAAGCATGACGACCGGAAGTCTGCGTGGAATCGTGGAGCTGGGGTTTGCGCTTTCCTTGGGAGTGCTGGTGGATACGTTCTTGGTGCGGACGGTGCTCGTTCCGGCGTTCCTCGCGCTGTTGTTTCGTCGTCGAGAAGACGGCGAGAACCGACACGGTCGTTTGGAGACTTCCCCCGGGTCGGGTTCGGATGTGACGCCGCTTGAATCGATGCCCTGAGTCGATCCAGCATGCCCCCCGGATGGCGCAGAATGGACCGATTCTGCACAATTGCTCATCAATTTGTGCCTTCTTGTTGGGCAGATTTGCCGTGGGGCGGAATTTCAATGCGCCATGTGCCGGCGACGAAATGTCGCTGACAGTGATTGCATCGGATCGCGGATCACCTATTATGCGTCTTCCATCGACGACAATGGCATGGTTGTTGCTACTGTCGCCGAACGTTCACCTGCGGGTGGCCCAGTGCCCCCGCGAACCTTGGGCGGCTTGGCCGGAACGCCGCAGTTTTGCATTGTTTGGTTGACGGTTGGGCGACGGGCCCTTGGTCGGCATTGTGGGTAACCGATCGCGAAGCAGAAGGGAGGAACCATTTCGAAAGAGAAGTAATCTGATGGCAAAGGAGAAACGCCACTGTCAGGAACGAGAAGACTGAGATAGAAAACTGATCAGACGATGACCGAAAAGCGGCATCTAGTCGCACCGAGAGGCCGATTCTGCAGATCTTCTGTCCGGCTGGAGGTTCGGTCCTCGTCGCAAGTTCGATGAACAGGCGGAATCGTTGAACGCTGAAAGACCCAGAATCAGAAGTTCGCTACGTTGCCGGTCCGGAGTCTGTGAAACTCGCCGATCGCCAAGAAATGGTGGGTCGCGCGGATGGAGGTGAGCAACTCGCGGAGCGGAATCTGATGTGTCGGTGAGCGAACGTGCCCCAGGCAAGATTCGGAATGAGGGTCCGCCGGACCTCTTCGGCGGGCTGACTTTCGGCTTGAACTTCCTCTGTGGCTTCGGCCGCGAGGACGGGACGGTCCCCGCGAAACATTTTCCCGAGACAACTGTCCGAGTTGGTTCGGCAGCAGATGAAAAAGGTCTAACTATGGGTTCCAAGAAAGGGGATCAAATGACACCAAAAGAAGTTCTGGCCCTATGTCGAGAGAAGGACGTGAAGGCAGTCGACATGCGATTCATGGATTTTCCGGGGCTATGGCAGCATTTCACCATTCCGGTCAGCAAGTTGAGCGAGGACATTTTTGAAGAAGGTCTGGGGTTTGACGGTTCGAGTATCCGTGGCTGGCAGGCGATTAACGAAAGCGACATGCTGGTCGTACCGCAGCCCGAGACGGCCTTCATTGATCCCTTCACGGAATTGCAGACGCTGTGCATGATCTGCAACATCCAGGATCCGATCACGCGAGAAGATTACACGCGTGATCCGCGGAACGTGGCCCGCAAGGCGGCCAACTACGTGAAGACGTCGGGTGTCGCCGACATCGCCTACGTTGGACCGGAAGCGGAGTTCTTTATCTTCGACGATGTCCGTTACGATCAGAAGCCCAACCAGGGTTATTACTTCCTGGATAGCATCGAGGGTGAGTGGAACCGGGGTCGCGACGAGAAGCCGAATCTGGGTTACAAGTTGCGATACAAGGAAGGCTACTTCCCCGTGCCGCCGGCGGATCAAATGATGGACATCCGCAACGAGATGATGCAGTGCATGGTGGAATGTGGCCTGGACGTTGAAGCGCAGCACCACGAAGTAGGTACGGGGGGTCAATCGGAAATTGACCTGCGGTTCAACGAATTGGTCAAGATGGGTGACGCCCTGTTGCTGTACAAATACATCATCAAGAATGTGGCACGTCGGCACAACAAGACGGTGACGTTCATGCCCAAGCCGCTGTTTGGCGACAATGGCTCCGGGATGCACACGCACTTGTCCTTGTGGAAAGACGGTGATCCGCTCTTCGCGGGTGACGGTTACGCGGGGATGAGCGAAATGGCTCTGCACGCAATCGGCGGATTGCTGAAGCACGCGCCGGCCGTGTTGGCCTTCACCAACCCGACGACCAACAGCTACAAGCGATTGGTCCCCGGCTTCGAGGCGCCGGTCAACTTGGCCTATTCTCAGCGAAATCGGTCGGCCGCCTGTCGAATTCCGATGTACAGTCCGAGTCCGAAGGCGAAGCGGATTGAGTTCCGGTGTCCCGATCCCAGCTGCAATCCGTACCTCGCTTTTGCAGCGATCGTGATGGCGGCGATCGACGGGATTCAGAACAAGATCAATCCGGGCGAGCCGCTGGACAAGGATATTTACGACCTGCCGGCCGAGGAACTGGCTGCTGTTCCCAAGACGCCCGGTTCTTTGGATGCCGCGCTGGACGCCCTGGAGCAGGACCACGAATTCCTGTTGCGTGGCGATGTGTTCACCGAGGACGTGATCAGCACGTGGATCTGGTACAAGCGGACGAACGAAGTCGACGCCTTGCGACTGCGACCGCATCCGTATGAGTTCTGCCTGTACTACGACATCTAGATCGATCTTTTGCCATCGAAAAAGAAAAAGAGGCCGGCTCGCAACCCAAGCGAACCGGCCTCTTTATTTGTTTCCTTCTTTCGGACTACCGATACTGCTGACGGGTGATGACTCGATGGGGGCGGCGTGCGATCGACTGCGGCGATCCATGATCAACATATGCCGGCCTGGGGCGTGAATTCGCGTAACCGTGAGCAGCCAGCGTCGGTTCACTTACCGAGTACTGAGCACATCCGCCATCGCAACCTGTGACGCCGCAATCGCCGCAGTCAGTGCACTGCATGCATGAATCGGTTCCGCAACCGTCGCACGCAGTCTCGCATGCGCCATAGCAACCCGGGCGATATCCGTAGAGGCCGAGGTGGACGACTCGGACGACCGCGCCTTTCACGAGCCCCAGGGTGCCCCGAATCACCCCACCTGGATGGGCGCAGGGGGTCGGACCAACCCAGCAGCCGCCGTCGCTGCAGGGATCGCAGCATTCGGGCGGATCACAGATCCATTCGTTCCAGTAGATGTCGCCGCAGCCGGATCCGCAGGCGAGCCGCGTGCTCAGCAGCGGCAGGCAAATCCCGCTCAACCCGCCGCTCGGACCGAGCGATTTGGATCCACAGGTTCCCGGATACACGTCGCCGCTGCACGCTCCATCGACGCAACCGCCATGCGCCGCCACGAGCCCGCCGCCGTCACAGCTGCCGCAACTCGTCGTACAGAAGGCGCGGTGGTATCCACAACCCCCGCCGACGCCTAACGTGAGCAGTCCCATCCAGGCAGCCAGCAAAGCGACCCTGATCGATCTTCTTGGGGAACGCATGATCCGTGTCCTCGATTCCAGCGAGAGTTCTTCGGGGAGACTGTGGGGTCTAGCCCGGTTGCTTCGCCAGTGTTATCGTCGCTAAAGTCAGTGGAATCGAGAAAATCTTCCTGATCGGTAAATTTTCCCAAGTCCTCCTCCGTGGGGCGACATTTTCGATGCGCGAACGGGTGGCTATATTGAGCGGCTCGTTGTTTTCTCGGTTTTCTCGGCGAGAAATCGAGCGACCAACGGAGGCGACTCCGATTCGTGTGCCGTAGCATGCGGTTGGGTTGCGGTCCTGCCGCACTGCGGTTCTTGTTTGGCTTGGCGATGCCTGTGACTGAAGCGACGTTCCCGGAAATCCTCGCGCGGTATTCGATTCAGCTCGATCCCGAACAGATCGAGCGGCTGCAGCGCTATTGCGAACTGTTGTGGGAATGGAATCGCAAACTGAATCTGACGCGCCACTTGGACTATGAGACGTTTGTCGTACGCGATCTGGTCGACACGCAGCATTTGGCGGCCCACGTGCCTGCAGGGTTGCGTGTGCTCGACATCGGGAGCGGTGGGGGAGTACCCGGCGTTCTGCTTGCCATTCTGCGTCCGGATCTGCAAGTCACGTTGAGCGAGTCGATGGGCAAAAAGGCCAACGCGTTGGAGGATATCCTGCGTCGCCTTCCGCTACCGCTTCCGGTAGAGGCGGCACGCGCGGAAACGGTGCTCGAGCAGGCGCGGTTCGACGTCCTTGTTGCGCGTGCCGTCGGGCCATTGTGGAAGTTGCTGCGGTGGCTCGCCCCGCATTGGAATGCGTTCGACCAGCTGTTGCTGATCAAAGGTCCACGATGGGTGGAAGAACGATTCGAGGCACGGCATCGTGGCCAATTGCGTCGCTTGGACCTGCGTCGCTTGGCGGAGTATCCGACTCCCGGCCATGCCGGCCAGAACGTGATTCTGTCCCTGACGCGCAAGTCGGAGATGCCGGATGGTGACTAGCGGCGGTTTCAAAACTGGGAGGGCGAGGCTCCTGCCGAACCGAAGATGCGACAAACGCCGGCTCGGTAGGA
>CAZFWV010000204.1:0-12541 GCA_964522605.1 uncultured Pirellulaceae bacterium
GTAATAGAATTCGCTTGCCCCGACAAGAAACTCACCGTTAGCAGTGCAGAGGGCCCCAGAGGAAGAAGGGGCTGTTGTGGTTCTGCGCCGCCCGGCCGAACGGTTCTGGTTGCCGGGCAGACGGAGCAGCATAGCGTGAACGTCCGCCGATGCACAGGCGGGTCTTGATTTTATGGAGGAGTGAACGTCGCCCGAGGTTCGGGGCGCAGAGGGAATTCAAGCAGCATTCGCACGCCTTCGCTCGGTTGTGGTACCCCCCCCGAGCCCTCATTGTTGCAGGGCTTGGCTCGCCGCTCGCCACTCAGCATCCGCGCAGAAACAAGTCGAACAGCGGATCGTAGGACGGATTGGCAATCCGTCTGGAAAAACAGCGACGGATTGCCAATCTGACTGGAAAAATAGGGACGGATTGCCAATCCGTCCTACACAAGATTGCCCAAGTTATTTATGCGCGGATACTCAGGCCAGGATGTCAGTGATGATGCGGGCCCCTTCGACACCACTCAGCCGAGCGTTCAGGCCTTGGAATTTCACACTGAACGCTTCGTGGTCGATGCCGAGCTGGTGGAGCATGGTTGCGTGCAGGTCATGTACGTTGCAGACATTCTCTACGGCGGCGTAGCCGAGCTCGTCGGTTACGCCATAGGCGATCCCCCCTCGCACGCCTGCACCCGCCAGCCAAACCGTCATCGCCTTGTTGTGATGATCGCGCCCATTACCGCTCTGAGACATCGGAGTCCGCCCAAACTCGCCGGCCCAAACAACCAGCGTTTCATCCAGCATTCCACATCGCTTCAGGTCGGTGATCAACGCCATACAGGCTCGATCGATTTCCTTCGCTTTGAACGCAATTCCATCTTTGATATCACTGTGATGATCCCAATCCTTGTGGTAGAGCTGGATAAACCGTGTACCTCGTTCCGCAAGTCGTCGTGCGAGCAGACAATTCCCCGCAAAGGAACCATCCCCGGGCTGGCATCCGTAGAGCTCCAGCGTTTTGGGATCTTCGCTGCGCAGATCCATCAGTTCCGGGATACTCGTCTGCATTTGGAAGGCCATTTCGTATTGTGCGATGCGCGTTGCGATCTCAGGATCGTTGACGATCGATTCTTGCTGCCGGTTCAGCTGGACCATTGCCTGGACATCGGCCGCCTGCTGTTCGGGGGAAATGCCGGATGGATCGGACAAATACAGCACCGGATCTCCCTTCGAGCGCAGTTGCACTCCTTGATAACGGCTTGGTAGAAAACCGCTGCTCCACTGGCGGGCGGCGATGGGCTGGTTCTGCCCGCCGGCTCCGAGGGACGTGAGTACGACGAATCCGGGCAGGTTCTCCGATTCGCTCCCCAAACCGTACGTAACCCAGGCACCCATACTGGGACGACCGGCAATCTGCGAACCGGTGTTCATGAACATGTGGGCCGGGTCGTGGTTGATCGCCTCGGTGGTCATCGAACGAATCAGGCAGATGTCATCGATCACCGAGCCAATCTGCGGAAAGAGCGAGCAGATTTCGATCTGATTCTCGCCGAACTTTTCGAACGGGTGTTGAGGACCGTAACAGACCAGCTTCTGACCCTGAAGCTGCGCCAGTTGTTGCCCTTTCGTGAAGCTTTCCGGCATCGGTTGACCGTGGACTTTGGCAAGCTGTGGCTTGTAGTCGAAGGTTTCCAACTGCGATGGACCGCCCGCCATCGTCAACCAAATGACGCGTTTCGCCCGTTGGGGCAGTGGAAGGGAGGTGAGGACCCCGCGCGCCGGATCGGCTTGGAGGTCGGCCGGGCGAAGGAGTGAAGCGAGTGCGACGGCGCCGAGCCCATTCCATGCGGTGCCGAGGAATGCACGTCGTGTTTGTTTTGCCATTAAATCAGCGAGCATAGTATTTCGTCCAAATAGTGGGTCAGGCAAGCATCTCACGAAACGGGCTACGCGCAACTTCAAAAGGCGCAAACGAGCGGTGGCTTTCGTGCTTATCGATCATGACCGGGTAATGGTCTCATGGAGGTTTAACAGGACTCGGGCGATATGGGTCCACGTTGCCAATTCGACCTTGTCGAGCTCAGGCGGAGCCGTCGAGAAACCGACATTCAGCAAAGCTTCGGCCGCCTGCGGGTCGGCACGATAGCGTCCCTGGTGCAGCTCGAGTAACTCGAGCATGACGCTCGCCTCTTCTGGACGCGGATTTCGCTGCAGGACAAGTTGCCAGACGTGGGTCAGGCGTTCCTGCGTCGTACCGTGGCACTCTTGAAGAACGCGCGCGGCGAGATTCCTCGCAGCTTCCACATAGGTTGGGTCATTCAGTAGAACGAGTGCCTGCTGTGGAATGTTCGATCGACTGCGCTCTGCGGCACATTCTTCACGACTCGGCGCATCGAAAGCGAGCAGACTGGGATGGAGGAAGGTTCGCTGCCACCAGACGTAAAGGCCGCGTCGATACTGGCTCTCCCCCTGATCCGGTGCATAATCGCGGCGAGGAAAGTTGAGGTTCTCCCAGTATCCCTCCGGCTGGTACGGCTTGACGCTCGGTCCACCGATGGATGGCACAAGCAATCCGGAGACAGCGAGCGCCGTATCACGCACGAGTTCGGCGTCGATTCGGAAGGCACTTTGCCGCGCACATTCGCGATTATAGGGATCTGCTGCTGCCAGCTCTTGCGTGGCCGTTGAGACTTGTCGATAAGTCTTGCTGGTGACGACGGTGCGCACCATGTGTTTCATGTCCCACCCACTGTCCATGAACTCACAGGCGAGCCAATCAAGCAATTCGGGATTCGTCGGAGGCTCTCCCTGAGCTCCAAGATCACTGAGGACCTTACTGAGCCCGATTCCGAAGAACTGCTGCCAGAGGCGATTCATAACAGTCCGCGCAGTCAGTGGGTTCTCGCGCGACACAATCCATTGAGCCAGATCAAGCCGAGTCAACTCGCGCCCGTCAACGGTCGGCTGCGGCAGATAGTGCGGCAGTGCCGGCTGCATGATTTCACCGCTCTCATCCATCCAGTTCCCGCGCGGCAGGATGCGCACAATGCGTTTGTTCGGCGTACTGACACTCACGAGGCATGTGGGCAGCGAATCGTCGAACTGTTTCCGCTCCTGCTCGGTCTTGGCGACGGCTTCCCGCTCGGCGACGAACAATGGTGTAACGGAACGGCGAAAATAGTCGCGAACGACTCGTTGTTGCTCTGCGCTGCGGCTCGGATTCCTCAGGACCTCCATAACCTGGCCTGCGGTCTTTTTCGCGTCGTCTGAAGCTTGAGAATCGGGCTGTAGTTCAGGCAGTATTACGCCGTAGGTCAGGATGTCGGACTCCCACTGCTGTTGAGCTGCATCGAGCTGCGGTTCGATCGCGGCAAATTCTCGAGCTGCCTCATCACGTGCCGCGTCCAGTTCGGCCAGGCGTTGTTTTTGCTCGGGCGTGAGAACCTTCATTCCTTCCTCGCGTCGGCCGAGGATCGGTTCGTCAATGTCGGCAAAGAATGCTCCGAGCGAATAGAAATCCCGCATCGTGAACGGGTCGAACTTGTGATCGTGACATTGTGCACAACCCGTCGTCTGACCCAGCCACACGGTACCAATGGCGCGCACTCGGTCGGCGACCATCCGTGCCTCGTAGTCTTTCGGTTGGGCGCCACCTTCCTCCGTGGTGAGCAGCAGACGGTTGAATGCCGATCCGAGCCGAGTCTGCTGATTTGCATCGGGGAGCAGATCACCCGCGATCTGCTCAACCGTGAATTGATCGAAGGGCTTGTTGTCATTGAAGCTTCGAATCACCCAGTCGCGATACGGCCAGATGTTCCGCGGATTGTCGCTGTGATAGCCGATCGTATCGGCGAAACGGACGACATCCAGCCAGCCAATGGCCATTCGTTCACCGTAGTGCGGACTATCGAGCAACCGTTCCACGAGTTCTTCGTAGGCCTGTGGCGATGGATCGTTTTCGAAAGCAGCAACTTCTTCGGAAGTCGGGGGAAGTCCAATCAAGTCCCAGGATAACCGGCGAATGAGTGTTCGCCGATCCGCCTCCGGAGAAGGCGCAAGGCCAACTTGCTCGAGTCGCCGTCGGACAAGAAAGTCAACGGCATTTTGTCCGGCGGGAATCTCCGGTTTCACCGGTGGCTCGTACGCCCAATGTTGCTCGTACTCCGCACCTTGCTCGACCCACTGCCGGAGAATCTCCTTCTGACCGTCCGACAATTTCTTGTGCGAATTGGGTGGCGGCATCAACTCGTCCGGGTCTTCGGCGAAGATTCGCTCGATGATTAGACTCTCGGAGGGCTCACCCGGAACAATGGCCCAGCTCTCAACCGCCGCTTCACGAACATCTAATCGCAAATCCGCTTCGCGGTGTCCTGCGTCGGGTCCGTGGCAGTAGAAACAATTGTCCGACAGAATCGGACGCACATCGCGGTTGTACTGGACCGTTGCCGGCGACGAGACAGGATCTTCGGCGTGGCTTAGCGAGCCCACAAGTGCGACGGTAAGCAGCGTGCCTGCTACGAGATGGAAACAATCGCACGTGATCGAACAGTGACGCGGAAATGCGCGAAAATCCATAGCCAGATTACCCCTCAATCACACGGCCGTCTCAAACCGCACCCCATTCTCTGGGTTCGGTCGTCTGATTTTATCATCCGGGTTTCCAATGGTGTACCGAGAAATTGACGGATTCAGACGATCCACCTGGTGCGATGTCACAAAACGCCACTGGCAACGTAGGCCGATTGCAGCGTAGGCCGGCTTGTCTCAAGTCGGCAAACATGCCGGAATTGCCGACTTGAGACAAGTCGGCCTACAGTCTTGAGACAGAGCATTAGAGCGCTCGTCGAATCTTCTGTTGGCGCGCTGTGGAATGTTCTTCCGCGAACAGCCAGTCCACGGCACTCGCAATCGCATGGGCTGTGGCAGGTGATTCCGTTTGGTAGCGTCCAGACTGCAGCGCCAGCACAAGATCCGCCGTATCAAACTCGCCGTCCCCGTTCCAGTCGCCTTCTGCCCAGCTCGAGTTGGAGGACACCGAATCCTCGTATTCACTCTTCTGGAACACACGCAGCAAGTCTTGCGAGTCGAACTGACCGTCGAGATTCGCATCACCGAAAGAAGTATCCAGGAGCGACTCGATCATGTAGGACAAGTCTTGAAAGTCAGAGGTCCCGTCTTTGTTGAGGTCCGCGCGTGGATCCCCGGCGCGAATGCCTTCTGACAACAGGTCGATATCAGCGGTGTCTAGGTGATCATCCCCGTTGAAATCGCCGAGTAACCCGGCGACCTGCGTGATTCGTAGGGCAGGGCGAAAGGTTTCGTTGTCCGATTCACTCGAGAATACGACCAGCGGATCCGGGAACGTACTCTGCTGCAACAAGGCTTGAATTGCCGAGACGTTGAGCGACTGCTGATGAATGCGCAGGTCATCCCAAATCCCAACTCCACGGGGATTCTGTTCGTTGCCACCCCCCAGATAAAGCGTCTCGCCGGGTTCCGACCATGCGTCGATCCGACTGCTCGCGACGAGTTGACCGTTGACGATCAGGCGAACTGCCGAATCCGTCGTATCGGCCTGATTCCATGTGACAGCCAAGTGATACCACTGCTGGGCTCCACCCAGCCGATCCAGATCGGTCATGACGACACCCGTGTCGTCGGCGATCTGAAACTGCAAGACATGGTCAGGGTCTAGGCTCATTCTCCACCGATCCATCCCCGCCGAGTTGTCGACGATCGTCTGCTGCGGTAAACGGTCATCGAAGAAGTACCAGAAGGACAACGTGCCCCGTTCTGAGAGTTGCAGCGGGATGGCTACGGAATCCCCTTCCGCGTCACCTGCGGGGATCAATTCGAGGCCCTGTTTGCGATCTGTCGTGACGTACTCGGATTGTCCATTCGGATGGTCGATTAAGGTCGCATCGCCCCCGGCGGCGAGCGAACCGGAATTCGTCAAGTTGCCGTCCAGGGGCAAATAGACCAAAGGAGCCGTCGACTCGGCGAGCAGCGAAATTCCCTGACCGTCATTCCACAGTCCGCGAATTTCCGCTGTTGTAAGAGCGCGATTCCAAAGTGCGACCTCATCCAGACTGCCGCGCAGAGCCGAGATCGCCGATTCACCGTTTCGGCCCATCGCGGCAATCTGCCCGGAGCGTACGGGGCCGGTGAGGTTGTTGTTGACATGCGTATCGATCAACTGTCCATCCAGATAAATTCGTGCTTCCGCTGCGGAACCGTCATAGACACCGGCAATTAGATGCCATTGTCCTGGTGTTAGTTGAGTGGATGGGATTCCGGGACGCTCGGCTGTTCCATCGCCGTCGGTTACTTTGAAGCGAAGCTCGTTGGCGCTACGATCCAGGTACAAGACGTAGGCATCTTCGTTGGAGTCGAAGATCGAGGCGAAGGATTCCGGCAATTGGCCCGGTAGCAAATCAAGATTGACCCACGCAGCCAGGGTCAACGCATCCGTTTGAGGATTCAGAGACGGGCTGTTCGGCAGCAGCACGTGGTCGTCTGCTCCGTCCAGGCGCAGCGCGCCTCCGACTTTCCCGCTCGTCCCGTCCAACCAGGTGACTGCACCATCGAAGCCACCGAGGAATCCGTCGTTCGATCCCACCGAATCGACGGCCGATGTCGAGCGAGGATTGAAGATTCCATCATCGAGTGCCCAATACGAGACGAGCCCCTCAAGATATTGATCTTCCTGATTTCCCTCGAACAACCACTCGACTTGATCTGTCGAAAGTGCGTAGCTGTAGATTCGCACGTCATCAAAGGCGCCTGTGGCGTACGTGTTGTCATTATTGCCGCCGCCCAGGTAAAACGTGGTCCCGGCTGTAACCCATCGTGGGATCCCGCCGGATCCGACCAGACGACCGTTCACATACAGATTCGCCGCCGACAGTGAGTCGTCATCACGGTTCCAGGTATAGACGAGGTGGAACCACCTCTCCGCGCCTCCTTGTGCATCCAGATCGTACGTGAGTTGCCCTGAATTGGAGTCAATTCGGGTCCTCAGTCGGCCATCGTCGTAGATCCACATCTCCCAGTCGTTGGCATCGACCGAGTTGTCGAAGATCGTTTGGAAGTTGTAGAAGGGATCGGCGTAGTACCAGAGCGAGATGGTACCCTGATCGGGAAGTACGTAGTCAACGCTCACGTACTGTCCGTCGGTCGATATGATTCCCGCGTTTTGCAGGTCGAGACCCCGGCCTCGCACTGCGTCGCCGTATACCGCAGGTCCACTGGAGAGGATCGCATCGTATTGCGCACCTCCGCTGCCAAGGTTCGAAAGGTCGTCATCAAATCGCCAATGAATCACTGGACCAACTGGCGGACGTTCCGCTGCGACCGGCTGGCCCTGGACGGATTCGGCATCGACGAGCAGAAAACCGTGATTCTGTTCGGGATGAACAATCCAATTGTGAACTCGTTCCAGTCCTGTCGAATTCAAGTCGATCGAAAAAGTGCCCGGTTGCACGGGTGTTGCGACCCCCAGAATCGAGTCGCCTCGGTCGAGCGGGCCGTCCGCGCCGGGAACCTGCCATGGGCTCCCGTTGCGAAAGTTGCTCCAGCTGGCCTGTCCCTCCTGCCAGTCTCGCTTCAGTTCGTAGATCAGAAAAGAGCGATCGGTTCCGTGTTCCAAGACCTGCAGCTCGATCGAAGCATCGAGGATTTCCGCGGCTGATTCCAGTTCGGACAGGTCCCATCGCAACAACATGCGACGATTCTGACTTGCGTGGCTTGAGTCCTGATCGGCAACCAAGACTTCGAGCGAACCGTAGATCATCTCTGATCCGCCGGATGACAGATAAGTGTCAAATACCTCGGTATACTGGCTACCTCCGGCTTCGGTCTCGCGCAGAACGTGCGTCGTAGTCGCGAGTAACGCACTGGGGCTGCTTTCGAAGCCGTCGCCGTTGACCGCAGAGACTTGATAGGCGTAGTCCTTTACTGCCTCGTCCGTCGTATGGGAATAGGTTGCGTCGCTCGTTGTTCCGATCGCCGTTCCATTCAAGTAGACGACGTAGGAAGCAACACCACTCTCCGGATCACGCGACGGTTGCCAGGACAAATGCAGCGTCGTGTCGTTCACGCGACGCGCCCGGAGTGCGGTAGGCGGGGATGGTGCTGTTGCATCCATCAGCAAGTTTTTGCTTCCCGGTGTCCCGCCGTGTAAACCGACGCTCCAATTGCTCGCGTCATTCCCATACTCCCATCCAACCAGTCGTCCCAACGCTCCTCCCTGACCGGCTGCTTGCGGAGGCCAGGGCGATTGGCGGTCATATTCCACTTGATCGACGGGGATCAATGGCACCTGACTGCCAAACCAAGGCTCACCCGGCATGCTCAGTGTGATCCGCTCCCCTGCGTCATCCAGACCGCCTTGGTAGGGTCCGACGACAAGAATCTGGTCGGGTAGCGTGTACTGAGATCGAAACGTCGTTGGATCCGTTCCCGCGAGAACGAGGTAGGCGCCTGGCTCGAGAGTGATCTGTTGGTCGAACGCAAATGACACTCCGTCGGTCATCTGCCAGGCTTGGGTTGGATCGACGGGATCAAACAGGGTTACCGCCGAATCGGTCCAGTTGTATAGCTCGATGTATTCAGCACGGCCGTCGGCCGGATCATACATGATTTCATTGATCACGACCGGGCCGACCCAGGGCGCGCTGTTGGGCTGTCGCGGCGTCGGTGTCTTCAGTGGAGCAAAATCGACTTCGCCCGATTGTCGTCCATGTCGTCCGTAGGTTAAATCGGCAAGAGAGCCATGGTATTGCGCGGTTTGACGATAACCGCCGACTGCGATGGCGTTACCTGGCGAAGAGAGTATCACGCTGCCCGCCAATGGGCTCAGCCGGAAACCCGATCCGGCCGCGGCAGCGGGTCCGAAATCCAGCTGTTCTGTCAGGAGTAAGTATTGTCCAGCCTGGATGATCGTTCCTTCGGTAAATTGATGCTTTGTCAGCTCATCCGCCGAGTCACTTAGGTACCAGCCACTCAGGTCGATATCCGAATCGGATGTGTTGTACAGCTCGATCCAATTCCCCCGGACGTCCCGCGCATCGGCGGAAAGTTCGTTGATGACAACGATCTCCGGGAGATATCCAGGGTCGCTCGCACCCGGAGAGCCACCGACGTTTTCACTCGGACGCCAACTGGATCTGTCTGCCCATGTTCCGCGATCGGCGGTCGGATCAACAATCACGAGTGAATAGCCGTCGCCATCTGTAATCGGGTACCAGGAATCTTGGTACGAAACATCAAGAATCGGCTCGCCCAGAGGCCCCGTCAGTTGAAGTGCTTCGCCGGCGTTACTCAGCTGTCCGGAGAACTCTCCTGCGATACGAGGATTGTCGCCATAGAGCAGGCGAAACGCAGTCTGGTTACTGACGACAAGGATGTGCTCTCCGGCAGCGAGCGTCACGTCGGGGAATTCGAATTGCACGCCTCCCGTCAACTCAAATCCACGGAGACTCATCGACTGGGAACCGATGTTCTGCAATTCAAGAAACTCGAGATCCGTTGCGGCACCGATGGCGGGATCCGCCGGATGATACATGAGTTCCGTGATTCGCAGTTCCGGTGGGGTGGACTGGAGGAACAACGCGGACGCAAGTGCGCTCCATGTGTTCTGATGCAGAGCACGTGCCTGCAGGCGCACGGAGTCGGTCACGAGCAGCGGCTGTCCGTCCCACTGGCGTGCGTTTGCCGAAGGCAGACCGGTGAATGCCTCACGAGGATCCGATCCGTCGAGTGTGTAATAAATCGAACCGGTCGGCGCCGCCATGGTGACGGGCATTTCCGTCTCGAATACCCCGCCATATTGACTGAACGTGGGTGCCTCGATGTCGGGATACAGCCCGTCCGCTCGCCACTGACCAAAGACCGTGTCCTGCCGTCGCGGAAAGAAATAGCTGATCAAGCGATTCTGCTCCGCCAACCACTCCGTGTCTCGCGTGTAAGGTCGAGTCCGGCGCACGTCACCCCAGCGAGCGGACTCGCCGACGATTGCACGATCAATTTGAGCGGCAATTTCGAGGTAGCGATCAATGTTCGCCTGAACGGTTAAGGCTCCATCATGAAAAAAGTGTTTCTGCAGGTGATCGGCAAACCGCAGACGAAACTCGGCAGACGATCGTAATTCGCCATAGAGACGTGCCGGAGTGCTATCTGCGTTTCCGACTCCCAATTCCGTCCGATCGACCGTGATTTCCGAAAGACTATGTTCCGAGTCCCAAAGGAAGAACTTGAATTGACCGCCTTCAGTGCGCGGGCGGATCGCGTAGAAGTTGCGGGGTTCTGTCAGCGATCCAATCAGTACGGGGGCGTCGACATTGCCCGTATAGTGAATCATGATCATGTAGTCGATCAGATTATCGATGTCCACGTACTGTTGCAGGTCGATATACTTCTGGTCGGCCGTTCGCCGTGGATCTTTTGCGATCCGAAACATCTCGTCCCACGCCTCACGGTCGCCGTTGATCGCTTCGGGCGGAGGACCGTGTTGGATCACATCGTAGTCCTCCTTGTCGTTACCAAAATACGACTCGGCAAACGACTCGTCGGGACGCTCTACGGCGTTATACATTCCCCAATAGAGGCCGTTGATGAAGACATGGACGTATCGGCCGTGTGAAGCCGGTTGCCCCATCGCCAGGTGACTCACGCGCGAGAACTGATCGCGCATGTATTGGGCGCGACTCTGTTGCGTCCCGTCAGCGTGCGTCCATTTGTAGTTGTAGCCACCACGCAGCATGATCCGATCAAACTCGGTCACATCCGTGTCGTCGAAAAATGGAAAGTCCAGCTTGGGCGCACCGTACATCGATTTGAATTGCAGACGAAAAGACTTCTTGGGTGTACGATCAAGCTGCCGGCTGACACCGCCGAAGATCCGAATTCCAGCGTCGATCTGATAATCGCTTTCGCCGGGAAAATTGAGGAGTTCCATCGAGACCGGGCGTTCCCATGTGACTCCTCGCTGCAACGGATTGACATAAATCCCGGTTTGTCGGTCGAAGAGATTCGCGACATCTGTGACGAGTGATACGATCGGGATCGATGCCAGATCGTTTTCAAACGTGTCTTGATAGAGTGGGTTACCCGTGACTTCCGGATCGACTTCATAATCCGCTTGATATCCAGCCCATGTCGTTGGATATCCATCAGGACGGCGAGGTTGATTTGCAACACCGCTCAAAAACAGATAGGTGTGCGTATCCACATTCGTGGGTTGATAACCCGGTTTGACCGCAATTGCACGAAGCGTTGTTGTTTGGTCGATGTGGACGACGGCAATCGGTGGCGTAGCGGCGTCGATTGCCGCTACCTGCACGCCGTTGCTGAGTGAGGGAGTGCTTCCGTCGAGCGTGTAGATGATCGTAGCGCCTGGAGTATCCGACGTAATCGTGGTATCCAAGGGCGCTGTGTACAGGCCGCGATCGGCGGAAAACTGCGTATCGGCAACGAAGCCCTGTACGGGCGATCCGTTGACCGTTCCGGGAGATGGGGTCACAAAGTAACCGATTTCTACCGTATCCGTCAGCACCTCGCCCACCAACTCGGGCAGGATCAGAAAACCGGAACTTCGTGCGGTGCGATTGACACCGTGAATTGCCAGAATGTTTTCGCCAGGTCGAAGTGCGGGAATGAACGACGAAATGTCAAACTCTTCAAAGTCCTCCGCCCGATGGTTTGTCGTTGCCGCATTCGAGCTCCAGCCAGGTACACCATTTACATGCTGGCGGACAACTTCCTGACCATTCAGGTATGCGACGAATCCATCGTCATACAGCATGCGCAATGTCAGGCTGCCGAGTCGCGCAAGGGGGTCGACAGAAAAAGGGATTCGCAGATAAGCGGACGTTCCGACGTTGTACATCGTGTCCAGCAGATCGGTCCCGATCATACCGCTGTAATCGAGACTCGTATCGAATCCGACGCCGGTGGTTCCCACAGTCCAGCCTTCCAGTCCTCCGGCCGCCTGAAATGCTGCTTCGCTGCCCCCTTGCCAACTCGTACCATACCGTGCATCGGTGTCTGCATCGGGAACGATTGTTTGCACCGCGGATGCGTTGACTACAAGACTGGCGGGGGAACGAACGTAACCCGATCCGAAGGAAACGTCCGCCAACTGAGGTGGATAGTCGGCTCCGTTCAGATTGTATTCCGAAACGACACTGGTACCGTCAGGCTGGACCAGCGCGACATATTCGGCATCGGCATTCAGGCGAAAGTTGGTGTGCAGATAGCCCTCTGGATCGGGCTGGCCCGTCGTGTCTCCAGAAGCAAAGACCAGCAAGTATTCTCCCGCTTCCAACCAAGAGCTTGGCGTTTCGGGGAACAACCACTTGTTCAGATCTCGCGGGTTATCCGTTAGGTACCAGCCGGCGAGGTTGATTGGCTCATCACCGGCGTTGTAGAGTTCGATCCAATCGGATGCGCGGCCACGCCCGTCCAGCAGCGTCGCTTGATTGTCCGCCATGAATTCGCTGATCAGAGGGACCGCCGCCAGCAAATGCCGCGGTTCCAGAGATTCAAGGGCCAGCCGATTTCG
>CAZFWV010000205.1:0-12509 GCA_964522605.1 uncultured Pirellulaceae bacterium
CCGCGTAATAGAATTCGCTTGCCCCGACAAGAAATTCACCGTTAGCAGTGCAGAGAGGCGCAGAGAACCGCAGAGAAGGAGCTTGTTGGGGAGTGTTTTGAGGTTGAACTTGAAGACACAAAGCAATGGTGGAACGTAGACACGACAATTCGATGCGTGGACGAGAAGACGCTCACTTTGGCAGTACGCGTTGGAGTGTTGTCCTGGCTGCTGGTCAGCGGTCGACATTGGAGGCACAGGAAGCGCTGACGCTGCTTTGCCAGCACTACTGGTATCCGCTTTATGCGTACGTACGGCGACGCGTCCGCGATCCTGAGCAGGCACAGGATCTGATTCAGGACTTCTTCACCCGGTTGCTGGAGATGAACCTGATCGAGAAAGCCGATCCGCAACGCGGGCGTTTTCGGGCGTTTCTTCTCACGTCCCTGCGGAATTTTCTGACCAACGAGTGGACAAAAAAGCAAGCGGCCAAACGCGGACAGGGACGGGCCCCATGGTCGCTCGATCTGCAGTCCGGGGAGGCGCGGTATCGCGCAGAGCCGGTTGATACGCTGACCCCCGAGAAACTCTTCGAACGACGCTGGGCCGAAACGTTGCTGGATCGCGTGACGGAGCAATTGCGATCAGAATACGTGCGATCCGGTAAACAGGCCCACTTTGATCAGCTCGTGCCGTTTCTCGTGGGGCGAAATGAGGAGGTTTCGTACGCCACGGCAGCCGCCCGGCTCCGCATTTCGGAAGGCGCTGCCATGGTTGCCGCCCACCGGATGCGCCGCCGATTTCGTGACCTGTTGCGGGCCGAGATCTCGGAAACACTTGCCGATCCGCAGGCCGTGGATGACGAAATCCAGCAGCTATTCGGTGCCCTTGGCCCCTGAATCATCGAGCAAGCAGCCCGAAATGTGCTCCGAGAACGCGCTGGGGTCCCTGTTCTTCCCGTCTGCTAGCTTCCGGCGATTCCTGGTCGACGGAGTTTTTCTGTAAGGTCCGTACGAGTCTTCTGTAGTTCCCTACGAGTGCTCTGTAAGGGCGTGGATTTCGGGTTGGGTGCCACTGGCTACGCCAGTGCCGGAGCTTGCTGACTTAAACAATCGTCGCACTGGCAGAGCCAGTGGCACCCTAATTCCTAGGCTGTACAGGGCACTAGCCGGGCCACGAAGGTTCGGGGTGCCTCGGTCAAATGGGCCCTGCGGCACGGTGTTTCCTTCCCGTCTGCTCAAAATCAGGAGATGAAAAATGTCGAAGAAATTACTGTCCTTGGTCATCCTGGCGATCGTTGCTGCTCCGATCTGTGCTGATGCCGCGCAACCACTCGTGAAACTGGGGCTGTCCAGCTACAACAAAGTACAAATGGACGTTGGCGCGGTCGGATTTGTGCAGGAATCTCCCGAAATGCCCACGTGGCTGTCGAGTCTCTTCCGGCTGTATTCCGAGGGCAGCGACCTGCAAGGGATTGACCACTCGCGACCCTGGGGCGCGGTCGTGCAACGCGGTGAAGGCATGTCGGCCTTTGGTTTTGTACCAGTTCGCGATGCCGAAACGCTGGCATGGGAATTGGATGAATTCATCGCGAGTCGCGAAGAGGTGAGCCCCGGGGTGTATCGGATTCGGGGACGCGAGTCCGGAAAAGAGTTGTACGCGAAAGAGTCGCAGGGCTGGTTGTTTGTCAGTGATCGAGCCGAATCCTTGGCGTCGACGCCGTGGAATCCCGCGACGGAACTGGGCGATATGAACAGCCAATACGATGTCGCGATTCGACTCCAGCTGAATAATGTTCCCGCGGAGGCGGGCAAGAAGATTCTGTCGGATCTCGACACGATTGTCGGACCGACGCTGCGTCGCATGGCCTCGGAACAGACCGTCGACGTTCTCGGGCAGATGGCGATGCATCTGGACGAGGTGACGCTCGGCTGGGCCAAACGATAGGCGGTGTTCACAGAATCAACCGAAGAGGAACCACGGATCGAACAGATGAAACGGATGCCGGCGGATCGGTCTGTGTCGATCCGTACGGTCCGTCAAATCCGTGGTTCCTTCTCCGCGTTCCGTACAACCTGAGCGCGCTTTTCTCTCGCTCGAGTTTTGATTCAACTGCCATTGCAAGGACCGCCTGATCGGGGCTGTTCTGAACGTCGATCGGGCTCCTCTCAGCGTTCTTCCGCGTCTCTCCGCGGCCATGTCCCCAGCATCTGCTCCACCGGATCGGCATTGCAGAACGTGGTTCACCGAAAGTGATTACAGCAGCAGGTCGAAGACCCTCGAACAGCTGGAGCGTTCATTCAAGCTGTCGTTCCTCGATTCGCACTCCGTCCTGCAGCTTGTCGCTTGGATGCACAACAACCCGATCGCCTTCGGACAGTCCGGAGAGAACCTGGGCCTCGAGATCGTTTCTCTGTCCGATTTCCACCGGACGGAGGAGGACCCGCTTGCTGTTGGTGACGAACACGGTCCACTGCTGACCGGTGCGGAACAGGGCGCTCGTGGGTACTTTGAGTACTTGATCGCCTTCCCAGATCACGATGCGCGCTTCGACTCGAAACGCATCGCCCAAAGATCCTCGATCCTCAGCAGGCGTGACGAGCTCGATGATCACATTGACGCGTTGCTCTTCCACGCCTAGGGCGGAAATCTTGGTGAAGGCGGAAGGTTCGACCAGCAGGACTTTGCCTTCCAGCGGTTCGGAGCCCCCCCACTGTTCGAGGACGACTCGGGCGTTGGGTCGAATTTTGACGGCATCGCTGGACAGCACATCAACCTCGACCTCCAGATCGGTCGGATCACCGACTTCCAACAGTTCCGCTCCGGCATTCACTACGGTGGCGCTCTCCTGAAAAACTCGCAGGACGCGACCGGTAATCGGCGAGTTGATTTCGAAGTGAGAGTCTTGTGTGTTATCCGCCTCCTTGCCTTGGGCGACGAGAAGTGCTGCTTGTGCCAGTTCCAGCTCGTAGCGTGCCATATCTTCGGCAAATCGGGCGGCTCGGAAGCTTTCCTGGGACTGGCGGTCGAACAGAATCGCACGTTCGAGCTCCTCTTTCGAGATGACCCTCCGTTCTGCGACCTGCCGAGCGCGAGCCAGGTCCGATTCGGCGAACTCCAACGCCGCGCGCGTTCGTTCGACTTCGGCCCGCGCTCGATCCAGGGCCGCTTCTTGGGCACGCACGCGGGCCTGGGCGGAGGCGAGTTCGCGCGCGTCGAGCAGCGTCGGATCGCGCGGTTCCAGTACGGCGAGCAGTGACGAGCCACGGGTGACGGCATCGCCCGGCTCCAGATCAATTCGCAACAACCGCCCCGCCAGCGGAGACGAAACGACATACCGCTCCTTAATGCGGGTTTTCCCATCTTCGTCGACCGTAACACGCAATGGTCCACGTACGACCGGCGCCAGATCGACATCGACCGGGCGAGGTCGAAACGCAAAGACGAGTAGTCCCAGTACGAGGGCCGCGGCGACAACGATCCAGAGTTTTCGTTTCATGGCATCTGCACTGCTGACGGTGAGAATGTTGTTTGTGCGGCAAGAAATCGAGCGACCAACGGGAGCGACCCGTGCCCAGGTGCGGTAGCACCCCGTTGGGTCACGGCCCTGCCGCTGGGTGCCACTGGGCTTTGCCCGTGCCCTTCCTCGACTCAAAAGGACACTGGCAGAGCCAGTGGCACACCAGTTGCGCCCAGGTGCGGTAGCACCCCGTTGGGTCACGGCCCTGCCGCTGGGTGCCACTGGCTTTGCCCGTGCCCTTCCTTGACTCAAGAGGACACTAGTGGCACACCAGTTGCGCCCACGTGCGGTAGCACCCCGTTGGGTTGCGGCCCTGCCGCATTGCATTTTTGCTATTCCTTGCTCTTGAGGACGGCGACTAAGTCCAAATGGTCCAAGCGACGGCGCACGACGAGCCCCGAAATGAAGGCTGCGACGATGATGACGACGGCGGAAAATCCAAAAGTGGATCGCGTAACAATCAGGGGGATCCGATACAGTTCCGTGTCCAGGCCGAGTGTAGCCAGCCAGGCAAAACCGTACCCCATGGCAAAGCCGATCGGGATAGCGAACGTGGTCAAGACCGCTAATTCACCGAGCAAAATGGCCGAGATCTCAGCCCGCGTGAAACCAATGACGCGCAATGTCGCCAGTTCCCGGCTACGCTCCGCCAGCGAAATGCGAGCGCTATTGTAAACGACGCCGAAGGCGATAATCGAAGCAAATCCAATGTTGAAGCTCCGCATTCGCAGCAGGTTTTCGGCGACCGTGTCTTCAAAACTCTTCAGCGCGGCATTTTTCAGATTCACGCCGGCCACGCGAGGCGTATTCTTCAAGGTCTGATAAATTGCTGTCAGGGCATGATTATCAACGGCCAGAAAGGCGCCAGAATAACTGCGTCCTTCGCGTAACAAGCGATGAAGTGCGCTGATGTCCATGTAGGCACTCGTGCCCGAAAACTCGGTGAAGATGGCCGTCACCTGCACTTGGCGAATCGGTCGTTCGCCTTCCATGACCTCAACAGTGATCATATCGCCCACGCGTGCATCGAGGAGTTCCGCCAATTTGCTCGATAGCATGACGCCATCGGGAGGAAGCGGAACGAGGCGTTCCTGGTCGTCAATCAGGCGGAAGAGATCGTTGCCTGGCACGAGTCCCATCAGGCCAACGCGCCGATGCCGATGGCCATGCCGTAATCGCGTCGGTGTACTGCGGTAGGGTGTCGCCTGCAGGACGCCTGGCAGGTGGTGGACTTCCGACAGGACGCGCGACGAGGTGGGTTCGACGAAAGTCAGCGTCATGTCATGTGTTTGAGCCAGCCGAAACTGGAAATCCATGATGTAATTCAGGGCATCTAAAGAGAAACTGCCCAAGATCAGCACGGCGACTCCCATCGCAATTCCGACACAGGACAGAAAGGCCTTGATCGGATGCCGTTCCAATTGCCGCAGGATCATTCGCAATGTATGCGGCAAGAACGTCCCCAATCCCAGCCGTTCGACAAAAGTCGGTCGGTAATCGGCCGGTGGCTCCGGACGCATCGCCTCGGCCGGCGGCAAAATCACTGCGCGGCGTACCGCCGCCCAGCTGCCCAGGATCGAGGCAGTCACGCTGGCGATGAAAGCCAGGAACACAACAGACAGCTCGAGATCAAAACTGAAGACCGGAAAACGATAGAAGCGGGTGTACATCTCGGTCAGTCCCCGCCCCATCCAGGCCCCGACGGCCGTACCGAGCAGCAGGCCGACCAGCGGAATTGCAATGACGAGCTTCAGATAGTGCCATCGGATTTCCCGCCCCGTGTAACCAAAGGCCTTCAACGCGGCAATCTGTTCGCGCTGCGTGTTGATCATGCGCGAGATGACCACGTTCAACAGGAACGTGGCGACGGAGATGAAAATCACGGGGCCGACAATTCCCATCGTGCGCAACTGTCGGATTTCATCCGAAATGTAGCGGTGTGACACTTGGTCGTCACGGCCGTAGGCTCCGATCGCGCCATACGCTTCCGTTAAGTCATCGACGCGCTTGATCACTTCTTGTTCTGAGGCACCGTGCATCAGTGTCAGACAGACGTCGTTGAACGCTCCCTCCATATCAAACGCTTCGGCCAGTCCGGAGTAATTCATCCAGAAGACGCCAAAACGCTTGTCGTCCGGCAACATGCTGCCGCCCTGGACCTGAATGATGTATTCGGGGGAGAGCACGATCCCGACAATTCGCAGCCGCTGTTGCCGGCCGTTGATGATGGCGGTTACCGTGTCGCCGGGGACGATCTCGTGAGCGACTGCGAAGGATTCGCCCACAAGTACTTCGTCCGAGTGGCCCGGGGCCATCAGCCGCCCGCGCCGCAGATGAACTCGGTTGAGCAACGGATCGCCAAAATCGGGGACCGAGATCAATCGGCCCACAGCGGGTTCCACCATGTCGGGCACATTGAGTGTGACATCGACGACGATTCGTGTCTGGACCTGAGCCACCCCGGGAATCATCTCCAGCCTTGCGGCCAGAGTCTTGGGGGCGCGCTTTACGTGGCCAAAGACGTGGGCAAACCGATAGCGTTCGTAGTAGGCATCCTTGGAGCGCGCGAGCGACTCGAGCGTGCTCAACGACATCACACAGGTGGCGACGCCCGCCGCAAGTACCAGCGCAATCGCAGCGACCTGACCCTTGATGCCCCAAAGATCACGCAATAATTTACGGTCGAGCGCGGAGACGACATTTACCATTGCAGGTCTCGTGCGGCAGTCTTGTGCTCGTTCTGCTGAATTTTGACGACGCGCCCGTCGAACAACGAAATCACCCGATCCGCCATGTCCGCAATCACGGCGTTGTGGGTAATCACCGCCGTGGTGGTACCTAAGTCGCGATTGACGCGCTGAATCGCCTCGAGCACGACGATTCCCGTCTTCGCATCGAGTGCGCCCGTGGGTTCGTCGCACAATAACACGTCAGGACGCTTGGCCACCGCACGCGCAATCGCGACTCGCTGTTGCTCTCCACCGGAAAGTTGTGCGGGGAAGTGGTCGCGCCGATGCTGTAAGTTAACCAACTCCAAGGCTTCGATCGTTGGCATCGGGTCGCGGGCGATCTCGGTGATCAACGCGACGTTTTCCGCCGCAGTCAAACTTGGAATCAGGTTGTAGAACTGAAAGACAAACCCGACATGCTCTCGACGATAGGCGGTGAGCGCCGCATCATCGAACCGAGTTAGTTCGTGGTCCAGGTATCGAACGGTGCCACCGGTCGGTACGTCTAATCCACCCAGGATATTCAGCAGCGTGGACTTTCCGCTGCCTGAAGGTCCCAGTAAAACCGCGAATTCACCCTCGTACAATTCCAGATCGACGCCGCGCAGCGCCTGCACCTGGACTTCGCCCATTTCGTAGATTTTCGTTACCTGCTGGGCCTGAAAGACAAGCCGCGGGGCCATGGGGATTCTCGTGGAGTGCGCGATGGTGCACCGACTCAGGGCGTCAGGTGCTCGAAGGATCACCCCGAGTATACCACCATCGAGCGGCAACTCGTACCGCGGTCCCGGCTGTGCGCACGTCTGCCAGCCGACTGCCTTCAACACGTCTGATGAACCTTGTTCCGCAAGGCGGACCCGTTGAGGCAGATGCTGGGAACATGGCCGCGGAGAGACGCGGAGAGACGCGGAAAGCCGCGGAAAGACACCGAGTTCAGCCCGATCAACATCCAGAACGGACCCGATCAGGCGGTCCACGCAACGGCAGTCGAATCAAGACAGGAGCGAGAGGAAATCGCAGTCAGAGTGGACTTGAAGGCGGAGGAGGAACCACGGATTTGACGGACGGGACGGATCGGTACGGACCAATCCGCGAATATCCGTTTTATCCGCGGGATCCGCGGTTCCTCTTCTCAAACGTTGGTCCCGCTCGACTCCTGCGTAACACGCGCTGAAACCGCCTCGGAGATTCTTCGTCGCAGGTGTCTGATTCTTACGAGGATTCGCGCGCCTACTCACTCAATCCGCTGATCGGGGGCTCCATCTCCTCGAACGGCAGCTGCTCTGGAACGACGCGCACGGGAGTCGTCAGACGCAGGGGGCGGGGAGCGCCGATGTCGAATTCCAGCTGGACGAAATAGGCCTTCCAACCCTCCGGCGGGTCATCGACATGCGCGACGTATTCACCGTTTCCATTGGCCGGTTCCAGCGGTGCACTCTGATAGGCTCGACCAATTGTGTCGACGCGGAAATCGCGTGTCTTGTCGTTCGTCGCCTGCCATAACAGGACCCGTTTGGGGGCCTTCTGATCGCATTGGACTCGAATCGTGTTCGCATCGTCAAACGTCCAACTGAATTTTGGCCGCTCGACGTTGTTGACCAGAGCGTAATGAAACGCGACCAGCGTATCGAGCGCGTCGCTACCATCCAGAGAATGCTCCGCGTTCGGCACGTAGCACAAATGCTTCTCTTCCGGTAGTTGATCGAAATAGAACTGAGACGAATCGGGCAGGAAGAACTGGTCACCCGTGGCGTTGATCACGCACTTGGGCATCGTGTATCGCTCGCGATAGGCAAATGGATCGACCAGTCCCAACAGGTCCGCATAGCGGGGCGAATCCCGTCGGTCCATGATGCGATGATGAACGTAATCGCCGATCGCGGGGGCCCAGAAGCCGTACGCCGAAAAATGATGTCGCATCGAAACGTCCATGTTCAGCACGTCGATCACGATGGGCATGATTCCGGCAACGCGGGAGTCGGCTGCACCTGTCATCCAGGTGGTCCAACCACGTTTCGATCCGCCCGCAACAACGAACTGTTTGATCTGCAGTTCTCCTCCGTCTTCGCTGGCCATCAAGGCCTGGACGGTATCCATCGCCCGGACAGCCGATTTGACCATCGGCAGTCGGGGCAACCATCGCTCGTCGCCCGTCTCCAGGTATTGCGCCCAGGCATAGGCGATCAAGTCGTCTTCCTTTCGCGGTTGGCCATCGCCGTGAAATGTCAGCGGCTGATTCGGTACCATGCCCAGTTCCGCGACGACCGACTTCGTCGCTAGTGCGACCTGCACCAGGTTGGAGTCGATCGACGTTTTCATCCGGTCGTTGCTTCCACCGCCGATGAAGAGCAGCGCGGTATCCGATTGAACTCCGGCCGGAGCGACGACGACTAGGGAATGTTCCCACAGCGTGCGGTCGACTTCGTCAGGGCGGAGCCAACGTTGTGATGTCATGTGGACGGCGTAGGTCGCTCCCTGCGGCAACGTTTTCTTCTCCAGTAGCTTCCACGCATACGCGTCATCTTTGGCCGCGATGTAACGGTCCAGCACGTTCTGACCGTTGACAGCGGGGGTTGGAATCGGGCGTCGTGGAGCGGTTGCAGTTGCTTGGGCGTGAACGGTGGTGGCGTTCATTAGCGATACGCACGACCACACCAACAGGGGAACTACCGCCGAAATGCGCTGAATCATCGGATTGTTGCCTCGAAGTCGGGAAAAGGTTGCCACAAAAAAGTGAGCTCAATGCCGCCTCCGCATTGCGAAGTGGCACAGTCGAATTCGTGGTACGTGTTTCGCCTACTCGCTTGAAACTGCTTCTTAGCAGGACCCCTGCATGTAGCCGAAGTCGTGAGACTTCGGACGTGTCGGGGCGCGACCGTATTTTCACCAGTTCGGCGACGGGTGTTCGAAATGCGCCACTTCAAAACTTCCGCGACGGGCCAGGCCGATAGAAGCCAATACTCTCCAACGCCGTATAGACCTCCTCGAGCGTCTTCTCGCCAAAATTCGAGATGCTCAACAGGTCTTCTCGCGTGCAGTTGAGCAGATCCTGTACCGTGAATACGCCGCGCTCTTCAAGGCAGTTCGTAGTCCGAACCGTCAAGCCGATCTCGGCGGTGCTCATCTCCAAACGCTTCTTCAGGCTACGGCTCTGCTCTTCGGCTTCAATCAACGGAATGCGGGTCGACATCAGGGCTCCCTCCCAAACAAAAGTCGATCGGGTCAATTACCAGTCCTTGTGCGCCCGCAGTGACCCGCACCGGGGCGCTTTCGAGCCCGATAGTATATCGCACGGATCGCAGAAACTCCAAGCAGCACTGGGCGTTGCTAGCGGCTGGGTGACAAATGTCCACTGCCCGCGCTATAATGCCCAGCGAGGGTCGCCGGTGGGTTGTCAGCGAGTATCCCGGTAAGCGATCCTGCAGGTTCGGATGGGGCGGAGCCTGTCCGAGAGAGGTCGTGCAGTTTGCAGGTTGTGAATGGGCCCGAGTTTCCCGGGTCCGTTGGCTGCATCACGTCCGATTCTCGTTTAACGGCAAGCCGAAGGCGTCGGTTTTTTTCGTACCCGCAGACGCCTTCGGCTTGCCGTTAAACGAGTTGCATGGAATCGCCGTCAAACAATAAGTTCCTCTGAAACAACAACCTGTAAACTGCACGACCTCCAGATGGTAATCGGGCGATCACGGGATGGTAGTAGACGGATCATGACCAGTCGCGTTTTTGAATCCTTGACGGATGCCCAGCGGGAGGCTGTGGAACACACGGAAGGTCCGCTGTTGATCCTTGCGGGGCCAGGCAGTGGGAAGACGCGCGTCGTGACGCACCGCATTGCCCATCTGCACGAGCTGGGAGTTCCGGCGCGCGAGATCCTTGCACTGACATTCACGAACAAGGCGGCCGACGAGATGAAACGTCGTGTCGCGGACCTGGTGCCGGGAGCCACATTCTGGATCGGAACGTTTCACCGTTTCTGTTCTCGTCTGCTGCGCCAATATGCCGATCTGGTCGGGCTGAGTCCGAACTTTACGATCTATGATGCCAACGACAGTCGGCGAGCGCTGAAGCATGTGCTCGAGGAAGTGGAATTGCAGCTGACGATGACGTCCCCTGATCGGCTGATTCACGAGATTAGCTGGGTCAAGAATCATCTGATTACCGCCGAGGAGTATCAAGCACCGCGAGGAAGTGACATTGGGAAGATCGTGGAAGAGGTCTATCCCGCCTATCAGCAGCAGTTGATACGAGCCAATGCGGTCGATTTCGATGATCTGTTGCTGCATGTGGCGCGTCTGCTGCAGCAGTCGCCCGAACTGCGCGCCTCGCTCGATCAGACCTACCGGTTTGTCATGGTTGACGAGTACCAGGACACGAACCTGGCACAATACGTAATTTCTCGGGCTCTCGCGATCGATTCCCCGAACCTGGCTGTTACCGGGGATCCCGATCAATCGATCTACGGCTGGCGGGGTGCGAACCTGAACAACATTCTGGACTTCGAGCGGGATTATCCTCAGGTTCACGTCGTACGGCTGGAACAGAACTACCGCAGTACGCCCAGCATTCTGCGCGTGGCCGATGGGTTGATTGCGCACAACATTCGACGCAAACAGAAGCGTCTGTTCACCGAGAATTCGGAAGGTCCGCCGGTTCGCGTGGTGAAATATCAGACGGAAAAAGAGGAGGCGGACGATATTGCCGCACAGATGGCCGACGCGATTCGGCGGAGCGAGTGGGGACCGCAGGATTTCGCCGTCTTCTATCGGACGAATGCCTTGTCCCGACCGTTTGAACATGCGTTGCGCGATCACGGGATTCCGTACCAGATCGTGAACGGGGTAGAGTTCTATCAACGCAAAGAGATCAAGGATGCTCTGGCGTATCTCCAGTTGATTAACAATCCGCGCAACGACATCGCGTTGCTACGAATCATCAACGTTCCATCGCGCCAGATCGGCAAAAAAACGATTCAACGCATCGTCGAGATCGCCAGATCGCGCGGCGTCTGTCTGCTCGAGGCTGCTCGAGGCGCGTCATCGACCGATTTCACGTCGAAAAGAGCAGCCGTCCGCGTACGCGATTTCGTCCGGCTGATCGATCGGCTCAGTCAGCGGGCCGAGGCGCCGCTGGAGGAACTGATCGGGCTGGTCCTGACCGAAACAGGGTACCTCGAGCAGCTGAAGGTCTCCGAGTCACCCGAGGACCAGGAACGGGCAGCGAATCTGGAAGAGCTGTTGACCGCGGCCCGCGAGTTTGACCGGCAGTATGAGGAACCGGGGGCGCTGGAAGCTTTCTTGGAACAAGCCTCCCTGGTCAACGATACGGATGCTTGGGACAGCCAGTCGCAGAAGGTGACGCTGATGACCCTGCACTCAGCCAAAGGACTGGAGTTTCCCAATGTGTTCATCGTCGCCGTCGAGGAAAAACTGCTGCCGCACGAGCGTTCGCGGGAAGGCGAGGCCTTGGAAGAAGAGCGGCGTCTACTCTTCGTTGGAATTACTCGCGCCAAGCAACGACTCCAGCTCTCCTACGTCCAACGTCGCGCCTACCGGGGCGGATATTGGGGCGGTGTCGCCAGCAGCTTCTTGGGGGAGTTGCCGCGAGAGGATTTGGAGTTCGCGACCTCCAACGGATTTGGCGTGCTGCAGACGATGCGCGGGCTGCCGGAATCGCCGCCTGCCACGGTGCGGACCGTTGCTTCGCCGCTGACGACAACGGCCATGTTGCGCCCCGCGGCGGAGTTGCTGGGATCCGGGAGTGATGCCTCGAACGAAGCCAAAACCGCACCGGTGGATCCCGATCTGTTTCGCGTTGGAATGGCCGTCATCCACCCCAAGTACGGTCCGGGGAAGGTCGCTGCGCTCAGTGGGGATGGCGCGCGACGCACCGGCACCATCAATTTCCCCACGGCCGGGCAGAAGAAGTTCGTGTTGAGCAAAAGTCCCCTACGTCCCGTGTCGTGAGCGTTTCTAGCAACTCCTCCTATTCCTATTCCAATTCCTATTCGTACTCGTACTCAGTGCAACGGTACTCGTACTCGTACTCGACGAATACCGCGATGACCCAACGGAACTTCGACCATGAGCGACGTGACGCGCATCGCCTCGCGACCGAGTACGGGAGGGAAATTTGCGATGCGGGGGGCCGAGTACGAGTACGAGTACCGCGATGCTGAGTACGAGTACGAGGAAGAGTGGACTCACATTCCAACTCGCAGTCATACTCATACTCGTACTCGTACTCAGTGCAACGGTACTCGTACTCGTACTCGACGAATACCGCGA
>CAZFWV010000206.1:0-12462 GCA_964522605.1 uncultured Pirellulaceae bacterium
AGCGATGCCCCAGCAGTTCGGCAATCTGGGGCATCGCTGCGCTCTGCCACCAGCCACCCTACCGCGGAAATAGGCTTTGAAATGCGCTCTCGTCAGATTCATCGTTGATTCCCGTAACTGAGTTCCGTCGAGCGGGTAGCAACCTCGCTGCTGCGCTCCCAAGGTACTTCCATCTCGTCATTCAATTCCTGAATGAGCAAATCATCCAGACGGTCATCGTCGAACAGTTGATCGCGCATTTCCAGCAGCAGCGCCTGGGGCTGCGCGGCTGCTTCGTAATTTCCCGCCTGAAGCGCGTAGACGAGATCCTGGACGTCGAAATCGCCATCTCCATTCCAGTCGCCTTCGGCGAACGTCGAGTTGCCGGGGATCTGATCTTCGTATTCTCCGGCAATCAGGACAGCCACCAGATCGGCCGTGTCAAAACGTCCATCGCCGTTCGCGTCTCCCGGGATTCGATCGGTGATTCCCGCCGAGCCCGGGGATCCGCCCTGGCTCAGGCTGGCGCGCCAAGCGGAAGCCAGATTCCACGTGGCGGGATCTGCCATCAGATCGACGATTTCCAGCGACGAACCTGTACCGTCCGTTTCCGGATACCATCCGTCATCGTAGGTGAATTGCTGCACGATCTGACCGTTCGCCGTCAGCGTGATCTGTTCGCCGCCGTTTCCGAGTCGTCCGGTCCAGGCACCCGCCAACGGCAGCCCATCGCCGTACCGCAGCCGAAACGCATCGACGTTCTCGACGACCAGCAGACGCTCGCCGGGTCCAAGCCGGAGCCAATCACTCTGGGCGAATTCGAAATCAACGCCCTGTTCCTGGCCGTTGACGATCACGGTTTCCAGAGCCGCCTGGGACAGGTCAATCGTCTGCTGCGAGATATTGACGAGTTCCAGGAACTCAAAATCATCGGCGTCGCCAAAGCCGGCCGCCAACTCCGCAACCGAAGGCTCGGCTGGATGGTAATGGACTTCCGAGACCCGCAGATTGGACGCGTCGGCAGGAACGACATCGACCAGGAAACTCGCGTCGTCGATCGCCGACCAGGAATCGCCGTGCAAGACGCGCACGCGCACCGTCGCGCTCTGTTCGAGCTGGAACGGTTGCGTGTAGCGAATCGCCTGGGGACTGACGGCACCGCCCACTTGTCGTGGATCACTGCCGTCGAGCGTGTAGTAGACGGTGCCTTGGGGCGCGGTCAGAGTGATCGGAAACTGCTTGTCGATCATTCCTCCGCGCTGATTGAATTGGGCCGCCTCCACATCGGAATACAGATCCAACCGTTGGAACTGTTCGACCAGGTACTGGGATCGACGAGGGAACCAATCCCGCATGATTCGGTCAAATTCGCGTTGCCATTCGACATCACGTGTGTAAGGGGTGGAACGATGCTGATCTCCCCAACGGGCGGATTCGGCCGGCAACGCATCGAAGATCATGTTCGTCCATTCCACATAGCGTGCCGCGGGAACGTTCCGCTCGGGATGTTCTGGATCCCAATTGGAGTTCTGTGGATCGACGTATAAGGCGCCACCAGGTGAAAAGTGTTTTTGCACTCGATCGCTGAACAGCACGCGGAATTCGTCACTAGAGCGCAACGACTGAAACGGAATCGCAACACCTCGATTGTCCGAAATGTTGTTGCCCGTGACGTTGCTTCGCAAGAACAGTGACCATTCCGCATCCCAGGTGAAAAACTTGAATCCGGTGCTTTCCGGGCTATTCTCGCGTCCAACATAGTAGTTCTTGAAGGGCCAGTCGCGGTTGTCGGCATAGTAATTCACGATCAAGTAGTCGATCATGTTTTCCAGATCGAGTTGATCCTCGTACTCTGGGTTCTCCGTTCCGTCCGGATTCAGCCCTTGCAGTTGCATCAGCAAGGCAGTCTTTTCTTCCTGTGTCGCGGCCCGCTGAACATCACGGGCCAAGTTCTGCATGGAACTCCAGGCACGCGCGGTTCGCGTGCTGCGGTAGCGATCTCCGTCTGCATTGATCGGTGAACCCGAATTGATCCCGTCCCAGTTGTACGGTTCCGAACCGAAGTAGGCGGCTCCAAAGGATTGATCGGGGCGTTCGACCACGTTGTACAGCCCCCAATAAAACCCGTTGATGTACACGTGAACCGAGGTGCCGTGCGATGCGGGCTGCCCCATGGCCAACTGGGTCCGTCGCAGGAATTCGTCCCGGGCGTACTGCGGTTGACCGCCTGCGTCACCCCATTGCCATCCATCATTGGATTCCATCCGCAGCGTGAGCGTGTCGAATTCATCGACCGCGTCCGGTCCGAAGAGCGGGTATTCGAGCTGGGCGGGACCGTATTTCGTTTTGAAGACCAGACGCAGCGAGTTTTTCTTGGTCAGGCCGAAGCTACGGAAAGCCCCACCTTGAATTCGAATGCCCGCATCGATCTGAAAGCCTTCGCTGCCGTCCGGGTGAATCAGCTCCGCCGAAGTTGCCCGCTCCCATCGCTCTCCCGTCCCTTCCGGATTGCTGTAGATCCCCTGCGTGCCGAACATGTCATCGATGTTCATCACGATCGACAGCGTGGGAACGGCGAGCAGGGAGTCGGCGATGGCCTGCCGGGCCTGTTCCATCGGCATGTTGCGGTCGCCAGCAATGAGCGGGAATTGACTCGGGTCGTCGAGTCCGTAATCGGGAGAAGTCCCGCGCCAGGAGTTGGGAAAGCCCGCGGCAATCGTCGACTGGGCCGTCTGTTGCACGACGTCGTCGACAAAGAGATAGGTATGGGTGTCGATATTCGTCGGGACCATGCCATCGGCTACGGCGATGGCGCGCAGCGTCGTGGTGCGGTCAATCGTCAGTGGCTGAGTGTAGACCTGGCCCTGCGTTTCGCTTGGTGCCGTTCCATCCGTCGTATAACGAATCGTGGCCGTTGGTGTCATCGAGGTGATCTGCACTTGAAACGGCTCCGTGAAGAAACCGCGGTCGACACTGAACTGGGTGTCCGCGACCATCGACGCTCGGCCCGGCCCGTTCGGATCGCCGGGCGTAGGCTGCAGGAAATACGCCGTCCGACTGGGATCCAACTGCTCGAGGCCGAAACTGATGTCGGTGCGCTGCAGTGGATACTGCGGACCGAAGTCATGAATGACCTGCCCGCCAAGACCCACGATCGCCAGGTAACCGGCGGACGTCGATAGCTGGAAGTTCGTATGCAGCCAGCCTTGTTGGTCCAATTGCGGATCGCGTACATCGAGACCCGAGGCGAAGACGACCAGCTTGCCGTTGGGTCCGATGATCGTTCCCGCGGGAAACTGCCATTTCTGTGGCAGTCGGAGGTCGTCCGTCAAATAGGTTTGGCCCAGATCGAGTGGTTGACTCAGCAGATTGTGAATCTCAATCCAGTCCGGCGAGAGAAGTTCCCCTTCGAAATCATCCTCCGCCGTTGCCCGGACGTACGTCTGCACAATCTGGGAGTTCGAAGTCATAAACTCGCTGATGACCAACGGCTGTGAAGTGATGCGCAGCGTGACCAGCGTGTCCGGAGATTCTGCGGACTCATCTTTCGCTCGGTACGAGAATTGATCCGTTCCGGTGTATCCCGCATTCGGGGTGTAGGTGAAGGCACCGTTCTTTTCCAGCACGAGCGTACCGTGCGTTGGTGCGACGGCGACCGTGGCTTCGAGCGGTGCGCTGTCAATGTCGGTATCGTTCGCCAACACGCCCGTCGCTGAATCGATTTGAAGCGTTTGGTTGGGCAAGCCGAAGTAACTGTCGGGATTCGCGATCGGAGGGTCATTGACCGGCTGGACTTCAATCGTCACCGAGGTGCTGTCTGAAGAGTCAATTCCGTCGGAGACCCAATACCGAAAAACGTCCTGACCGGTGAAGTCCGGCGCTGGCTGATACTGAAACGAACCGTCTGGTTCGAAGGTTAGCGTGCCATGCGTTGGCGCCATTTCCAGAATCGCGGTGAGCGGATTGCCCTCCGCGTCGCGATCGTTCGCGAGAACACCCAGCAGCGCAGATTGCGACAGGCTTGTGTCTTCCTCCATGGAAAATCGGTCAGCAATCGCCTGGGGTGGGGTGTTGATCACCAGACTGACCTCGGCCGGCGCAGAGAGCATCGTCCCATCGTCGACCTGGTAGCGAAACGTCGCTGTGCCAGAAAATCCTTCCGGATCGTACGTGAATGACCCGTCGGTACGAAGGGTCAACCGCCCCTGGTCGACATCCTCCAAGAGGACGACCGTCATTTCGCTATTGTCGATATTGAGATCGTTCGCCAGCACGCCCTCGTTCGCATCAACCTGCAAGACTTCCGTCGGCAAGCCTTTGTATTGCTCGGGATAGGTCTGCACCGGATCATGCACGGGGCGGACCTGCAAGGCCACGATCGCGACCTCATTCGAACTGCGGTGGTCGTACGCGCGATAGGTGAACAGGTCCAAGCCATGGAAATCCGCGTCGGGCACGTAGACGAAAGAACCATCCGGCTGCAGTGTCAGTTCGCCGTGGACGGGCGGGGTTCCCAACACGGCCGATAGCTCGTCGCCGTCGTCATCCAAGTCGTTCGCCAGAACACCTTCGGCGGCGGAGATTACGAGCGTCTGATCTTCGTCCAGTTGATAGTTGTCGGAAATCGACACCGGTGGACGATTTGAATAGTAGACGAAGATTTCCGAGGTGATCTGCCCGACTTCCTCGTCAGTCAGTTGTTCGTCGTAGACCCGAATCTGTCCAATATCGCCGCTGAAATACGTCTCCGTCGGCAGCAACCGGCCAATGGTCATCGCCAAGTTTGCGCGCGGTTGCGTGTCCGCATCCGTTCGTTGATCCGCGGGTCCTCCGTCGACGTATAGCGACAAGGTGCCTTGCTGACGCGTGAGCGCGATGACATGCAACTGGCCATCATTTAAGCCATTGGCGGTGGAGTAAAGATTCGTCGTCGGTTGAAAGAAACCTCGCCCCATGCCGACACCGACTTGGCCTGCCTGGTTCAGACTGATTCCCCAGTCCTGCGTCAAGCCCAACTGCGACGCATCGACCAGGCCCGTGTTTTTGAACCAGTCACCCTGGTCGCCCGTAAGGTCGGTAGCGGACGTCATGAAGGCGACGACAACCGAGAAATCCTCGGCTCCGGACATCGGGTTAACCGCGGCCGGAACGAGCAGTCCGTCTCCTCCATCGTTCGTGTCAAACCGGACCATCGCCCGCCCCCCCAGGCGGTCCGAGATCCAACGGGGCGATCCGGCACTTCGATTCGCGGGAATCTCGCGCATCTGATCCGGCCAGACTTCAATCTGAGCTCCGTCGGACAGATCCGTGATTTGGTCGGCCAACCAGTATCCAACCGGATCGCCTGCGAGCAGCCTGCGCGATTCCAAAGACTCAACAACCAGGGAGCGCACGTCCTTGCCCCGCGCAGGCCTCGACCCGACGCGGCGCCCCAGCCGGAGCGAGCGTTGAAATCGCCTCATCGACATCACCTCAGATTAGAACCGTCGCCAGAGTCCCTTGCCGGAAACTGCCCGCAGGGACGGGGTGGGGATCCGAGCACGAAGAATGAACACAATGCACTCGGCAAGAGCATTCAATAAGAATCCACGCGAAATTCTATCGGAGAACGCTGTCCGCTTCACCACCCCTCGAATCTACTTAACACGCCAAGAAAACACCAGTGATTTCTCGGGCGGCCGCTGTGGCATCGCGGGAACGTTTGCGGTTTGAAACAATAGGCAGGTGAGCCGGGGATCATGCGACCCGACGGAGACGCTTTTCCCATTGCCGATAATTTGTCGTCAGGATACCTTGTGGCCGATTTCCCGCAGATTACCATTTGTCCGAGCCCCTGCGCGGGCGGTCCTAGAAGTTGCATGTTTGGCGCGCATCGTAACCCGAAGCGTAAAAGGATCTTCCGCGGCCCGCTGGGCACGCGGTTAAACGAGAGGACCGAGATGCCGAAAACAACTTCCTCGTTTAACCGCGCGGGCATCGCCCCGCGCGTCGGGAAGAATCTCTCGCGGCCCGCTGGGCACGCGGATAAAAGAGGACCGAGATGCCGAAGTGATTTCTGTGTCATCCCATGAGATAACGAAGAAGAGGGGCTTGTGTCCATCGAGCGTAATCCTACGCGGTCCGTTCGGATCGGCTCAATCACGATCGGATCGGGTCATCCGATCGCAGTTCAGAGTATGACGGCAACCCACACGCGGGATGTCGATGCGACGGTTGCCCAGGTTCAAGATCTGGAACAGGCGGGGGCCGATGTGGTCCGAATCGCGGTGGACAGCCGCCGTGATGCCGAAGCGTTGGCGGAGATTCGCCAGCGGACGAATGCGAATCTATCTGTTGACCTGCAAGAAAACTATCGATTGGCGGAGCAGGTTGCACCGCACGTCGACAAAGTCCGTTATAACCCGGGGCATCTCTATCATCATGAGCCGGAGAAGCCTTGGCAGGACAAAGTCAAGTTTCTTGCCGATGTCGCGGTGCGGTACGATTGCGCGTTGCGAGTCGGTGTCAATTGTGGCAGTGTGGATCCGGCGAAGCGCGATCGATTTCCGGCAGATGACTCGATCTCGCCCATGCTCGAGAGCGCTTGGGAACATTGTCTGCTGCTCGATCAGATCGGATTCCATCGCTACTGCGTCTCGCTGAAGGATTCCGATCCGCGAAAGGTAATCGAAGTCAATCGACGATTTGCGGAGCAGCGTCCGGATGTTCCATTGCACTTGGGCGTTACGGAAGCCGGCTTGCCGCCCGATGGAATCATCAAGACGCGGATTGCATTCGAGCAGTTGATTAGCCGCGGGATTGGTGACACGATCCGCGTCTCGCTGACGGTCCCGAATGCGCGAAAGTCGGAAGAGATTCAGGCAGGTCGACAGATTCTGGCGGACATCGCCGCGGGGCGAGTCCGATCGGTGGTCGATTACGGGACGAATACGCTGAACATCATTTCGTGCCCCAGTTGTTCACGCGTCGAAAACGAAGCGTTCACGGAGTTGGCGGCACAAGTCAAGGAGATGACTCGATACGCACAGCCTTATGCGATCACGATTGCGGTGATGGGCTGTCGCGTGAATGGGCCGGGCGAGACGGACGATGCCGACCTGGGGCTTTGGTGCGGCCCGAATTACGTCAATCTGAAGCGGGGCCCCGAATCGTTGGGGGCTTTCCCCTACGAAGAGATTCTCGATCGATTGAAGGTGGCGCTGGATGACTTGATTGCCGAGCGAAGCCGGTAAGGAACGGCTCAGAAACATCGTCCTCGTTGAACCGCGGGTTCCTCGTTTAACCGCGTGGGCAGCGCCCCGCGCGTCGGGAGGAGCCTCTCGCGGCCCGCTGGGCACGCGGTTAAACGAGAGGACCGAGATGCCAAAGTGATCTCTGAGTCATCCCGCAGCTGATTCTGCCCGACAAACCAATACGGATAAGACGGATCTTCACGGATCGATCAGCGCGCATCCGTACCCTCCGTCTGATCCGTGGTTGCTTCTCCGGCCTCCAGATCAATCCTCACCGTCCCGCACCCGGCCGCCGCGATCCGCCTGTAAACAGAACAACGGCCTGCCGAATTCCTCGGTCAGGCCGTTGTAAGTTCTATCCATCAATCAACGATCGGCCATCAGCCCCGGCGACGGCGCGTCAGACCCACGAGACCGGCCAGGCCTAGCAGGCTCAGCACGATCGCGCTCGGCTCCGGCACCGCAGACACGTCCGTCCGCGGACCGATTTCATAACCGCCGTCCGAGAGGGCGGCTACGAGGTCGCCGGTCCCGAAGACGCCATCGCCGTTCCAATCGCCTTCCGACCAGACGGCCGTGGCACCAACCTGCTCGTACTTGCCGATGCCCAGGACTTGGACGAAGTCGCCCGTGTTGAACTGGCCATCGAAGTTCGCATCGCCGATCCACGTGTAGCCGATGTCCTTGGCTTTGGCCCATTCGTTCACATCGGCGACGTCGACTGAGCCGTCACCCGTCAGATCGAATCCCGGGGGATCGGTCCCCGACGCCGAGGCTGCCGTCAGAAGGTTGATGTCATCGACGTCAATTTCGCCGTTGCCATTGAAATCGCCGCGGAGCGTGGCGATTCCCAGGGCCGCATCGAACTGGGCTTTGATCTGTGCGTCCGTCAGGGCGCGATCAAACACCGCGATGTTCGCCATCGCGCCGTAGAACTGATTGCCGGTGTCATCCCAGACTCCGCCGCCTCCGATATTGAACGGGAAGTCATTATCGGTGCCGTAAGGAGACGGTTCGGTGGCCAGCGGCGAATTCCCGCGGGCAACCTCTTCGCCATCGATGTACAGCACGAAATCCTCGCCGTCGCCGGTCACCACAATGTGATACCACTCGTCCGGATCGAGGTCGTGCGGGTAGTCTAGGTTCCAATTTGCCGTGAGTCCTTCGGCCCAGACCTGGATGGTCGTCGGGTTAATGAAACCAAATTCAATGACATTATTCTGTCCGAACAGGCCGACGCGATTGGCGACAAGTTCTTCATACCGGATCCAACCGCCCATTGAGAACGCCGTGCGGTTGTTGAGCGGCAGAGCGTCCACGCCGACGTAGCTGGGGAAGTCGGGACCGACTTCGTAGGCCACGTTGTTTTCTCCCATTCCGGGTAACGAAGGACCATCAGCTGCTTGGCTGCCCGCATAATAGGTTCCGTCCAGCTCCGCACCGCCAGCGCCCGAGTTGGCGGCAATCGTCCCAGCCGTTTCGTTCAACTGCCAGTAGCCCAGCGGGTTGGTGGCCAGGACCGCCTGACTGAAGTCACCGCCATCCTGCAGCGCCTCACTGTACATGCTTTCGACCTGTGCTCCCGTGAGCGCGAAATCCCACAGGGCAATCTCGTCGAGCGTCCCGGTGAACTGATTCCCGAGTGCCAGCGCATCGCCGGCATCAATGGTATCGTAGATTCCTCCGCCACCGATATTGAACGTGTAGGGCGAAGCCCCGTAGCCAGCGGCGCCGGGAAGCACACTGTCTGGGTTGACCGCAACCTCTTCGCCGTTCACGTAGAACGAGAGCGAACTTCCCGTGCCGACCACAGCAACGTGGTACCAGGACTCGTCGATAAAACCGTCGTCGGGAAGCGTGTACGATAAGCCGCCGACATTGGGGAACCAGATGCTCATCGCGGTCGAAGGGTCGATCCCAAATTCAAACGAATCATTCTGTCCCCACAAGCCCGTTCGGTTGGCCTGAGGTAAATCGGACCGAATCCAGCCGGACATCGTGAATTTGCTGAGTCCTTCCAGCGGTGAGTCAACGACCGTGACGTACTGGTCAAGATCTTCCATCATGAACGCGCGATTGTCGGCGCCCATGCCGGTGAGCTCGGTACCGTCGGCGAGAAAATCGGGGCCTGCGACGCCCAGCACGCCGTCAAAATACTCTCCTTCATACGTACCGCCGCCGGTACCCAAGTTGGCCGCTGTGTCGCCCGTGGCTTCATTCAATCGCCAATAACCGATTGGGGCCTGGCTCAGCACGGTCGATGAGTAATCGGCATGTGCCGTCGCCGTAAAAGCTGCGGACAGCAGCCCCGGCAACAAAAAGATGAAACAGAATTTCCTCAGCATAGACAATTTCCCCCTTCTCCGATTGCAGATCAGCGTTGTAGTAGGCTGGAGACTGTAGGCCGTAGGCTGGAGGCTGTAGTGATTTGTGACAGCTGAGAATTGGGGTACGACGGGAAGTCCTTCGTCCAAGTGCTATGCAATCTCAATTCTTAGCAGTCTCCAGTCTGCAGCCTGCGGTCTCCAGTCTGCAGACTCCAGCCTCCCTCCAGTCGCAGGAGTTGTGCGACTTTTGCAGTCTGGAGGACCATTCTAAACGGATGTGCAGGGGACACAAGGGTTTGGTTGGAGCGGCTGCATCCGTTCAGATTTCGGAACGTTTTTCGGCGGCTACTTGCCGAAAATGATTCCTTCGTCCACCGGCTGGAAACCCACTTTCGCCAACACACGCTGCGCCGCTTCGTGGCGGCGACGGGTCTGGGCCTGAACGCGAGAGATGCCGGAGGCCTGCAATTGGCGGAGGGACTCGGCCAAGAGAAACTCACCCAGTCCCTGACCGCGCTGGGCCTGGAGCACGCGGAAGCTGATCAGTCCCATTGCGCTGCCAGGTTGGCGGGTCGATAACGGCCCCATGTCCCAGAAGGTTGTCTCGCCGCAAACCGTGCCGCCCTGTTTTTCCTGCAGCACGAAGCGGATCCGATCGGATGGGCCAAAGATGCACGCATCCCACCAGGTGGGAGATTCCGGATTGACCTGGGCGAGGACCTGATATTGGCGTTTCAATTGCAACTGTTGACGGTTGACCGGGGCATGGAAAGCGGCGAGATCGAGTTCATAGACAACGCAGTGGTCGACTTCGGCGTAGCCGGCGCGCAGATACAATTCGTCCGAATTCTGATCCGACACGAGGATGCCCGGCATGTCGCTGCCGCCATAGAGTCCGAGATAGAACGGACAGAGCGGATAGTGTCCTCCGGCCCGAAGTTCCAAAGCGCCGCGACCTTGCAGGTAGCTTTCGCTGCGCTGCAGCAATTGGAACTTGACGTCCATCTCATGGGGATGTGCTTCCGCGACCAACATGCAGATTACGCCAATGTCGTGGGAAAGTGCGTCGTTCGTCCGATTCGGACCGAAGCCCGCATGAGCGAATCCGATCGGTCGCCCCTCGTCGACGGCGACGATCAGCCCCTGCCGATCGAAGTAGGGCTTCGAAAGCGCAAACATCTCCAGCAGCGTAACCGACATCGGCTGCATCATGGCCCGTTGATCGGGGCGGCTTTGCCAGATGCGAATCAGTGCGGGCGGGTCGCTATTGAGGAACGGACGATACTCGATCAACTCTGCCTTTGTCCTTTCTCATCTCGGGCCATTATAGGTCCTCCTTGCGGACGAGGATCTCGCCGTCTTGGACTTTCAAAGGGATCGTGGGTTGTTGCATTGTGGCCGAGATCTGATGCTGACCATCGCGTACATCGAATTGCCAACCGTGCCAGGGACAAGTCACAATATGTCCGCAGAGAATCCCCTTGGCCAGCGGTCCACCTTGATGCGGGCAAACTCCATCCAGTGCGAAGAACTGACCGTCCACGTTGAAGAGCGCGATCAGGCGACCTGCGACCACCAGCTCGCGGCCTTCCCCGGGGGGACAGTCGCGGCAATGCGCAATGCAAATATATTCACTCATGGGTCGGTTGTCTTCGGTGTTTTCTGGTTTCGATGGGGTGGCGGGGTCGCGGCCCGACTCGCCGGGTCGCGGCGGATCCGCCGTCGGCGAGCCGGCCTGCTCTTCCACCGGCGATGCAGCCACCAGTACTGCCCCGGCGCCTGGCGAATCATCTGTTCCAGGTGGTCACTGTACCATTGGGTCAGGCTCTGGACGCCCGAGGTCTCGTCGACCTGCGGATCAAAAACCGCGGTGATTCCCAATTCGAATTGCATCGGTCGACCGCGTCGGCGGCAATAGGAAAGCATCATGGGCGCCCGGTTCACCAGGGAAAAGAGGGCGACCGCTTTGTGACACGAGGCGGGGCGGTGAAAGAACTCGACCCAGCAGCCCTTGGGGCCGGCCGCCTGATCACCGAGCAGCATGAGAGTCCCGCCGACCTGCAGCAACGCGTCAATTTGCTTGGCGCTGCCTCGCTTGGGCAAGATGAATTGTCCGGTCCGTTGGCGAAAGCGATTCACGAAGCGGTCGAGCCAGGGATTGTCCAGGGGACGGGCCACGGCAAACGAAGGGAAGCCCATCAGACCGCCGAGGATTCCCGCAACTTCGAAGTTGCCGAAATGGCCGGAGACCGTGACCAGCGGCCGTGGATCCATGAGATAGCGAAGAAACGTCGACATGTCGGCATCCGAAATGTGGACATACTCACGCCAATTCGTCTCATGCAGCTTACGCGGAACATGGGCCACTTCGCACATCATCAACACGATGTGTTCCCACATCTCCAAGGCCATTCGGTCCCGCTCGTGCGGCGTCAACTCCGGAAACGCGTGGGCTAAGTTCTCCTCCACTACCGAGCGACGGATGCGCAGCACGCGCCAGCTGAGCCATGCCAGAAAGCGGGCCAGCGTCTGGCAGGTCTCGATCGGCAGCGCCTGAATCAGACTCATGATCCAGCGAACGGTCATGTAGACGATCCAGTCGCTGACCGGTTGCCAGGCCTTTTTCTGGGTCTGCTTCTTGCCGTCGCTCATGTTCGGACTCGTTCGATGGGGATCAAAGAGTCGACAGAAAGTCTGCCCGGGACCCGGAGTTCATCGCGTTGTCGCGTCGAATTCAGCACCGACGGACCGACCATCTTCCCTCCTCCTTGTCCTCCTCGAATCATCCTGCAGTCTCCTCAAGCAGGTCGTGCAGTTTATAAGTTGATGTCTCGGAAGAGGTTACTACACCCTCCCGCTCGCGGGAGGATCGGACGCGTAGCGGCCGGGGAGGGTCTTTCGTGAACGAGCAACACGCATCCAAT
>CAZFWV010000207.1:0-12371 GCA_964522605.1 uncultured Pirellulaceae bacterium
TCCTACCGAGCCGGCGTTTGTCGCATCTTCGGTTCGGCAGGAGCCTCGCCCTCCCGAATCTCGCTGTTAAGACCGCTTCGAGTGGCGGTCTTATTCTCTGCACTGGTGACGGTGAGAACGTTGTCTTCTCGGTAAGAAATCGAGCGACCAACGGAAGCGACCCTTACCCGGGTGCGGCCCTGCCGCACTGTGGGGCGCCGAAAAATGGTGTAGGACCTCTGGCCGATCGGTGCGGAGAAGGGGATAAAGCATGCTCGTGAAGGTCCGAACCTCTCTTTGTCGTGACTTCTCGGGGCGTGCCGGAGAAGCGCTTCCACGCGATCTAAGGAACAGTCCACGAGGTGATTGATGATTCCGGCAGCTTTGCTGATCGGCCTGTACAGTCTTCTGATCGTCGCCAGCTCGCTCTTCGGCGGCTGGTTGCCCTCTTTGCTGAGCTTGACCCATATTCGCACCCAACTGATGTTGAGTTTCGTTGGCGGGTTTATGCTTGGCATCGGGATGCTCCACCTGTTGCCCCACAGTTATGTGGAGACGGGCTCGCTCGATCACACTCTGATCTGGACTTTGGTCGGTTTGCTGGGCATGTTCTTTCTGATTCGGACCTTTCACTTTCACCAGCATGGGCCGGCCGCGCCCGAAGAGCATGATCATGCCTCGTGTCCAGGTCACGCAGCACACGGCACGGGCGGTCCGACAGAGAGCCATTCGGAGCCCCCCTTGCATGCACTCAGTTGGACCGGAGTCGCGATTGGGTTGATGCTGCATACGTTTATTGATGGAATTGCGCTCAGCGCGGCCGTGATTGCCGATTCGACGCATCGCCCCGGTGCCTGGCCTGCCGGAATGGGTGTGTTTCTGGCAATCTTGCTGCACAAACCCTTGGACGCGTTGTCGATTACTTCGTTGATGCAGGCGGGGGGGTGGAGTCGCCGAATGCAACAGGTCGTCAATGGCGGCTTTGCTCTGATGTGTCCGCTCGGAGCCTGGACATTTCTTGTGTTCGCGGACCGGATGGCAGAGCATCCGCACCAGTTGGTGGGAACGGCGCTGGCGATCTCGGCAGGCGTATTCCTCTGTATTTCACTGAGCGATCTGCTTCCAGAAGTCCAGTTCCATCGCCACGATCGCCTGAAGCTCTCCGCGACACTCGTCCTGGGTGTGCTTGTCGCGTATGGAATGCGGTACCTCGAACCGGCCCACCTGCATCACGAGCCCGGCAGTGGGTCCGCCACCCACGTTCACGGCGAAGATCCGCATGAGGAGGCGGATCACTAGCGGATCAAGCGAGATTCGGCTCGGCAGGCACCTCGCCCTCCCGGTTTTGAAACTGCCTCAAGGGAAATCCAAGGCGTCGGGCCAAACCGGGCTTGTTGAGTTACCTAGAATCCGTAAGCTGGCGGACGCGTGGCGGCAGCGGTACGTCCGGTCGAGGGGGCCGTCGGAGCCAGTCCATTGGCCGGCCCGTCGCGGTCCCGGCGAATCCGCGCGTCGTTGCGCGATCCTCGTCGCACGATCAAGAGCATCCTGCGGTGCATCCGAAAGTCGGCATGCGACCGCCCTCCATCGATCTCAGAAGTGAGTTCATGTCTGGTTATCGCCTTACCCATTTGAAGCAGTTGGAAGCGGAAAGCATCTACATCATTCGAGAAGTGGTGGCCGAGTTCGAGCATCCTGTCATGCTCTATTCAATCGGCAAGGATTCTTCGGTGATGGTCCACCTGGCCATGAAGGCGTTCCATCCCGCGAAGCCGCCCTTTCCGCTGTTGCACGTCGACACAACCTGGAAGTTCCGCGAGATGATTAAGTTCCGCGAGGAGTACGCGCGGAAGGAACTTGGGTTGGAGGTCTTGGTTCACATCAATGAAGAGGGGGCCCGCGCCGGCGTGAACCCGTTTGACTACGGCAGCAAGAAGTATACGGACATCATGAAGACCGAATCCTTGCTGCAGGCGCTGAGCAAATACAAATTTGACGCTGCGTTTGGGGGAGCCCGACGCGACGAGGAAAAGTCGCGTGCCAAGGAACGCGTTTATTCCTTCCGCGACCGGAACCACCGCTGGGATCCCAAGAATCAGCGGCCGGAGTTGTGGAACCTCTACAACGCGAAGATCAACAAAGGCGAGAGCATTCGCGTCTTTCCGCTCTCAAACTGGACCGAATTGGATGTCTGGCAGTACATCCACCTGGAGCAGATTCCGATTGTTCCGCTGTACTTCGCCGCGGAGCGACCGGTTGTGGATCGCGATGGAGTGTTGATTCTGGTGGATGATGAGCGGATGCGGTTGGAGCCGGGAGAAAAGCCGATGCGGAAACTGGTTCGCTTCCGCACGTTGGGTTGCTATCCACTTTCCGGTGCCGTCGAATCGAAGGCGACGACTCTGCCAGAGATCATCCAGGAGATGTTGTTAGCCAAGACTTCCGAGCGTCAGGGACGCGTCATCGATTACGATGAGGTGGGATCGATGGAGGAGAAAAAGAAGGAAGGCTATTTCTGATCGGGGCCAGCGTTGACCGGCGGACGGACCGGTCCGCGAGGAACCGGCTCGACAGGGGGCCGTCGGTGACGAAGCCTCTCGCACTTGTGCATTTCTGTTTTTGGGATCTTTGGTATGTCACACCAGTCTGAATTGATTGCCACCGACATCGACGCCTATCTGGCACAGCATGAGCGGAAGGAACTGCTGCGGTTTCTGACCTGCGGCAGTGTCGATGATGGCAAGAGCACGCTCATTGGTCGCCTGTTGTACGATTCCAAGATGATCTACGAGGATCAGTTGGCAGCGGTCCGACGAGATTCCTTGGTGCATGGGACGACCGGGGGTGATTTTGATCCGGCATTGCTGACCGATGGCCTGAAGGCCGAACGCGAGCAGGGGATCACCATCGATGTGGCGTACCGGTATTTTTCCACGGCCCGGCGAAAGTTCATCATTGCGGATACGCCGGGGCATGAACAATACACGCGGAACATGGCGACCGGCGCGTCCACCTGTGATCTGGCGATTATCCTGATCGACGCCCGCAACGGCGTGGTGGAACAGACGAAGCGACATAGCTTCATCACCTCGCTGCTGGGGATTAAGCACATCATCGTTGCCGTCAACAAGATGGATCTGGTCGATTACCGCCAGGACGTGTTCGAGCAGATCAAGTCAGATTACATCGGATTCGCAGCGCGGATGTCGGCCGACGATGTCCATTTTCTGCCGTTGTCTGCCCTGTGCGGCGACAACGTCGTCGAGGCCGGGTCGAATATGGCCTGGTATGACGGGCCGACGTTAATGCACCTGTTGGAAAACGTGCATATCGCCTCGGATCGCAATCTGATTGATCTGCGTTTCCCCGTCCAGTACGTCAATCGTCCTCACCGAGACTTTCGGGGCTACTGTGGCACAATTGCTTCAGGCATCATCCGCGTGGGCGACGAGGTGATGGTGCTGCCTTCTCGGCGCGTGACCCAAGTGAGATCGATCGAGACGTTCGAGGGAACGCTGAGCGAGGCGTTTGCGCCACAGTCGGTGACGCTGACACTGGACGACGAGATTGACATCAGCCGAGGAGACATGATTGTCCATCCGGGCAACGTCCCACGCGTGGACCAGCAACTGGAAGCGATGGTTGTTTGGATGGCGCAGGAGCCCATGGTGCCGGGCAAACAATACCTGATCAAACACGCCCATAAGCTGGTTCCCGGTCGCGTGCAGACGGTCCGCTATCGCGTCGACGTGAATACGTTGCATCGGCAGGAAGCGACAACGCTGGAATTGAATGAAATCGGTCGTTGTGCCGTGTCAGTCAATCAGCCACTGATGTTTGACGGCTATCGACGAAATCGGTCGACCGGTGCTTTCATCCTGATCGATCGACTGAGCAACGGGACGGTCGGTGCTGGAATGATCCTTGACCAGACAACCGGGGATAGCCCCGCCGATGTCTGGGACGCGGATGCCACCAGTGAACTCCTGCAGTTGTCCAGCGGGGAAGTCACGCTGCAAGAACGTATTTTGCATTTCGGGCAGCGACCGACGACGATTCTGCTGACCGGGTTGACGGGAGCCGGCAAGACGACAATTGCCTATGCGCTAGAACGTCAATTGTTTGATCTCGGGCGCGCCGCCGTGGTGATCGATGGGCAGAATATGCGACTCGGCTTGAGCAAGGACCTCGGTTTCTCCGACGACGATCGCTCCGAGAATTTGCGGCGCAGTGTTGAGGTCGCCCGGATGTTCAACGACGCCGGCTTAATCTGCATTTGTGCCTTCGTGGCACCCCATCGGCAGGTCCGTCAGCGCGTTCGCGATGTTCTCGGTCCGGACCAGTATCTGCTCGTCCATCTGGATGCACCGCTCGAGACCTGTCGGCAGCGCGATAGCGCCGGGCTGTATGCCAAGGCGGAGGCGGGTGAGATTACGAATTTTCCCGGCATCTCCGCTCCCTATGAACCTCCCTCCGATGCCGACCTGACCCTGCGAACGGATCAGACGAGCGTCGAAGAGTGCGTCGACCGGATTCTTGCCCTCCTGCGTTCTCAGCGTGTCTTCGAATGACCTCGGGAGATGTTGATTATGACTCCGCAAACGGACCGAGCTGCTTCGCTAACCGAAGGCAAAGCCTGGAAATCGCTCAAGGCTCACTACGACGCCGTCCAGCGATTGCACTTGCGCACTCTCTTTGCGGAGGATCCAGGACGCGGCGAACGCATGACGGCCGAGGCCGTAGGGCTCTACCTCGATTATTCCAAGAATCGCATCACGGAAGAGACGCTCAAGCTGTTGCTGCAATTGGCGGAGGAATCGGGCCTGCGCGAGCGCATCGATGAAATGTTCCGCGGCGAGAAGATCAACGTGACCGAAGATCGGGCGGTCCTGCATGTGGCGCTGCGAGCGCCCCGTAACGAACGCATCGTGGTCGATGGACAGAATGTCGTCGTCGAGGTTCATCGCGTGCTGGAGAAAATGACGGCATTCGCGGAGCGATTCCGGAGTGGCGAGTGGCGCGGGCACACGGGAAAACGGCTGGTGAACGTGGTCAATATCGGCATTGGAGGCTCGGACCTCGGGCCGGTGATGGCCTATGAGGCACTCCGGTATTACAGCGATCGGGCCCTGACGTTCCGCTTCGTTTCGAACGTGGACGGAACCGACTTTGTCGAGGCGGTTCACGACCTGGAGCCGACGGAAACGCTGTTTATTGTCTCTTCCAAGACCTTCACGACTCTGGAAACCATGGCCAACGCCAACGCAGCCCGCGACTGGCTGCTGGCGGCCGTGGGGGGAGACGAACGGGCGATCGCCCGGCATTTCGTCGCCGTCTCGACGAATGCAGACGCCGTCTCGAAATTCGGCATCGATCTGGCCCAGATGTTCGAGTTCTGGGACTGGGTGGGCGGACGCTATTCAATGACCTCCGCGATCGGGTTGTCCACGATGCTCGCCGTCGGCCCCGAGAACTTCGCCGCCTTGCTGCGGGGCTTTCACGAAATGGACGAACATTTTCGCACGGCGCCGTGGAGACAGAACTTACCGGTGCTCATGGGGCTACTCTCCGTCTGGTACAGCAGTTTCTTCCGTGCGGAGACGATTGCGGTTTTGCCCTATGAGCAGTATCTCAAGCGGTTTCCCGCCTATCTGCAGCAGTTGACGATGGAGAGCAATGGCAAATCGGTGACGCTCGAAGGACAAACCGTCTCGTGGCAAACCGGGCCGGTTTACTTCGGTGAGCCGGGAACGAACGGTCAGCATTCCTTCTATCAGTTGATCCATCAGGGTACGAAACTGATTCCCTGTGACTTCATCGCGTTCGCCCAGACCCTGAATCCACTCGGCCAGCATCATGACATGTTGCTGGCGAATGTGTTTGCTCAGAGTGAGGCTCTGGCCTTCGGAAAGACGTCCGAGCAAGTCCGGGCCGAAGGCACGCCCGATTGGCTCGTTCCGCACCGGGTGTTTGAGGGGAATCGTCCTTCCAATACGATTCTTGCCCAACGTCTGACGCCCGAATCGCTTGGTGCGCTCGTCGCACTCTACGAACATGTCGTGTTTACTCAAGGGACCATCTGGGGCATCAACTCGTTTGATCAATGGGGCGTCGAATTGGGCAAGCAATTGGCCCAGCGAATCATCCCGGAACTGGAGGACGGAGACGAGCCTGTGCTCGCGCACGACGGTTCGACGAATCATCTGATTTCGCGTTACCGAAAATGGAAACAGGTGTCATGATGAACAGCCCGTCCGCGACTCGCAGCGAATGGGTTCGTGGATCGGTGAGCTGGCGATCAGGATCTGATCGAACGATTCTTCCGGGCGGAATCGCCCTTTGCTCATGTTCCGTTCTCAATTCAGGAACGGCGTAACGCATATGGAGTACCCGGGCTATGGACCCCCGCGACGTTAAACTGGCTCCGTCCATCCTTGCTGCGAACTTCGCCCACCTCGGCCAGCAGGTGGAAGAGGCGGAACGGGCCGGAGCCGACCGGATTCACATTGACGTGATGGATGGACATTTCGTGCCCAATCTGTCGATGGGTCCGCCGATCGTCCGCTCTCTGCGGAGAGTTACCAGCCTGCCGCTGGAAACGCACTTGATGATCTCCGATCCCGACGCGTTCGTCGACGATTTCATCGAAGCTGGCTCCGATTCGCTCCTCGTGCATTGGGAGGGAAATCCGAATCTGCATCGCACCGTCCAGCGGGTTCGGGCACGAGGAAAACGCGTCGGGATCGTGATTAACCCGGCAACACCGGCATCCGTGCTGGAAGAAATCCTGCAGGACGTCGATCAGGTGCTCGTGATGACGGTCAACCCGGGATTCGGGCGGCAACATTTCATCGCGACGACGTTGCCCAAGATTCGACGCGTGCGCCAGATGATTGATCTCGTGAAGCCGAGCGTGGATCTGGAAGTGGATGGAGGGATCGATGCGACGACCGCGTCGCAAGTCGTTCAGGCCGGCGCGAATGTGCTGGTGGCGGGAACCGCTATCTTCGGTGCGGATCAGGGCGTCGCGAATGCGATGGAACAGCTCCGCACCGCTGCGGGGAACCGAGCCGACTTGAGGCCAAAAAAATGAGCCGCCCCGCGGGGGACGGCTCCTGAGCCGCAAGCGACTCAATCTTCAGCTGTGTATATCTGCGACAGCCGGAGCTGTCGATCGCGCGAACGTCTTCGCAACTTCAATCGGCGGAGTGCGAAGAAACAGGAGAGAACAAAACACGGTCAAGGGGTGCACCGTGGGATGAACGGTTCATCGAAAGCATAGCTTAGATTCTGCTCAGGCAAGGGGATTTGTTGCCCGTTCGGCTCGGGCCAGGTGACGAGCCGGACAAAGCGTCCGCCGCTGTCGTACCAGCCCGCGCGCAGAAAGCGGCACCAGGTGATCCGCAACAGCAGATGGACCCAGCGGTCGGTCGCACAGGGCAGCGACACGACGGCATACCGCTCCGGCAGGGGGGCGCCGTGGAAAAAATCCAACCCTCGTGGTCCCAGATGCTTGCCGACGACGTGCCGCGTGGGACCAGATGACTTCTGGGCGTCTTCATCCATGGGGGTCAGGGGGATCAGTCGGGGATACGGAAACCGACGTTCGGTCCGTCGTTCCCGACGGCCGTCCGACGGGTGCGTCAGGAACGCGGCCTGACGAGAAAGTTCCTCGATCAGTTTGTCCGTTGTCTCCAGAAATTGCGGCTGGCGGCCGGCGCACATAGCTCGAGAACCAGGCGAAAGCATGGGCATACCCGTCCGGGAAAGCGGAATCGACGGCGAAAAACTTCCTGCCGGTCGCCCCGGCCGCGCGGAGGAGCGCGACGTGGCGAACGGGAACTCACTGTTCGCGGATCCCGGCCTTCTCAGGGGAGCGAAAGGTCCGGAGCCAAGATGTGACGGCGCAGGAGGCCGTAGGCGACAGCAATGTCCTATTGGATTCCTACTTCGCCAACGGGCAGGTGTCAAACGAGAACGGGTCAATTCTGGCGGGGAAGTTGATGGCCCAGTTTGTCCCGCTTCGTTTCCAGATAATGAATGTTGTACTCATTCATGGGAGGCATGATCGGAACCTGATCCACGACCTCCAGATCGAACCCGCCGTAGATGAACGCATCCGTCTTCTTCGGATTGTTCGTGAGCAGTCGGACGCTCGACAATCCGAGGTCTTTCAGAATCTGGATCCCGACGCCGTAGTCTCGCGGATCGACCTGATGTCCCAGGGCCAGGTTGGCCTCGACCGTATCGAGGCCTTGATCCTGGAGTCCGTAGGCCTTGATCTTCTCGACCAATCCGATTCCTCGCCCCTCCTGAGGCAGGTAGACCACGACGCCAACCCCTTCCCGGCCGATCATCTCCAGTGCCATGCGCAACTGGTCGCCGCAATCGCAGCGAAGGGAGCGCAACAGATCTCCCGTAAAGCACGAGGAATGGAGTCGGACGAGTGGTACAGCCGCGCTGGGCAGATCTCCGAGCGCCAGGACGATCGGTTGCTGCGATTCGTATTGCACCTCGTACGCCAGGATGCGGAAGTGTCCATAGGGCGTCGGGAGTTCCGCCTCGGCAACTCGATGAACGAGCCGTTCCCGGCGGCGTCGATGGCGGATCAAGTCGGCGATCGTGATGATTTCCAGCTCAAACTGTCCGGCCAAATCAGCCAGGACTTTGCGACTGGCTCGGTCCCCCGTCTGGTCGAGGATTTCGCAGAGCAGACCGGCGGGTTGGAGACCTGCCATGCGTGCCAGATCCACGGCGGCTTCCGTATGTCCGGCCCGCCGCAGCACACCGCCCTCTTTGGCCACCAAGGGCAGAATATGACCGGGGCGCACAAAATCCCGCGGCTGGCTTCGCGGGTTCACTAACTCGCGAACCGTTCGGCATCGTTCCCGGGCCGTGATTCCCGTCCGCACCGACTTGTGGTCGATCGTTACGGTGTACGCGGTACGGTACGAATCGCGGGGGTTCGTCACCATCAGGGGCAGATCGAGCCGATCCGCGACCTCCGGCAAGATGGCGGCGCAGAGCAGTCCTTTGCCTTGACTGATGAAGAAGTTGACCAATTCGGGCGTGGCCTTTTCGGCCGCACAAATGAAGTCTCCCTCGTTCTCGCGGTCCTCGGCGTCCAAGACGATGACCGGACGACCATCGGCGATGGCTTGGATCGCGTCGTCGATGGACGAAAACTGATGCGACATCTCGCAGGGATCCTCGTGCGAAGGGGCGGGGGCCAGCCGGGGGGCGACCTTTTGGAGGCGACGTCACCGGGTATTATAAACAAGTACGACCCTTCCCGTCAGAGTCGGGCCGAGGATCTTTCGGGGGAAGCGCTGCCTGCAAAGTTGCCGGAGCGGATGTTTGGAAGTTGCGCGTTGCCGAATTCGAGAGAATTCGGGGGGCGGTGCAAGTGGATTTCTGCTACGAGACCCTCCGAATTCTCACGAATTCGGCTACCTGCCGTCAAAATGTGCAACTTCAAAACGTGCATGCCGGGACAGGACGCGGCTGAGGATTATCGATGGACCCACGTGGCCGAACCGGTTCGGGACTAGCCCCGTCCAACGACACGACCGCTCCGCCGGTTGCCGGGCCCAGCTTGGGGCGCGAAGAGTATGTCGAACAGGCATACTTCTTCCGTACGCTTCTGGAGCGACTCAAAGACAATCTCCCCGTCCAGGAACTCATGGAGGCCATTGTCCATGAGGTGTTGGCGACCACGAAGCTGCCGTTGGCGATCAACTTCCTGCTGAGCGAATTGAAGCACACGGGGGGATGTGCCACGGCGATGGCGCGGCTGAAGCACTACTTCTCGGCCTTTCAGACGTTCATCATGCGAGAAGCGGAAGACGACCGGGGTCGGATGGACTTGCGCGTGGCCCTGGCGATCCTGCAGCACGAAGCCGCGTATCGAGCCGAGGCGGCGACGCGACAGGGAATCTTCCTCTACCAATTTGAAACGCTCTGCCGAAACCGACTGAAGTACGATCAAGGGTTGGCCGCGATGGCGGCCGATCCGATCTTTGATGACAAGTGGCGCGAGTGGATCTTGACGGTGCGACGCCAGGTCGGCCTGGTCGATCTGGGAGATTTGATCTACGTCCGCAGCGAGTTTTATTGGGCGCAGGCGCGTCGGCGAGGCGTCCAGCCGAATCATGACTCCGACTATGCGGTGCTGTTTGGCGAAAAGGAGGGCCGCATCGCCCACGCCAACCGTCGACGCGACCCACTTCTGCTGTTTGCTGCCTTGCAGCGGCACCTGGGGTATCCGGCCGTCCCACGCCTTGAGCCGCCCGATGCGGTGCCCCACTTGCTGCCCCAACTGGTGCGGCGCCTTGAGCGGATGGAGCATCGGGTGAAGCTCCTCGAGGAAGAACAGCGGGGAGGCGTCGATCTGTCGAAGTTTTATGTTGGTCCTCGCGGCGCCGCCACGCCTCCGAGAGACACGGTCTAAAGGCGGTCAAAAAAGGCCTCGTCCGGCGCATTGGTCCTTCAACCGTGAGGCCTGTCGTGGTACATTTTTAGAATTCGTGCCGCCGCCCTGCAGGGCTACGTCGAAAAGGAATCGCGCCCCAGGATTCGGCCAAGACCGGAACGTATCCGAAGTCGAGAGACTTGGGCTACTCGGGCGCTGCCCGCCGAATTCCGACGAATTCGGCGACAGACAGGCTTCACGGCGTTGCCGGAAGCGGAAATGGGATCGAGTGGGTTTGGGGTGTGGGCCGTTGGCAAGGAGTCGCAGCGTCCGGGGAAAACGCCGAGACCTGCCCGGTAGTTTACAGGTCGTCTTTCGCCGTTTCTTCGAATTCACGCCGCTCGATCAGGGGTGATGCTCTGTGGTGTTTCAACTGCACTTGGGCTCGGAGACCGTCGGGCAGATGGATCTGCCTTCGCCGCTGTGCATGGCACCCTCGGCCACCTTGCGGGAGGTCCTCCAACGTCTCCAGGTCGAACGACGGGGAAGCATCTTGATCTGCCGGGCCGAGCAGGTGGTGGGAATCTTCACCGAACGCGACGCGCTGCTGCAGATGGCGCGATGTGCCGATCTGCAGCAGCCGATCGAGCAGCTTATGAGTGCCCCCGTGGTCACAGTCTCCCGGGATGCAACCGTCGAATCGGCGATCGCCCGCATGGCACTTGGGGGGTATCGCCAATTGCCCGTGGTCGACGAGCAGGAACGTCCAATCGGCGTACTGAAAGTGTCCTCCATTTTGCACTATCTAGTGCAACACTTTCCCCGTTTCGTCTACAATCTGCCTCCCACACCCGATCCCGCGACCCGGCAAAGAGAAGGGGCCTGACCGTGCCCGCCGTGATTTCACGATGTGAGGTTGTGAAAAGCGAGAAGATCAAGAATTGTCTTTCCTTTGCAACTTCAAATAATCTAGAAACCCCGCACCCGCTCCACGATCGAAACAAATACTGAAGATGGCGACGTCAACAAAAGCTTCGGCCAACTCGGCCAAACAGGTAGTCCAGCTCGAATCCGTTACCGTGCGATTTGCGGGAGACTCGGGCGACGGGATGCAACTAGCCGGCACGCAATTCACAAACACTTCCGCCCTGGCGGGGAACGATGTAGCAACATTCCCCGATTTTCCCGCCGAGATTCGCGCACCGCGCGGGACCCTGGCGGGAGTCAGTGGATTCCAGGTCCATTTTGCCTCATCGGATATCTACACTCCGGGGGATCAGCTCAATGCGCTCGTCGCGATGAACCCCGCCGCCTTGAAGACGAATCTGGGAGACTTGGAGCCCGGTGGGACGTTAATCGTCAACGAAGATGCGTTCGACGCGAAGAGCGTGACGCAGGCCGGATACGCAACGAGTCCGCTTGAGGATAACAGCCTGGATTCCTATCAGCTGTTCCGTGTTCCGATGACGAAGCTCACACGCCAGGCGGTCGACGGTCTGGGGTTGAGCCAGAAGGAGGCCGATCGGTGTCGGAACTTCTTCGCGATGGGGCTTGTCTACTGGATGTACGGGCGGAGTCTCGATGTGACGCAACGGTTCATCGAGAAGAAATTTGGAAACAAGCCGCAGGTCGCGGAGGCGAATCTCAAGGCGCTTCGCGCCGGGCGGAATTATGGAGAAACGACCGATGCCTTCGTGAGCAGTTATCGTGTCGATCGCGCGAGTCTGGCTCCGGGCGTCTATCGCAGTATGACCGGGAACCAAGCCCTGGCTTGGGGAATGATGGCGGCTGCCCAACTGAGTGGCAAAGAACTGTTTCTGGGCACCTATCCAATCACGCCGGCGAGCGACATTCTGCACGAATTGAGCAAGTACAAGAATTATGGCGTGCGCACATTCCAGGCCGAAGATGAAATCGCGGCCATCTCGTCGACAATCGGAGCGGCTTTCGGGGGAGCGATGGCGATCACTACCTCCAGCGG
>CAZFWV010000208.1:0-12347 GCA_964522605.1 uncultured Pirellulaceae bacterium
TTCTTTAGCGACCGAACACCTTCGGCAGGCCGACATTGTACCTGCGTCGCGATCCAAAACTACCAGAACCGGCCGGGAGAACTCGGCGTTTTTTTCCCGCTCCAGTGCCGGAAGGGAGTGCTTGGAGTAAGCTTTTCCCGATGGGGGCGGTTGAATTCTCCCGCGAAAGGCGGTCCAACCGGTACTTCCTGCACGATCTGGGGATCGGGGCGGGAATTACTGCGGAGTCGGGGGGCCACGGCCGGGCGAGCATCCCGCCGCAGGGTCCTGCCCCGGAAAGAACGCACCAGCCAATCAACGACTCAGTCACGAAGACTCGGCCACGTGTCCACTGATACCGCTGACATCCCGCGAGAATCCCCTTCACCGTCGCCGGAGCCTCTGCGCCGACGAGTCGTCGACGCGGTGAAGTGGCAACTCGGAAGCCAGATCGCCTCGCAAGGATGGCGGTTCGCCACGAATCTCGTTTTGACGCGGTTGCTGGTGCCTGAAGCCTTCGGCTTGATGGGGATGGTGCAGGTCTTCATGGTGGCGATGCAGATGATTTCTGACGTCGGCCTGTTGGGCAGCGTCGTCCATCATCGCGAAGGCGAGAGTCCGCGTTTCCTGAATACCGTGTGGACGGTTCAGGTCATACGCGGCTTCCTTCTGTGGTTGATTACTTGTGCGGGGGCCTACCCGTTTGCACTCTTGTACGACATGCCGGAACTGATCTGGCTGCTGCCCTTGACCGGTTTGGACAATGTGTTTCGTTCCTTCGCCTCCACCATTCTGCTGACATCGCGACGCAACATCGAACCGAAACGCTACGTTCTCGTCGAATTGGGCTCCCAGGTGGCGAGTTCGCTCGCGATGATCGGGCTGGCCGCCGTGATGCAATCGGTATCCGCCTTGGCGATCGGCTGGGTGATTGGGGGAATTGCCTACGCGTGGATGTCGTACTGGGGGGGGAATGTGCCGAGGAATCGTCTCGAATGGGACCGGGAAGCGGGCAAGTCGATTCTGCATTTTGGTCGGTGGACAGCAGCCAGCAGCACGCTCACGGTCATGCAGCTTCAAGGCGACCGGATGGTGCTCGGCAAAATCTTCAGCGTGGGGCAACTCGGCATCTACTCCATCGGGGCCAATCTGGCGCTGCCCCCGATGATGCTTTTTTCGCGGATCAGCCAACAGGTGTGGATGCCAACCTATGCCAAAATCCGCGACGTCCCACTCGCCGCCGCCCGTTCCAAAATCCGTCGGCTACGGCTCGGCACGGTGCTGCCATTGTTTGGTCTGATCGTGCTGATCGTCCTCTTTGCCCAGCCGGTCGTCGATTTCTGTTACCCGCCCGCCTATCACGCGGCCGGTTGGTACTGCGCGCTAATGGCAATTGGAGTGATGTTGAAGGTGGCGACCGATCCGGGACCTGTGTTTCTTGCCTATGGAGATGCTCGGATGCATTTCTGGGTTACGGTCCTGCGCACGACCACGATGATCACGGCGATGGCGGTCGGTTTCTTCGTGGGGCGAACTCACGGGTCTGCCTCGGCCGGTGTTCTGTTCGGAATCGTGTTTGCGCCGCTAATTTACTATCCGCTCCAATCGGTGTGGCACCATCGGGTCCACGCATGGTTGCCCGAAGTAGAGCTGCCGATGATTGGTGGCAGCGTGCTGCTGTTTCTGGCGTGGCTGTTCTTCCTGCAGTGACCAGGTGTCCAGCGTGTCCGAGCGGAGATATGTGCTGCGTTCGGAGCGACCGTCATAAGTCGCCCCTTGTCGGAGCCAGGCGGTCGAGCTGCGCGGGAGCTGCGGTGGATCGCCGGTGAAATGGTCGTTTCCGATCGCGGTTTGGTTGCGGGCGACTTTTTTCGCGGTCTATATTGAATCGAGCGATCCTGGCTGCGCGAGGTGGCCGAAGCGATCGTGGTTCTGCCTGGGCCGACACGGCGGTGGCTGCCAGGTGCCGACTCTGACTTCGAGATTGGCGACATGGAGTTTCTCGTACCGATCGTGCTCTACGGCTGGCTGCCGGTCGTGGTCCTGGTCTTCCGCGAGCTCCGCGGTCATCGAGCGATCGCCTTCTGCTATGTGACCGCCTGGCTGTTCCTGCCGTCGGCACGGTTTCCCATTCGTGGTCTGCCCGACTATGACAAGATGACGGCGACTTCGCTGGGCATCTTGATGGCGGCCATCTTGCTTGAGCCGCGGCGGCTGGTCGGACTGCGGCCGCGGTGGTTTGACCTGCCGCTGGCCATTTTCTGCCTGAGTCCGCTCGTTTCCACCTGGACCAACCGGCTGGGGATCTGGCACGGGGTGTCGGAGAGTATCTCCAGCCTGTGGGCCTTTGGAATTCCCTACTATTTGGGCCGCGTCTACTTTGACTCCTTCAAGTCGTTGCTGGTTCTGGCGAAGGCCATCCTGATTGGCGGTCTGGTGTATGTTCCGCTGTGCCTGATCGAAATCCGCATGAGTCCGCAGCTGTACGTCTGGGTTTATGGTTTCCGACCGCGAAACTTCAATGCTGCGCGTTTTGGGGGATGGCGCCCGAATGTGTTTCTTGAGGAAGGGTTGGAGCTGGGAATGTGGATGACCGTTGCCAGTCTGATGGGATTCTGGCTATGGTACAGCGGCGCGACGAAGAAATTGTGGGGGATTGCCACGGGGCCGCTGCTGGCGGTCTTGCTGGTGACCACCGTCCTGTGTCGCGCCACGGGCGCCCTTGCCCTGCTACTGGCCGGATGTGGGACGCTGGTGGCGATGCGGATCACGCGGAGCGCCTGGCCCGCCCTGGCTCTGTTATTGATTCCTCCCGTGTACATCGGGTTGCGCGCGTCCTCGGCATACGACGGCCATCATGTGGTGGAGTTGGCGCGGGTGGCGGTGAATGACGACCGCGCTCAATCGCTGGAATTCCGTTTTCAGAATGAGGACCTGGTGGTCGTCCGCGCCCGGCAGGCATTGCTGACCGGCTGGGGGGGCTTCGGTCGAGGACACATCTACGATGCGTACGGAGAGCCGGTTTCAGTGATGGACGGATATTGGCTCATCATGTTCGCCTACCGGGGACTCCTTGGACTAATTTCGCTCTATCTCGCCCTGTTGCTGGCTCCCACGGTTGCCTTGGTGCGGTTTGCGGGGCGAAAATGGTCGTTTGTCGATGTCGCTCCGGCAACCGCACTGGCCGTGGCGCTGGTCCTGTTTGCGATCGATACGCTGTTGAACGCGATGCTGAATGCGATCTATCCGCTGGCCTTGGGGGGGCTTGCGACGGTCAGCTTCCTGCCGCGAAGCAAGCTGATTGAGGAACCCGACGTCGAGAAGTCGGACGAGGAAGAGGCGCCGACCGTGCAGCGCGGCCTGTGGCCACCGCCAAAACACCTGCTGGCCCCCTCGGCAGAGGCGCCTACACTGCCAAAACCTTGATTGGTCCGAAAAGACGCCGTATGTACATGTGAGGGATTCGTACTTCCTGCCGCTGTTGGGGGTCCGCGTGACGAATTCAACTAGGGAAATATGCTGAGCAACACTGTAATGACACGTGGTAATCTGCAGGTGGCTGGACGAAACCCACTGGAAAAACGGATTGTAACGATCTCTCAGCCTCGCCGAACGAGCGATTCCGACGAGGCCGAGGATTCTTTGTTTCTGACGGTTCTGCGCCGGCGCTGGATGTTGCTTTTGGCCTGCGTGTTGGCCAGCCTGGGTGTCGCGACCTACATGGCCAAGCAGTTCACGATGCCGAAGGCCGAGACGACGGGCGAAATGCGCTACGTCTCGCTCCCACCCACGGTCCTGCCGGTCTACACGCCCCCGAATACGCTCGAACTGGTCGATTTGTTGCGATCCCACGAATACATGTCTGAGCTGGCGCGGCGGAATGACCTGCCGATCGACCCGAAGCGACTCTCGGAACTGTTCGAGATCCGCACGTCCCACATGTCGAACATCATCTCGGTCAAGCTGGGTTGGGGGGACGCGCAAGAGGCGATCGAGATGGTGAACGACCTGATGCGGATCGCCTGTGAGAAGACGACAGCGAATCGCCGCGAGACGTTGCGGAATTACCGTCGCGATACCGAGATTGCCCTGGCGAGTGCGGATCAACGGGTTGCTGAATATCGGGACCGCGTTCTTGCGCTGCGGCGGGAGCGCGACCAGAAGTTGCGCGAAGAAGGCACGGCCGGCTCCGAGGTCCAACGGCTCACAAATATGCTTTCGCGAGTCGAAGAACTGCTGGATCAGGCAATTCTCAAGAAGGCATCACTTTCGCAGCAGATAAGCACGGTTCGCGGGGAGGAGGAGGGGCTGAAGGCGCAGATCAAACAGGAGCTGCTCCGCAGTCGTCGGCAGCAGGTGGAAGATCGATTGCGTGCACTGAATCGCTCCGCACCACAGGCGGCCCGCTTACTCTCGCTGAAGAAAGCACTGGAAGAGTTCGACGCGGAGAATGTTGTCCTCGATTATGTCGCTTGGCAAGCGAAGTTGACTTTGCTGGGGCGTGAGATCCTAGGTGATCTCGATCCGGTTGCGCTGCGTGTTGTCGATACGCTTCAGCGACAATTAGCCTATCAAACACAGCGCGCGGAACAGTTGGAGCTGGAACTGCTGCCGATGGACAATGAAATCAGCATGCTGGAAAGCCGCCGCGAATCGCAGGAGCAGCGCCTGAATGAGGCGCTCAGCATGGACACGGAAGCACTGCCTTCGCTGGAAGAGGCGGAAACGCGGCTGGAGGAATCGCAACTTTCGCGCCGCAGTCTGCAGGAGCAGTTGGATAACATTCGCAGATTGGAGGAGACGGATCTTTCAGAACTCACCGTCTTGACCGCGGCGTCGTGGCAGACGACGGACTACAGCGAAGGTCGCCATAAGGTTTTTGTGTTTGCCCTGGCCGGCTGTCTCGTCCTACTGACGTTGCCCGTGTTTGCACTGGAGCATTTCTTTCCCTCGGGGCATCCTGCTGAAAGAGCAGCGAAGTCGCTGGGAATTCCGCTTGTCAGTCGCGGGACGTTTGTCGCGCAGCAGTTGAAGCACGACAAAGTTCAATTCCATCCGCTGAACTCAGAATCGCTGCGTTTGTTAGCGCTGCGGATTCAGCAGAGTGTACCAGGACCCGGCTCCATCGTGGTCTTCAGTGGGCTCAACCACGACAAATCGGCGATTCCGATGATCAGCTACCTCGCTGAGTGCCTCGCCCGGCGGGAAGAACGCGTTTTGATCATTGATGCGTGCGACCGAGCTCACGACACGCGGAATGGGTCGAACCACGAGGATCTTGTCAAGTCGGTTCTGTCGCCCTCGACTCCGCCGAATGAAGACCCGGGGACAGGCTCCAGTCCGGCGACCGACCTTGTTGCACGCTCGGAACCAGAGCCTGCGCCCGGATTAGTCGGACTGGCGGATTTTCTTGTGCGTCGCGATCTGTCGGCCGACGATATGATCTGCCGCACGTCCATCCCGGGCGTGGATATGATCCCAAGTGGCAGCGCCGAGTTTCCGTGTGAAGGCTTGGCGTCGAGCAGCCTCACAGATCTGCTCGATGAGTGCCGTCGACGGTACACGATGATTCTGGTCTCGGGACCCTCGACGCAGCAGCCGTCCGATCTGCAGATGTTGTCGGCGCGGGCCGACGCGATTCTGTTCACGATGCCGCGCAACGGCCGTGCGAATCTGCAAGCGGAGGATACGGTCCGTGATCTGCTCGATTTGGGAGCCCCGGTGATCGGCATCGTCGGTTGAAGTTCTTTATTCGCGAAACTCCCGTCGAGGCGAAGGCCGGAGGAGGCTTCGGGCCGTACGACGCCGGTTCACTTTACGGCTTACACTTGGGAGGCTTCCAAGATGCGGTTGCGTTGTGACCGAGCCGCAATGGGGACGTTTTTGGAGTGGGAGAAGTCGTCTTGAGTACGATCCTTGTGACCGGGGGAGCCGGTTTTATTGGCGGGTCCTTCCTCCGACGGTATGTGCCCGAGACGGGCCATCGAATGGTCAACTTGGATTTGTTGACCTATGCGGGAAACTTGGAATCACTGCAACCGGTGGCAGGTTGCGAGAATTATCAGTTTGTCCAGGGGGATATTCGCGACGCGAGCCTCTTGCGTCAACTGTTGCGGGATCATCAACCGTGCGCGATCGTGCACTTCGCCGCCGAATCGCACGTGGATCGCTCGATCGGCGCGCCGGCCACCTTTATTCAGACGAATGTGGTCGGCACGCAGAATTTGCTGGAGTGTGCGCGAGGATACTGGAACGATCTCGATTCTGCGGCGCGACGAGAATTTCGCTTTCTGCATGTTTCGACCGACGAGGTCTATGGATCCCTCGGACCCACGGGGCGATTCACGGAGCAATCCCCCTACGCCCCGAACTCTCCGTATTCCGCTTCCAAAGCGGGAGCCGATCATTTGGTCCGGGCCTACTTTCACACGTACGGGCTGCCCGTTCTGGTCTCGAATTGTTCCAACAACTACGGGCCCTATCAGTTTCCAGAAAAACTGATCCCGCTGATGATTCTTAACGCGTTGGAAGGTAAGCCGCTCCCGGTTTATGGGGACGGAGCGAATGTGCGCGATTGGCTGCATGTTGACGACCATTGCGAAGCGCTCTGGCAGATTCTCCAACGGGGCGAACCGGGCCAGGTCTACAACATCGGCGGGGATGCGGAGCGGACGAACTTGGAGGTTGTGGAAACGATCTGTCAAGTTGTCGACGAACTGTGCCCGGATCGACCTCACCGGCCCACGCGACAATTGATTCAGTTCGTTCCCGATCGGCCTGGCCATGACCGTCGCTATGCGATCGATGCGAGCAAGATCCAGCGCGAGCTGGGTTGGCAACCGCGACACGACTTTGACACCGGGATTCGCGAAACGGTCCGGTGGTACTTGGACCACGGGGATTGGGTAAGGCATGTTTGCGAAGGAACCTATCAACGGGAAAGATTGGGGTTGGTAACTGACATGATTGAGTCATTCACACCGTCATCGCAGCCCGCACCCACGTACGTCGAAGGTCCGATCGACGGACTTGTCGTGCGATCGCTTAAGCCTTTTGCCGATCAACGAGGCTGGCTGATCGAGTTGTTTCGGGAAGATGAATTGCCCGATGGTTTGTTGCCGGCGATGGCCTACGTGAGTGAGACGTTGCCGGGTGTTGCGCGGGGACCGCACGAACATGTCGAACAGTCCGACTATTTTGCCTTCGTTGGGCCGGGCGATTTCGAACTGCACGCCTGGGATTCACGCCCGGATTCTCCCACCTACGGTCACCATGTTTGCTTGACTGTGGGGGAACAGAATCGGTGTGCGGTCGTTGTGCCTCCCGGCGTGGTTCATGGTTACCGCAACGTGGGTGACAAACCCGGTTGGGTGTTCAACGCCCCGAATCGACTGTATGCGGGGCCGGGGAAACAACAGCCCGTCGACGAGATTCGTCATGAGGACGAAGCCGATTCCCCCTATCGGATGTAACCACGAGAGGGCTTTCCATGAGCGCAGCGCCGACGACCAAAGGGATCATTCTCGCCGGGGGCAGTGGGACTCGGTTGAATCCGATGACGCAGGTCGTGAGTAAACAACTGCTCCCGATCTACGATAAACCGCTCGTCTATTACCCGTTGGCCAGTCTGATGTTGGCAGGGATCCGGCAGATTCTCTTGATCTCTACGCCCCAGGATGTTGGACGGTTTGAGTCGCTCCTGGGCGATGGTCAGCACCTGGGACTGCAGATCTCCTACGCGGCCCAGCCTCGACCGGAAGGACTGGCTCAAGCCTTCCTGATCGGCGCCGATTTCATCGGTTCCGACCACGTTGGCCTCGTTCTCGGGGACAACATTTTCTACGGCCAGGGCTTTCAGAGGACGCTGCAGGAAGCTGTGAGATTTGAACGCGGCGCGACGATCTTCGCGTATCCCGTGAAAGATCCGCAGCGCTATGGCGTGGTGGAATTCGATTCGGAAGGCATCGCAATCTCGTTGGAAGAGAAACCAGCCCAGCCGAAATCCTCCTTTGCCATTCCCGGATTGTATTTCTATGACGAACAGGTTGTTCAGATTGCGGCGAACTTGAAACCGTCGTCCCGAGGTGAATTGGAAATCACGGATGTGAATCGCACATACCTCGAGCGGGGAGAGCTGCGCGTCACGCCGCTCGGCCGCGGCTTCGCATGGCTCGATACGGGAACTCCCGATGCGATGATCGAAGCGGCGAACTTTGTCGAAGTCATCGAACGGCGGCAGGGCCTGAAGATCGCCTGCATCGAAGAAGTGGCCTTCCGCCTCGGGTACATCTCCGCAGCGCAACTGGAAGAACTCGGTCGCGCAAGCCGCAGTCAGTACGGCGAGTATCTACGATTGGTGGCGCGACACGGTTGATGCCCGTTGTGGTTTCGTCGCGAGCAGGACCGAGTTGGAACGCGTCGACGAAACCGACTTGGGGTAGACGTTCAGCCTGCTTGCACGGGACGAACTCGGCCTTGTAGCCGAATTCGTGAGAATTCGGATCCCACTCCGGAGTCTCCGAAGTCTCACGACTTCGGCTACGTGCACCGGAGTTCGGCGACAAACCACTGCGCAAGCAGGGTAAGCACGCACGACTTTTCTCAAGTCGGTCTGCGCTTGACAAGTCGGCCTTATCCGGCAGGCTTATTCGCCATCGGGCCTTTGTATTCAATCACTGTCGCCGGTCGACGCGTCAGACGACGTCCCCAATAGGTGAGTTGCCCGAGCATTTGCGGGAATTTGCCGAGCATGCAGGAGAGGCCATAGAGCCCGCAATCGGACCAGCGATCGCCGAAATGTCGGCGGCGCTGAACGGCGATCCGCACGACCCATAAGGGATAGGCGAGCAGTCCGAGCAACGATGCCGCGTGGGTTAGCGGGGCGCACAGGATTAACAGCAGCGGCCCGATCAGACCCCAAAGCCAGATGCTGCGAACCTCGCGGCGATAGTGTCGATCCGAAGCAGCGCCGTGGCGTGCTGCGCCCTCGGCATAGGCATGTCCGGCACGCTTCATGCGTTGCCACCACTGCCAGAAATGGAACATGGCGGCGTCGTGAATCGTCATCTCCTTGTCGATCCGGAAAATCTTCCAGCCTTCCTCTCGTAACCGGACACATAACTCCGGTTCTTCGCCGGCAATGATCGATGCATCGAAGCCGCTCACTTGTTGAAACGCCGAGGCGCGAATTAGCGCGTCGCCTCCGCAGGATCGGGCTTCACCGATCGGAGTGTTCCACTCCATATCGCACAAACGGTTGTAGCGTGATGCATCGGGAAATCGTTCGCGCCGACGACCACACACGACCGCTGCTTTCGGCTCTCGATCCATCACGTCCGTCGCCGCCTCCAGCCAACCGGGCACGAGTTGACAGTCGCCGTCGAGAAACTGAATAAACTCGAGGGAAGGCACCTTTTGCAGCAGAACCGCGGCGCCCGCGTTGCGCGCGCGCGCGGCAGTAAAGGGTTCAGAACAATCGAGTTGCACCAACTCGGCGCCGTGCGCGGTGGCCAGTTGCTGACTGCCATCGGTCGAGCCCGAATCAACGTAAATCAGGATGCGGACCCTGCCGTCGAGGGATTTGAGACAGGCCTCAAGGCGGACTCCTTCATTGCGGCCAATCGCAACGGCACCGATTCGATCGTCCATCGGTTGCTCCAGAATCTCGACCTTCAAGCTTGACGATTGCGGAGTGGAGTGTAGGCCGAGAAATTGAGATAGATGGGGGGAAGAGTGCGAAATTTTCGAGAATTATAGCTCAGACGAATGGCCAAAGCCGGAGTCGCTGGCTACCATCAAAGGTATTCGTGCAAATCGATGCGTTACGACCCTGCCAGGGCGAATTGCTTCTTTGATTGACCTCATTTGCTCCTTGGTGGATGAACTCGCCTATGTCAAAACTTGTTCGTGAGCAATCGGGAATCTTGACCATCCCTGGTTTTGACGGGCTGTCGGAGCCCGCTGGCGACGTTTCGGTAACCGTTCTGCCACCGGTGGAAACGTTCGCGAGTCCTACAGTCCGTTCTGCGGAAGTCAAAGTTCGACCAGCAGGCACCGAAGCGTCTGTTCCGATGTTAGCGACTCCGATTGGCTATCGCGTGGCCAAACGCGCACTCGATCTCATCGGTGCGACGATCGGTCTGACTTTGTCGATTCCGCTGATGCTGATCTGCGCAGCGTTAATCAAGTTACACGACGGGGGTCCTGTTTTATTCGGGCAGATTCGTGTTGGTTATCGCGGACGGCCGTTTCGAATCTACAAGTTCCGCACGATGGTTCCAAATGCGGACTCGCTGAAGGTTGCCTTGTTGGATCAGAATCGACATGAAGACAATCGGACCTTCAAAATCCTCAATGATCCGCGGATCACACCGATTGGCCGGTTGCTTCGCCGTCTAAGTTTGGACGAGTTGCCCCAGTTCTGGAATGTACTTCGGGGCGAGATGAGTCTGGTCGGGCCACGGCCACCGGTTCCGAGTGAAGTGCAGCTTTACGAGCCCGAGGATTTGATGCGATTGGCCGTACCGCCCGGAATCACCTGCATTTGGCAAGTTTCGGGGCGCAGTAATCTCGACTTCGAGCGCCAGGTGGAACTGGATCTCGAATACGTCGAGCGGCGTGGGCTCTGGACCGACCTGAGTCTTCTGCTGCGGACGCTGCCCGCAGTTTTTCGCGGCGACGGCGCAGCCTGACCGCCACGCGCGATTTCTTCGACTCCATGCATGGTCCTTGGCCGGGGCCTAAGGAACGGCTCAGATCCAGCTTCCTCGTTTAACCGCGTGGGCAACGCCCCGCGCGGCCCGCGGTTAGACGAGAGGACCGAAATGCCGGAGTTATTTCTGAGTCATTCCCAAGGGCTGTTGCTGCAAGAACCGTGTCAGCGCCTGGTCCCAGCGCGCCAGAGCGGGTCCGCCCACCGATGCATACTTGCTCGTGTCTAGCGCGCTGAATGCCGGGCGTGGTGCTCGAGCGCCATACTGCTCGGTTGTAATCGGCACGACCGCACAATCCAGATGGGCTAGGCGGAAGATTTCCTGCGCGAAGTCGTACCAGGTCGTCGGTCCCGGGTTGACGACGTGGAAGGTCCCCTCGAGTCGGGCACTGATCAGCCAGAGGATTGCGTCCGCCAGTTCAACCACCCAGGTTGGGCAGCACACCTGATCATTTACGACGCGGACTTCCGGACGCTCGCGGCCGATCCGCAACATCGTGAGGACGAAATTGGATGAGGCGGTCGGACCCGGCTGACCGTACAGACCGCAGGAACGAACGATCAGATGCTGGCGGTTGGTGCGCGCCGCCTTCTCGCCCTCCCATTTTGAGCAGGCGTAGACCCCCCGGGGATGTGGCGGATCTTCCTCTCGCCGAAGTTGGGCGGGGGAATCGGTGTTGCCGAACACGTAGTCGGTGCTGATCTGGACCAGCAGGCAGCCCAGGTTTGAGGTGACTTCCGCCAGTTGGGCGACGGCGGTCGCGTTGATCGTCTGACACAAATCTGGTTCGTCTTCCGCCCGATCGACTGCCGTATAAGCGGCCGTGTTGATCAGGACTTGGGGGCGCAGGGGCGTCAAATGGGCGGCCAACGAATCGGGTTGCGTCAGATCGAACTCGGGGTAATCGAGCGGAATCGCGCGGGGGCCGAGGATTCGGCAGAGTTGGCTACCGAGTTGACCGCCGGCACCGGTGACGGCCAGTCGCGCGGGTAATTGTTCGAGGCGAAACGCGGTCATCGGGGAAGCTCCGGCATGGGATCTGCGTCCATTTGCGATCGGGCTGGGCGGGGCCGGCGAAAAAGCGGATGCGCGCCTCTAGACGATCGATGGATTTGTCCGATAAACTAAGCTCCCGGCGACGAACTCAGCAAGGGCAGTAGATCGGATACACCATCGGCTGCGATGCGAATTGGGGGCGTCGTCAAAGGTTCAGAGACTCGTTGGAACGCGAGCGCGAAAACTTTGTTTTCGGTTTTTGCTCAAGGGCCTTGACGGTCTCTGAGGTGGAAGATAAACTTCCACGCTTTCGCCCATGCGGCGAGAGAAGACTGGGGCAGCAGCCCTACCGCTCAGTGCGGTTTGATCTTTGGCAATTTGGTTGTGGTATTAGGCATCTTTGATAGCCGGCTTGGAGTCGGCCCTTCGGGGTCGGTTTACAAGTTGGCTCTCCGCGAGCGCCAAGGTCGCAGTCTTCGGACTGAGGCCATGGCATCGTTAAGAAAAGAATCGTTGCTTAACGTGAGGAAAGTGGTGACACTTGCCTCACGCAGCGAATGACTTTGAGATTCGAGCGTTGGATCTTGGTGGTCAAGCTGGTAAGGGCTCACGGGGGATGTCTTGGCGTCAGGAGGCGATGAAGGGCGTGGAAGTCTGCGA
>CAZFWV010000209.1:0-12334 GCA_964522605.1 uncultured Pirellulaceae bacterium
CGTCGACCGCTTGACGTGCTGTATTGACGGCCGCTTCTGCCTTCTCGATGTCAGCTTGCGTTGCGCTGGACGTCGAAGCGGGATCGGTCGGTTCCACGTCGTTGGCCTCCGTTTCGTTGCGCAATTGCTCGAGGGCCGCCTGGGCGGACTGCCATACAGCGGTGGCTGTGTCAAGTTCCGCCTGACGCTCCGCAACTTGTTGCGTGGCGTGCGCCACGCGTTCGACGAGGGTGGGAGGGTTGCTGTTCACGTTGCCAATTTGCGTTCCATCGGTAGCGTTCCAGACACGGATTTCGCCTGACCAATCGCCGGCAATGGCCGAATTCGACTCATCGCAGAGCGTTGCGCGCACGGCCAAGTCGGAGAATGCCTCGAAGGCGATGAGCTGTTGTCCGCCGGGGTCGAATAATTTCGTCACATGGTCGCGACCACAGGAAATCGCTCGACCGTCGCGTGCCAACTCAAGGGACAGCACGCCACCGGGATGCGCCGTCCACTTCTGTATTTCGTTGCCGTTTTCCATTTCCCACAGTCGGATGGTTGCGTCTTCACTGCCACTTGCCAGTACATTGGAATCCGATCGCCACGAGACATCGGTGACGCCGGCGGAATGACCGGACAATGTCAGGTACTCTCGGCCCGTCCATGCTTCCCAGACGAACAGGTTTCCGGCGCGGTCGCCTGTCGCCAGAAGTACGCTATCCGGGCTGAATTCCAGGGAATAGATCCAGTCTGTGTGCTTCCGCAACTCGTGCACTAGTTCACCGGACTCGGTGGAATAGATCCGCACAACTTTTTGGGGTCCGCCGAGAGCAATCAGCGATTGATCCGAACTGATGTCGGCGGCGAGTACCGTGTCTAATTCATCGCCCACCTCGAAAATGCGTTGTCCTGTCTTCAAATCCCAGACGACCACTCTTCCACTGACGGAGCCCTGACCGCCGCCGGCAAGTAGCAAACTGCCATTGCGGCTGAAGTGCAAGACCTCAGGAATTCCCTCGGGAAAGGGGAGCACTCCGAGCAATTCAAGCGTTTGGGTGTGGTAGATCAGCACCTGCTGGATGCCCGCCACGGCCAGAATCGGCGACCAGGGGTTCGTCGCCAGCGCGGTGACTGCAGAACCTGATTCCGTTCGCAATACAGGTTCAAGGGATAAGCGACCAGGCATTGGAGGCTCGGCGGGCCGATCGGTGGGGGCATCCTTGAGCGTGAAATCGACCATCTTTTTCTTGGGGACGGCCGCCTGGCTGCCCTGATTCTCGAGTAGCCCGCCGTCGATCCACTTCCGCACGATTTCGATCATGTCGTCCGAAATCTTCGGAGATTCTGGCGGCATGTACGGTTCTTCTTCGTGTGTGATCAGTTGATAGAGATAGCTGGAAGAAGCATCACCAGCTTCCACAACCTTTCCGGAACCACCGCCGATCATCAGATTCGTGAAATTCGTGAGATCGAGGTCGCCACTTTTCCGATCCGGATTGTGGCAACCAAAGCACTTCTGACGGAGGAGCGGTTTGACGTCGTCGTCGTAGGTGACCTTCGGTGCTTCCTGTTTGTCAGAATCCTCCGCAGCCCGCAGCGGGATCGCCGTAGCGAGTACGCAACCGGTGAGCAGAACGGATGTGAAGAGGCGTTTCAGCCAATACATTGCAGGAAACCTCCAGCCCATCAATGGTTGAAGAGGAATTCTCGCGAATTCAACAAGGCCCAAAAGACATCTTCCAGGAAGCGAGCGGGTTCGCCGTTTTGCTCAAGCAACTCGTTCAAGTTCGCCAATTCCGTCGCGGTTGGCCGTCGGCAGAGGGTTCGGATGTAGAGCTCTTCCATCACTTCGGGCGGCGTTTTCCCTTCCGCCAACCGTTGTGGAATCAGATTCCCTTGCTGAATCTTGTTCTGAACCGTCTCGCCATTCAGCAGATGGAGTGCCTGCGACAAGTTCGGCTCCATCTTCACTTCGCAAGAACATACCGTCTCGCGAGTGGCTCGTCCAAACGTCGTCAGGAAGTAGTTGCTCGTGTTGCCATTGGCAATCTGCACAGCACGAGCGCCGAGCGGTAAACCGGTGAACTTGTTCTGCGTGTTTGTGACTTGCGTGATTGCATCCAGGAACACTTCTGCTCGCAAACGACGCAGAGTTGCATGCGAGAAATTGGTGTGATCCGACTTGTTTGTATCGTTCGTCTGCGTACTCAATTGGTATGTTCGCGACTTGCAGATATCGGCGACGAGTCTCCGGAAGTCGTAGTTGTACTCCGTGAACCTGCGGCCCAGGGTCTCGAGCAGTTCCGGATTCACCGCTGGATTGCTCACCCGGACGTCGTCCACTTCGTGGATGATTCCGCGACCGAAGAAATGGGACCAGACGATGTTAGCGAGGTTCGTTGCGAAGTACGGGTTCTGGCTGGACGCCAGCCATTCAGCCACGACGACTCGCCGGTCTCGCCCCGCCAAATCAGGAGTGTCTCCGCCGAGGAACTTCGGAGCCATGTCACGACCATCGACCAGGTGTTTTACCTCCCCGCCGCCACGATTGAAGATGATCAGCTCGCGCGGGTCTTCGGCCTGTTTGCGGCCAACCTGTGCAAAGAAGGCTGCAAAAGAGTAATAGTCGTCCATCGTCCATCGGTCGAACGGGTGATTGTGGCATTGTGCGCACTGAATCCGCATCCCAAGAAAGACCTGGGCAACATTCTCGGCGATCTTGAGCGGATCGGTCTCATTCTGATAGTAGTTGGTTGCCGCATTGCTGAATGTACCGCCGGATGATCCCAGAAGCTCCTGAATCATCTGGTCGATTGGGACGTTGTTGGCAATCTGTTCTTGAAGCCAGTTGTAGTATCGCAGCATCGGTTTGTAGGTGATCTGTTGCGTGGTGCGAATCTGAAGCAACTCGGCCCATTTCATCACCCACAGTTCGACGAACTCCTTCCGCTGCAGTAAGTCGTCGATTAGTCGATCTCGCTTGTCTGGCTCGTTACTTGCGAGAAAAGCATGGTACTCGTCCGTTGTCGGCATCCGGCCAGTGATATCGATCGTGATGCGGCGTAGGAACTCTTCATCGGTACAAAGTTCCGACGGCTGAATCCGCAGTTTCTGGAGCTTTTTATAGATCAGCTCATCGATGTAGTTGTTCGCAGGGATTTCCTGCCACTGGAACTTCAGGTCGGCGGGCAACGTGATGAAGTGAGTTCCGACCGTGTGCGTATCGAAGCGAGCCATCAAGAACGCTTCACCACGTTGGTGCGCGGTGACGAGTCCGCTTTGGGAGATTTCCGCAGAATTGTCATTGTTCGACAGGAAATAAGCGAGGGAGGTCACGTCGCGATCGGTGCCATCCGCGTACTTCGCACGAACATTGATTTGTTGCTTCACTCCTTCACCGTTCAGCACCGCACCATGTGGGAAGACCTCGACGATCTCGACGGCTGGAACAGCCTGTGGATCATCGGGTGCGCCGCTTTCCAACCAGCGCATCAAGGTCTGTGCGTATTCGCTCTGCGGATCGAATCGCTGACCTCCCGAGTGCGGAACCGTACCTGTTGCTTTGTTCATCAGCAGGCATTCGGCCGGGGTGGCCAGATTGATGCGTCGGCCCGGAATCTCGCGCGTTAACCGAAAATAATCACCGGCCGGATCGAAGCCGAACAAGGAGAGACGAAAACCATCTTTTCCGCGAGCCGCTCCATGACAGCTACCCATGTTGCAGCCGGCCTTCATGAAGACCGGCATGACGTCTAGTCGAAAACTGACGGGCGGATCGGCGGCTGAGTTCTGCACCGTCACAGGAACCGACACCGTATGCACGCCATACGTTATCGTTAATTCGCACGTTCCATCGCCGACCGGTGTCACGCGGTTTTCTGTTACGGCAGCTACGGCGGAGTCAGAGATTGTGAACGAAGCACTCTTGGTCACATCCGTGGTGATTCCACTGGCGTCCTGCGCTTGGACGATGAGTGTCTGGAAGTCTCGCGCGCTGGAAAGATGAACATCCGGCGGACCAACTTCAATCCGCACGCAATCCGTATCTTGAGCATGCAGCAAGTGGCCCATGCCCGTACCGATCAGGAGAAGGAACAGAAGTTGAATCAGCAATCGCATCTTCGGCGCCTCTGTGGTGCTGACAGTGAAAACATCGTTCTCTCGGCAAGAGATCGAGCGACTACCGGAAGCGACCCGCACTCGCGTGGGGAAGCACCCGGGTAAGGGATGAATCAGTAATAACTTCGGCATCTCAGTTCTCTCGTTTAACCGCGTACCCAGCAGGCCGCGGAACATCCGTCGGTTGACTCGCGGGGCGATGCCCGCGCGGTTAAACGAGTAGGCAACCAGTCCTTGTTCTTAAAGGCGGCTAGGATCCGGCCTCCGCGTCGGCGGACGGTTCAGTGGACGTTGCTTGCTGCTTCCGCTCCTCGGCCTGCAGGCGGAGTTTTTCCAGTCGGCTCAAGGGACGCGCGGTGGGCTCGGACGGCGCTGTTTCTGGAGCCGGGGCCGCTTCGGGAGGAGCGGATTCGGCTTGAGCAACCGGTGCCGGCGGTGGCTCGTCGATCTGCAATTCGGTACGACCCGCAACCGCGACGATCGGTTCTTCATTGCGAACGATCGTGACCTGGCAGAACAGTCCACCATGCTTGCCTGCCGGGCTGGACGCATCGGTGGTGACCGGAAAGGTCAGCTCCGGAGTGTCTTTGTTGAATTCGAGTTCGGGCGCGGTCACGTTGTGGGGCAAGCCCATCAGAACCGCTTTGGCCTGACCGTCAAAGGACGTGAGATGATTGACTTTGCAGTACACCTCGGTGGATTGGCCTTGCTCGCAGGACGTGCGTTGCATTTCGAATTGCACGAGCGGCGCCGCGACTTCGAGCGTGGCCAATTGCGAAGCGGCGTGTGCGGCGCCGCCAACTTCGGCCTGGCCTAGTGCAAAGACCCGCCACGTCCCGACCAGGGCGTCGGCGTTTGCATTTAAAGGGCAGATGACCTCAGACTGTCCCTTTTCCATCGTGACATTCGTTGCTCCGCCGACCCCCGGGGGAAGGAAGGGCAAGCGGACGTTGATTGCCTCATCCCAACCGTCACGCTTTTGGGCAATGACGCGCAGCCCCATGGAGCCATTCTGCACGAGTGGAACATGCGGTTGGACGATTTCAATCTGAAACGGCAGTTCCTCGACCACGGCAATGGGTACTTGGTGGACGTCTTTCCAAACGTAAATTGACTGGTTCGGTTCGCCCACCAGGAAATCTGCGCGATTATAGAAGGTTCCCCGAATCCCTTGGGTTGAATCGACGTGATGCGCAGCGAGATCGATCAACCTTCCGCTCAGGGCGGCGTTCGAGGAAGCTTCAAATACGACCGGCATCAGATTCAAGTTCGCCGGCATCGGTACGCAGTCTGCTGTGACGCCCTCCGGAAGCGATTCAAGTTCCAGCGTTAAGTCACCGCCGAAGTTCATCCGGTTCGCGCTCACAACGGTTCCAAATCGATTGCCGCGAGGCACACAGATCTGCTGTAGATACTGGCCGTAGCGTTCAACCCGTGGGATTCCGGTTTGCAGCACCGGCGTAATTGGTTGAAGCTCGATGCGATAGACAAAATCGGGAGCTCCCCGATCGAGGTGATCCGTAACGCGGATGATGTATTCTCCATCCTCGGGCACCTCGAAGCGAAAATAACTGTCGGGACCGCGAGCATCATCATTTCCGGTGATGCCGCGACCGTCGGCGTGGTACAGATTAAGGACGGAGTCGAGTCCGGAGCGAATTCGCCGTGCGAAGCATTCGACTTCAAACACTTGTCCCTTGGTGGCGGAAAAGCGATAGCAGTCCACATCTCCGGCGGACTCGATGATGCCATTCATCGCTTTCGGGAGCTCCGCGGGCGTTGCCTCCGTCAGTTCGTTGTTGGGTTCGGACTCCAGCGTGTTGTCGAAGCTCACCAGGCGGAAAGGGTTAGGCGAAGGGGCGATTCCGCCGCGATCTTCGGCGAACAGGGCGAATTCGTCGGTTGGTTCCGGAGGCAAGGTGACCTGTTGTTGAATCTCACCAGACGCATCGCCAAGAAACCGCACCGTCAGCGACTCTCCCGCTTTTCCCCCTGCAGGAAAGACGGCCGTGGGCCGCGGGAATGTACCGACATGCAAACGATAGCGACACTCCCCGTTGCCACCGTACGCCGCCTCGCGGACTTCGATGATGTAGCGGCCAGTTTCGGGTGCAACGACGGAAACGAACGTGTCCTGCAATGCCAGTGGCGTATCATCCGCCGAAGCCAGTTCGAATCGCTTCATGTCGAGGATGGCGACATACGGATCGAAGAGCGCCGTGCCGAGACGCATCGCTTCCACCTCGACGGAAATCCGCTGCCCTTGTTCTGCCTGCAGAACGTAGTAGTCGACGTCCTCGTTTTCTACGATGCCCTGAACCGTGACATTCAGCGGGATGGTCTGCGGTTGATCGAAAGTGGAGTTCGGTTCAATTTCATCGACTGCCTGCAAGGCGCCGACGAACAGGGTCCGGTAATCCGTCAAGCCACTGCGGGTGCGCACCTGCGCGACGTGTTCACCCAAGCGACAATCTGCTGCGACCTGAACAGTCGCTTTTGCCTCGTTTCCAGACGGTTCCACTTTGGTCACGTCAATTCCGGGTTCGTAGAAGAGGACCTCTTCCGCGTCGCCGAGGTTCGTGCCATGGAATGTGATCACATGCTCTGCCCCTCGCTGGATTCCGCGGGGCAAGATCAAGTTCAGGCGGGGGGAGGCGGCGGATCCACAGGCGGCGAGCACCGACAGCAGCAGGATTGCGGTCCGTCGAATCAAACGCTTCATCATTTACCTCGCAACGAAGAATCAGGCCAATAATTCCTTGCGAACCTGGCCTCCATCGACAATTTCGATTGGGCGATCCCCGGGTGCCATCAACTCTTTTTCCGCAACGATCCCCATGCAGTGGTAGAGCGTCGTGGCCCAATCCGCAACGGTTAGTGGATGATCCACCGGTTCGCTGGCGATTGAATCGGAGGAACCGTAAACGATTCCACGTTTGATTCCGCCACCCGCCATGACAATGCTGAAAACCTTGGGCCAGTGGTCGCGGCCCGCCGTGTTGTTGATCTTGGGAGTGCGTCCGAACTCGGAGGCAACGCAGACCAAGGTTGAATCCAACAACCCACGTCGATCCAGATCGCGAATCAACGTCGCGAACGCTTGGTCAAAGGCAGGAACTTGATTTCGCGTTCCGGCTTCAATTCCATCATGGAGGTCCCAAGATCCGTAAATCGTGGTAACGAAACGTACGCCCGCCTCGACCAATCGCCGCGCCAGTAGCAGGCGGGCGCCTGCGGCATTCCGTCCGTATTCATCGCGAACGGCGTTGTCTTCCTTGTTAATGTCAAACGCCTCCCGCGCTTTCTCGGAGCTAATCATCGAGTACGCACGCTGGTAGAACGTGTCCACCGCATCCAGCGCATCCGCCTGTTCCTTGGACCGGAAATGATCGTTGACGGCATCCAGTACCTTGCGCCGTGACGCGAACCGTGCATCATCAACACCGCCCGGCAAGCTCAGGTCGCGCACCTGAAAATTCCCATTTGCCGGATCGGCGCCGAGGCTGAACCCGGCGTACGACGAACTCAGGTACCCGGTCCCTGCATATTCATTCGGTTGGTTCGGGATGAACACGTAGGGCGGCAGATTGTTGCGAGGTCCGAATTCGTGCGAGACGACGCTGCCGATACTTGGATATGACAACGCGGGGCTTGGACGGTACCCCGTAAACATGTTGTGTGTTCCGCGTTCGTGAGCCGCCTCGCCGTGCGTCATGGAGCGGCAGATCGCCAATTTGTCAGCGACCTGGGCGGTCTGCGTCCAAAGCTCGCCGATCTCGACACCGGGAACGTTCGTTGCGATCGACTTGAGCGGGCCACGATACTCGATTGGAGCGTAGGGCTTGGGGTCAAACGATTCTTGATGACTGATCCCGCCGGGCAGGAAAACAAAGATCACGGATTTGGCCGTGCCTTCTTTGCTTTCAAAAAACTTCTGATCGGCCGCAGCCTCCATTCGCAAATAGTCCGCCAGTGTTAAGCCCAGCCCGCCCAGCAGACCCACGTGCAAAAATCCGCGACGGCTGAGTTCGTTACCAAGACACTTCATTGTTTACGATGACTCCAAAGTAAGTACCTGATCCGCAAAGGGGGGACCGATCCCCGCGCGCAATCCATCGGGGGCGCAGAATCAAGCGAAATGGGAGAGTTCAGCGAGCGTACTCACCGCGTTGGGAGACTCAAGGCGGGCAAACAGTGAGAGACCTCATTCTCCCCAAGAGAATATCCACGGCGCATTGCCGTGTCAAAGACCTCAAATGGTCCAACGTGGAAATCGTTCCCGGACTTTGTCAAACCGAAACATCGGGATTAAATTGCCGGAGCGAAATGAGGGTCAGAGGACCAAGGCCGGGCCGACGCTGCCGCACGGAGGTTGTGCAGTTGAGAAGTGTTGGTTTTGCAGGCGTTTATGAACAGGATTCGTGGCGATTCGTTTAACCGCGCGCCCAGCGGGCCGCGGAAGACTCCTCCCTACCCGCGGGGCGATGCCCGCGCGGTTAAACGAGGAATCGGTCCTCTCGTTTAACCCGCAGCCGTCAGGCGAGGACAGAAGAAAGAACGGAAGATCATCCTCGCCTAACGGCTGCGGGTTAAACGAACGTCGCCTAACGGCTGCGGGTTGAACGAATCGCCACGAATCCTGTTCGGAGACTCCGGAAAACCACCACGTACAAGTTGCACGAACGCAACGCGTGGAAGTGCAGGATAAGTTCCTTCGAACCAACAACTTATAATCTTCACGACCCTCCCGTGTTGGAGGTGTTGTCGCCTGGGCGATCAGTCGACGCGTTCCAGTTGAACCGTGATCAAATCAAACCCGTAGCCGGACGACTGCTCGTGTTTGCCGACCAGTTTGAAGGTCAAATTCACCGGACCTTCATCCAGGTCGACTTGGCCAAGCGAAATGGGCTCGCTGCGGATTCGTTCGGCCGAGTACAGCTCAACCGGGTCCCCGACAGGTACCTCGTTTCGCGAAAGTTGGACTTGCGCTTGTGCCGGGCCTTTGACCGTCTCGATCGACACTTCGTACCGGCCGCTTGCCGGCGCATCACAAACGAGCGTGAGAAACGGCACACCGAACCAATCTTCGCCGCGCTCGGCGCGCATCGACAGGAAACTCAAGCGTTGTCCATTCTGTTCCTCCTCTTTCTTCTCGAGCGTTGCTCCGCGAAAGGTAAAGGCGTAGATCGGTACCGACCACGCCGGTGTGAAAAGGATCCGTCGCAGATCCTTGACCTGTCGGTCGCCGAGGGATTCGATCGTTGGAATGTCGGCTGGCGGATGTTCCAGGTAGAGAAAAGCGATTCCACAATGGTCGGTTTCCAAATCGTTGCCTGTGGGAGCGTGTTCGATGGTCTGTCGAATTCCCTGTTCGAAAGCGTAGGCGTCGGAAACCATCAATCGATAGCCGCCGGTGCGACCAAGGTGTTTCTGATACCCTAGGCAGCCGCTGAACGGGAAGGAGAGTCTCTTTTCCCAGCGGTCCGGCACGTCGTACCATCCACCATTAAAAAAGTCCTCCGATCCGGTTCCGTGAATGACCAACTCGCCATCGATTGTCGTCTGATCGTCCCCTTCAAAGAAGGGAGTCTGACCCGACACAAATCCTTGGGCCTGCAGGATACAGCCGACCAAATGGCCACGACCCTCCAGCTCCACGAACGTGAAGGGAACGCCTTTGGTTGTCGGGTTCTCTCGGTGCCACCGGGCATAGAATTTCCCCTCCTGGTCTTGGCGACCTTGAGGTGCTGTGACAACTTCTGCCCATACATCGACGGCCGGCCCATCGGATCGTGTGGAGATCAGTTCGATCTTCGCCGATCGATCAAACGGCATCGGAAAGTAGCAGTAGTTTGTGCCACCATCGGTTCCGATCAGGAGCGATTTCATGGCGGGCTGTCCCCAGGCGTAGCCAAAAAAATCTCCGGCGGGGCAAAGGACCGCAGGTCCGGGCTCATCATCCCAGTGAATGCGCAACAGCAGGTCTCGTTCTTTGCCCGCGAGTGCCGTCGCAGGCCCCATCCGGAGTGCGGCGATCCGGCCCGGCGCGGCCGTTTCAAATAGCGTTGCGGTCTCTGACGGCTTCAAAGAAACGTTGACACGATGTGTCTCGGTTTTCGTGCCGGGCGATACAACATAAGGAGTGATGTCCGAGCCCGTGGCCGCCAGCAGCGTCGCTGCTCGGTTCTGGTGCTCGAGATATTCGTCGCTCGGTGGCGTCTGCCAGGTTTGCAGCGGAATCTGTTCGGGATACTCTGCGAAATTAATCTGGTAAAACTGAACACGCTCCGCGCGGACCATGATCTTGCATGATTCGCGGTAGGGCAGCGGTACATAACTGTAAAAGCCGCCGGCTCCGTAGCCGACCAGCGGCGCGACAAACGGTGCTTGTTCGCCCGTGAACAGCTCGCGGAACTTGACCCGAATGCGCGGATCTTTTTCTCCGTCGAAGTAAAATTCGACCAAATCGTCGGTCGGGGTCGGCGTCCAGATGCGGTAGATGACTCCGGGTCCCTTCAGATCCGCGATCACGAGTCCATCGGCCTCTTTCGCGACGTACGAGTACTTTCCGGAAAACCCATCGTCATTGCCTCCCGTGCGATCGTAGCTTGAGATCGAGCCGATCGAGGTCGACGCCTTCCTCTGTGGCAATAAGTCCAAGCGATAGATCTGCTCAAGACCGATCGGGACCTGCGCCACGGCGTGCAAAGGAATGACGGCAGAGAACATGGTTACCAACAGTGTGATCAGGCCGAACCGCGTCATGGGGAATCTCCTACTTTCAGACCGGGTGGTCCGCTATTATATCCGTTAGGCACCGTTCCGCACGCCAGCCCTTTGCGCCCTTGGCACAGATTTCGCGACTCGGATGCTCCTCGGTGTTTCTCGCCCTTCCAGGAGATGGATCATGTTCGCTCGATCTGGATTCCTGATCGTCTTCGGCTTGGTCCTCTGCCTGAACGATTCAGCCAGATCGGCGCCGCCGGCGTCTGAACCAGTACCGTCTTCCAGTGAAAATGCTTCGTTGGAGTGGCTGCAAATCAGCGACGACGGCAAGCATTTCATTGGTTCGGCCTCGGGTCAGCCAATGCGGCTTTGGGGAGTGAATTACGATCACGATGATGACGGGCGATTGCTGGAGGACTATTGGCAGGTTGAATGGGAGCGGGTTGCGGAAGATTTTCTAGAGATCAAATCGCTGGGTGCCAACGTCGTACGCATCCACCTGCAATTGGGCCGTTTCATGGATTCTGCGACGGAGGCCAACGCGGAGCAGTTGGGACGGCTGAAGGACTTAATTCAACTGGCAGAGGAGACGGAGCTATACCTCGACCTGACAGGCCTGGGATGTTACCACAAGCAAGATGTTCCGAGTTGGTACGATGCGCTGGATGAGCGATCTCGGTGGGAGGTTCAAGGTCGTTTCTGGGGCGCTGTGGCTCGCGTCGGACGACAAAGTCCAGCTGTATTTTGTTATGACCTGATGAACGAACCGATTGTCACAGGGGGCCAGGAACCAGCCACGGAATGGCTGACCGGCGAGTTGGGAGGGAAATTCTTCGTCCAACGCATCAATCTGGATGCATCCGGTCGAACGACGAGCGAGATTGCACGAGACTGGGTGCAGCATCTGACTTCGGCAATTCGAGCGGTGGATGACCGTCATCTGATTACGGTTGGAGTCATTCCCTGGGCCCACGTGTTTCCTGGTGCGAAACCGCTGTTTTATTCGCCGGAAGTGGGCGAACCGTTGGATTTCGTGAGTGTTCACTTCTATCCAAAACGCGGTGAGGTGGAAGCGGCGCTCAAGGCTTTGGCCGTCTACGATGTGGGAAAGCCGATCGTCATCGAGGAGATGTTTCCGCTGAGTTGTTCGATCGAAGAACTGCAGACGTTTGTTGATGGCTCACGTCCTATCGCTCAGGGTTGGATCAGTTTCTATTGGGGCACGACGATCGATGAGTACGAAACGCGGGATGATCTGCGCAGTGCGCTGATCGCTCAATGGCTTCGCGCATTCCGTGACATGGACCCAAATCAGTCGACTCGATCCGAACAACCCTGATTGCGCGCGGATCGAGGCCTCCCAGCCAACTTGCCTGCTCTAGTTCCGCGCAGCCGTCAAAACTCCGTCCCCTTCCCCCTCCGCGGCCCTCTGCGCCTCCGCGTTCTCTGCGTTGCTAACGGTGAGTTTCTTGTCGGGGCAAGCGAATTCTATTACGCGGCAGGGTTG
>CAZFWV010000210.1:0-1899 GCA_964522605.1 uncultured Pirellulaceae bacterium
TTAGAGCTTGATCCTGCACTGGCAGAGCCAGTGGCACACCGGCGATGGTTGAGTTAGAGCTTGATCCTGCACTGGCAGAGCCAGTGGCACACCGGCGATGGTTGAGTTGGAGCTCGATCCTGCACTGGCAGAGCCAGTGGCACACCGGCGAGTCGCGGAGAAGGTGCCAATCACGAATTCCCTGTCCGTAGTCGCTACCCCTGACTTCCGGAAAACTCGCAAAAGGTAACGCGTTGGCGAAACGTTTTTCAGGATTCGTCGGAGGACGCGGGGAAGCACGCAGGAGAAGTCGTTCGTCGAGACGCTTGGTCAAGATTTTGCATCGGCGCAACACGCAGCCCGCAAGGGGGTTACGCGATCGCGTCAAATTCCTCCCTAAAAATCCAGAGAATTCTCGATACCTTTTGGCGTTTTTGCCAGAATCTGTGGGTAGAGGGACCCTCGATGCAAGACGACGGGACGACCGAGCGTTTAATGCGGCGTGCCGCGCAAGGGGACCATTCTGCCGCCGGAGAGCTGGTCGACCGGCATCGACAGCGACTGTGGCGGATGGTGTCCTTTCGGCTCGATCCGCGGCTCTGCGCGCGGGTTGATGCATCGGACGTCGTGCAGGAATCGCTCGCCGAAGCGATCCAGAAACTCCCTCAGTACGTCGATGAGCGGCCCGTGCCGTTCTATCCCTGGCTGCGTCAAATCGCGTGGCGGCAGATTATGCGTCTGCACGAGGAGCATCTCTACAGCCAAAAGCGATCGGTGTTCAAGGAGCAAAATCGAGTTGTGCCCGTGTCGGACCTTTCTTGCATCGAGCTGGCCCGTCAGTTGGCAGCCAAGAATGTCGGCCCCAGTACGATCATGCGAAAAAACGAGCGAATCGCGCGCGTTCGGCAGGCCATGGAGGCTCTGCAGCCGAATCACCGTGAGGTGCTGATACTGCGATACGTGGAGCTGTTGACGATATCGGAAATCGCAGCCGTCCTGAGGATCTCCGAGGCCGCCGTCAAAATGCGCCGTGTGCGTGCGCTCGAACAGTTGCGAATCTTGTTGGGAGACGATGATTCGTCCGCGGAGTCATGAATCATGGCCAGACCTACCGCTTCAAATCCGTCCGAATCGGCTATGGATTCTGAGTTCCTCGAATTGGTCGAGAGGCTCGAACAGCAGTTGCTCACAGGAAAGCCGCTGAACCTGGACGAGTTGACACGTGACCATCCCGAGCACGCGACCAGGTTGAGGCGCCTCGTGCCGGCGATGCAGGCCGCCGCGGAATTGGGCAGTTCGACGACAGAATTGCCCGCGTCGAGTTCGGACGTTGCTGTTGGCGGCGGCGATCCCCATTGTTTGGGCGAGTTTCGCCTGATCCGTGAAATTGGTCGTGGCGGGATGGGAATTGTTTACGAGGCCGAGCAACTTACATTGCGTCGTCGGGTTGCGCTCAAGGTGATGCCATTTGCTGCCGTGCTGGATCCTCGCCAATTAGAACGGTTTCGAAACGAGGCTCAGGCGGCTGCGACGCTGCATCACACGAATATTGTGCCGATCTACTCCGTCGGTTGTGACCGGGGTGTGCATTATTACGCGATGCAATACATCGAGGGGCCAAGCTTGGCGGTGATCCTGCAGCAATTGCGCCAAGCAGAGTCGATTCCCGCCAACAGAACGGCAACGCCTGCCGATGCCAGCTCGAACAAAGCTGTCGCCGAGGGAAGTGTTGTTCCCAGAGACCGGTCCGTGCGTTCGTTATCCCCTCTCGCCTGCGGAAAAGTGCTGGGTGATGAGGCGACTTGCAGCGGATCAAACCCTCACCCTAACCCTCTGCCGCAAGCGCAAGAGGGGACTCAGACAAAGCCCGACACGCAACCCATCGCCGCGCTGACCACCGCCTACTCTCGTGATCGGTCC
>CAZFWV010000210.1:1999-12331 GCA_964522605.1 uncultured Pirellulaceae bacterium
GCCCGACACGCAACCCATCGCCGCGCTGACCACCGCCTACTCTCGTGATCGGTCCCAGTTCTTTCGAGACATCGCGCGGTTGGGGATCGATGTGGCGGGCGCCCTGGAGCAAGCACATGCTCAGGGCATCATTCATCGCGACATCAAACCGGCGAATCTCCTGTTGGACACGACCGGTCGCCTCTGGGTCACCGATTTTGGACTCGCGCGTCTGGAGACGGGTACCGGAATTACCATGTCGGGCGATGTCATGGGTACGTTGCGCTATATGAGTCCCGAACAGGCACAGGGTGAGCGGCATGCGGTGGGTCCGCATTCCGACATCTACTCTCTGGGGGCCACTCTCTATGAACTGTTAACTCTGCAACCGGTCTTTTCGACGGATGATCGTGCCCAGCTGATCCAGCAGATTGCTGAGCGGGAGCCACGTCGATTGCGATCCATGGATCCACGTGTTCCCCCCGACCTGGAAACGATCGTGCTGAAGACATTGCAGAAGTCTCCCGAGGATCGCTATCCCTCGGCGCGGGCGCTGGCGGATGACCTGCAGCGATTCTTAGATCAGCGTCCCATTCGGGCCAAGCGGCCCAGCCCCCTGACCCGTGCGGTTCGCTGGTCTCGGCGTCATACCGAGACTCTCGCTGCTGTGATTTCTGTGCTCCTTTTCACGACCCTTGTCAGCCTGTCGCTGGCGGCATGGGCGATGCGAGAACGCGGTGAGGCACAGACAAACTTGGTCGACGCCCAGCGACAGCGCAGCCGAGCACTTGATGCCGAATCACTTGCCAGACAGCAGGAAGAACTGGCGAAGCGCCAACGCGACGCAGTTGAGTCGGACCTCTACATTACGAACGCGCAGTTGGCACAACAGGCTCTGGATGAGGGAGTGCCACAGCGTCTGTTTTCCAGCCTCGCTGCGATGCAGCCTCGGCCGGGAAGGCCCGATCTGCGGGGCTGGGAATGGTATTACCTTGTGTCCCAGACTCATCGGGAACGGTTCACGTTTCCGCTTCAGGGATGTGGTGAAGCGATCAATCCGATTGCCTGGAGTCCGGATGGAATGAGCTTGGCGTCGATCGATCGTCTGCTGTTGTCGATCAATATTTGGGATCTGGATACCGGACGGTTGAAGAGAACGCTGCAAAACTGTCCCCACGATCAGGAGTTCTGTCTGGCCTGGAGCCCCGAGGGGCAGTATCTCGCTGCCGGAGGCGATCGGAGAGTGATCCTCGTTTGGGACGTGGAGACGGGCTCGCAAGTGAGCTGTCTGCGCGGCCACGCGGCCACGGTGCGCAGCTTGAACTGGTCAAAGGCCAATGGTCAGTTGGTGTCCGCAAGTGACGACGGCAAGATTCGCTTCTGGAATCCCCTGAAGGGCGAGTGCTTTTCTTCGCAGACGGTTTCGCGGCCCGTGCATTTGCTGGAATCGAGCCCGGATGGAAAGCAGTTGTTGGTTGCTATAGGACCACCCCATGGAGAGGCTTCCTGGAATGCTCCCACAGTACAGCTTCGCCAAGCCGACAGCGGCAACGTGATCAACGAATGGGAGGCCAGTTGTGCAACATTCAGCCCGGATGGTTCTTGCCTATCGCTTCTGATTCCCCAAGCAGGTCCTCAGGTCGTACGGATCGTCAATTGGAGAACGAACGAGCGCATCGCCGAGTACCGCAAGCCTTGTGATACGCATCCAGCATGGAGTCGGGACGGTCTACACTTGGCAACGGCGAATCGGGGAGGAACCATCGATATTCTCGATTCGCAGACGGCAGCTGTCGTTTCGTCCATTCTCACGGAATCCGACGCGGTCTCGGTCGTCTGGAGTCCCGACAGGAGTGCTCTCGCCGCAGGCCTTTCCAACGGAATGGTCAAAGTCTGGGACCGGGCTGACTCGCCGTCGGACTGCCGGGTCCATCGAGTGGACCGATATGCACTCTCGTTGGCCTTTTCGCCCGATGGCCGCCGTCTATTGGTCGGTGGACGATTCGGACTCGTGAAGATCTTGGATGCGGTAACCGCGGAAGAAGAGATGTCCTTGAAGCTGGGCATGGGCTGGATCGATGCGGTTGCCTGGAGCCCGGATGGCAAGTACTTCACGGCCAAACAACCCGAAGTCTACGACGCGCAGACGGGCGAGCCTGTGGGACCGTCGATAGCGACCGCGGAGGAATCGATCGGCTCGCTGACTTGGAGCCCCGATGGTAAGTTCCTCACGGCTGCGACGACGAGGCTCCGTTTCGGCCAATCCGAATCTCGCGTTCGGTTGTTTGATGCCAAGAGTCGTCAGGAGATTGCCAAGACCTCCTTCGGACCGAGTTTCGGTGCGCTGTGGAGTCCCAATGGGAAATACATCGCCAGTGGAGGGACTCTCAATCGCGTTTGGGATTCCGCCTTGCGTCAAGTCGCTGCAATGGAAGACAGTTCGGGAGGCTGTATTGCCTGGAGTTCCGACAGTCGGCTGTTGGCCCATGGTTTGGACGATGGAACGATCACCATCTATGATGCGGCGACATGGAAAGCGAGAAACGTTTTGCGTGGTCACGGTGCCGAAGTCACGTCCCTTGCCTGGCATCCTCGAATGCCGCGTCTGGGATCTGGCTGCATCGACGGAACGATCAAGATCTGGGATCCGTCCGCCGCCCGCGAACTGCTCGCACTCCAGGCCCATACAGATCAAGTCAATCAAGTCGCTTGGAGTCCCGATGGGCTTCGCTTCGCCTCCGTGAGTCATGACGCGACGGTCCGGATCTGGGACCGTTCGGGCGCGGATCGGTATGTCAGTTCCGATGCGGCCCTGCGTCGAGAAGCGTATCAGCAGGTCGAAGCGGGAAAACTTGACGAGGCGATCGAAACGCTCGGGCGACTCCGCAACCTGCACTCCCAGGAACATCTGTTGACGAGACAGGTGGAACGGTTGAAATGGCGGCAGGCGATTCAAATGGCATGCGATGGTCAAATCAATAACGCAGTGTCGCGGTTGGAGCGACTGAAAGAACAATCGCCAGATCTGCCCGACTATCGTCTGCAACTTCCCCGAAAGCTTTTCCAGGATACGCCTGGCCAGGCGATTGCGATGTTGGAGAAGTCGACGGAAGAATTTCCCGAGCGGGAGTCGTATCGCGACGAGCTTGCGTTCCTCTACGAAACACGAGCGCGGCAGCTATGCGAATCAGGCGAGTTCGAAGAAGCGGAGCGGATTTGTCGCAGCTTGATCGAAGAGTTTTCCGACCGCCCCGACTTCCGCGCAGAGATCGCCTATCAGATGGCGAAAAAGGGTCGCTTAGAGGAGACAATGGCGGTGTTCGATAAGCTCGCTGATGAGTTTCAAGAAATGCCAGACTATCGACCAGATCTGGCTCAATACTTGGCAGCCGGCGGTGAGCACGCGATGGCTGTATCGATTTATGAAAAACTCGTTGGCGATTACCCGGACGAACCAGATTACCGTGCAAGACTGGGTAGTCACCTGCGGTTGCGGTCCCAGGGACGCTCGGACGAAGCCCTCGCGATCCTGCAGTCGCTGGTCGATGAGTTTCCTGCAGTATCCGAATATCGCATGGCATTGGCCGATGCCTTTCAGCATCGCGGAAAATACTTCGACTTTGGTCAGGCGGATTACGACAAGGCGATCGAGGCATACGACCAGGCCGTTGTGTTGGTTCAGCAGCTCATTGACGAATTCCCCTCTGTGCAGTCGCACCGCGAGAAGCTCGCCGACATTCTCGAATACCGGGCGGCAGCGAAACGAAAGAAGGGAGATGTGGAAGGGGAACTCGCCGATCTGGCAGAGATCCGCCACGTGGGAACCAAGAATCCGGATGTCTGCAATCGTGCTGTCGCGCGCCTCATTCACCAGATCGGCCCCGAAAGCCGCTTCGCGCAAGCCGCGCTGGACCTTGCCCAACTCGCAGTCCAGTTAGAGCCGCGCAGTACAGTCCATCACAATTGCCTCGGAGTGGCTCAATACCGAGCAGGCAATTGGGAGGCAGCGATCCAGGAACTGAAGCATTTAGGATCCGCTGACGAGGAGTACTGGGTCTTCCTCGCAATGGCCTACTGGCAACTGGGTGATCGCGCTGAGGCACGTCGTTACTATGACCGGGTAGTCCGATATGCAGATACCCAAAGCCCCACGGATCCACTGCTTGCGCGCTATATCAACGAGGCGGCACAGTTGCTGGGGATTGAATCAAGTCCAGTCAATGAGAAACAAGATGGACCGACATAGTGACGTCTGGAGTATTACGCCATTCGGGGACTCGAGAAGACCATGCGGCGTTCGGTTCGATTGACCGGGTGATCGGTCGCGTTCCAGAACGCCTTCGCCGATCTGTTCCTCGCGCGCGTTCCACCCCCAACCACGGTGCTCCCCGTGGTGCTCACTTCGTGCCGTGGTGAGCGCCATGGTGAGCGCAAGTTCGCGCGGATTTGCATCGAGGGGGCGCGATTTGCACTGAAGGAGGTGCGGGCGAGAGCGACACAAAGTCAAAGCCCGCCAAGAGATCGAGGCATGGAGCCTGATCGAGAAAGGGGATCATTGGTTCTATGTCGACGGGACAGAAGAGCCATCTCCGTTTCCCGACTTGGCGTGGACCACTCCTGAGTTTGACGAGCGTGACTGGTAGGCTGGCCAGGAGGGATTCGACTATGGATCGACAAATGACCTGGAACAAGTGCAAACTGTCTTGACCGAGATGCAAAGAAGCTACACAACGCTTTATCTTCGTCATCGCTTCTCTGTTGCGGAGTTGGAGGGCCTAGAATCACTCAAGCTCCACGTGGGTTACGACGACGCGTTTATCGTGTACATCAACGGAGTCGAAGTTGCACGAGCGGGAGTGGGGACCGCCAGTGACCCGGTCGCCTTCGACGGCCGGGCGAATCGCTCGCGCGAATTCCAATTTTGCGAACTGTTTGACATTGACCTCGCACAGTTACCTGACTTGATCCCTGCCGGCGATGCGAACGTACTGGCCATCCAAGGCGTGAATCGCTCGCTGACGGACAGCGATTTTGTGATCGCCAATCTCCAGCTCGACGGCATCTTGCTTCACGGCGATTTCAACGGTAACGCTGTGCTGGATTTGGCAGACCTGGCAGCACTTACGGCCGAAGTCCAGGCAGGGACGTCCGACGGAATGTTTGACATTGACCAAGATGGACTCGTCGACCTGAGTGATCACGCAATCTGGATCGAGAAGCTTCGGAGAACTCACTATGGCGACGCCAACCTCGACGGCGAGTTCAATACGGGCGACCTTGCGCAGGTGTTAGGAGCGGGCAAGTACAAGACACACGAGTACGCCTCCTGGTCCGAAGGTGAATGGAACGGTGATGGCGTCTTCGACACGGGCGACCTGGTGAAAGCGTTGGACGACGGTGGATACGAGATTGGGCCGCGCAAACAGGCAGCTGTCCCGGAACCAAGAACATTGGCGTTAATGGTGACTGCTGCGTACTTCTTCGTCATGCGTTCTCGCGCCGCACGTCGATTGGTTCTGCTGCTCCTGCCGTTGATTCTCGTAACATTCGGCGCCACCCACGCTGACATCTACCGCTGGGATAACCGCGAAGTAATTCCGGGCACGGAGGGGATTGAGCCGGGGCCGGGGGTGGATTTAAGCGGGATGGATTTGCGGTACGCAGATCTGACTGGAGAGAACCTCCAGCGAGCCAATTTCGAGGCTTCGAATCTTGGCAACGCTAGTCTGCGGTGGGCAGACCTGTTAGAGGCCAACCTAACGGACGTCCTGGTGACTTGGGCAGATCTCTGGTCGACAGGCGGGCTAACCAAGGAGCAGCTCTACCTGACTGATGCGGTGTTGACAGGTGCACGACTGCAGGACACCACTGCGATACGAAGGAACAGTTCTATTCTACGCGAAGTTACAGGAACAGAGACTTGCGACGAATCGGCCTATTGGGAAACGACCTGACCGGATGGGACTTCAGCGGACAGGACCTCTCAGGAGCCTTCTTTGCAGAAGGACAGGAGAGTCTCGTTGCGAGTGATTTGACCGGTGTCAACTTTGAGGGAGCCAACCTTACTGACGTCGTGTTCTGGGCACCTCTCGAAGGAGTGACTCTTACCGGAGCGATTGTCGATGGTGCAGACTTTGATTTTTTTTGGGCTCGAGCCGATTATCGGCAACTCAATTGTATTCCACCGCGAGCTATCAGGAAGGACACCTGCGGGAGATTGGAATTCAATTCGGGGATCTAACAGGCTGGAATCTGGCCGGTCAAGATCTAGGCAATGCCGGTCTCGTCCATGCGACACTCGACAATACAAATTTGGCAGGAGCGAACCTTGGGAACGCAAACCTGTCTCACGCCCAGAGCATGTCATCGTCCGTCGTGGATTCCAACACTGTCTACAACCAATGGACGTCCTTCCCTGAAGACTTCGATCCGGAGGAACGTGGGCGGACGTTCGTGCAATCACAACCGGGGGATTTCTACCCGGATGATTCTCTGGATAGCGCCGACATTAACCGACTAACGAGCAGGATCGTGAGCCAACCGGGCCGGGATAACCTCCTCCACACATGGCTTCCTCGCGAGATGTTCGACCTGAACGGTGATTCACGGATTGACCAAGAGGACCATCGCATCTGGGTGCAGAACCTTAAGGGAACTTGGTTTGGTGACGCCAATCTTGACGGAGAATTCAGCAGTTCGGATCTTGTACAAGTATTGGTCGCTGGTTTGTATGAGACGGGACGGTCGGAAGGGTGGAGCAGCTACCGAAGCGGAGTCGGCTGGTCCGAAGGCGACTGGAACGGCGACGGTGTGTTCGACACGGGCGACTTGGTGATCGCGCTGGAGGACGGCGGCTACGAGTTGGGGCCGCGAACGGATGCGGCGGCGGTGCCGGAGCCGGGAGCGTGGCTGCTGATCGTGCTCGGAGTTTCCTTCGTTCTCGTCCGGCCAAGAACATCAGCCGAACTCTAAACGGCAAACACTGAAGAGGCCATCGGTGCACGCGGCCCCAGCCTGTCGATCCTGACCCCGCATCGCGCGGAACATCGCACTAGCATCGGGGAGGAAATCGACGTGCAAGGGATGCGGCCACTTGTCTTCTCGCTTGATGCGCTGGTGGGGCACTCGACATGCCGCCCGGAATGGCCCGTGGGTCAATTCAGTTGACTCTGCTGGCCGCCGCCGTTAGGTTGACCCCTGAGTGGAGAAGCGGTGGCAGTCTATTTCATTGCGGAGGTTAGAACGATGTCAACTTGTGCCCGATCCGGCATGGCGTGGAGACTGTTCGTTTTTTTGTTGCTGACCACTGTGGCCGCAGCTCCCTTGCCGGGCGGGCTGGTTGGTTACTGGAACTTTGATGGCAACGTGGAGGATCAATCGGGGACCGGCAATGATGGCGAACTGATCGATGCCGTCTACGACGATGACGTGCCGGACGTGATTGGTGCCGGGCAATCTCTGAGTTTTGAGCTGCCAACCGATCACGTGTTCATCGAAGCGGATGAGAGTCTCAACTCGAGCATCTTCACCCTCTCGATGTTCATCAATGACCGCGGTCAGGTTGACGGGATCAATCGCTTCACCAGTCGTGCGGGCGATAGTTTTGAAACAGGTGTTGATTTCGTATTCGGTACGCAGGCCATCTCGTTCTACAGTCCATCGAGTGGTTGGCAGTCGACCTCCTATGTCACTTCGCTTGAGGAGTGGCAGCACGTTGCCTTCGTCGCCGACGTTGACACGATGACCCTCTACGTCGACGGGGAGCCAATTGACGATCCGTTTCCGTTCTCGGCCGTGCCGTCCGGTTTCATGCACATCGGCAATCGGCACAATGATATCGAAGGCTTCTACGGATTAATTGACGACGTGGCGCTGTGGGACGTACCGCTACCGGAAGAGTCAATTGCCGAACTGGCCAGCGGCACCCGCACGCCGTTGACGATTGTGCCGCCCGATCCACCCGTCGTGCCGGAGCCGATACTGACGATCGGCTCGAGCGTCGCCGATTGGCGTGAGAGCACGGTAAGTATCGACGGTGGACCGTTGGGCGAGTGGGATCCCAGCGGGGATCCGTCGCCTCCCGACGTGACGACATTCACGCTGGAACCGATCCCCACGGCAGCCGACCTAATTCCCCATATCAATGCGGCCGCTGGGGTGCTGGACGTTGAGGGGATCGTCGCCTCACCGGATGTTCATTATTACCGGACGACATTCGATCTGACGTCAACGGACTTTCTGTCCGCTGATCTGCGTCTGGCGATTGACAACGGCGCCCAGGTCTATATCAACGGTGAGCTCGTCGCCACCGAGACTTCGTTTTTGACGGAGAACTGGGCATTGCCGCTGCCGTCGCTTTCGATTAGCGAGACCGGCGAAGTCACGGCGGTCAAGTTTGAGGAGTGGGCAGAGTCCTTTGACGGATGGAACACGGGTGAGAACGAAATCTTGCTGGCGGTTCGCAACCCGTTCGAAGAGCTCGATCCAGCGGGTGGGTTTGCCTTTCGCCTGGATTTCTACTCCACTGCTCCGGCCGTGCGCGGCGACTTCAACGGCAATGGCGAAATTGACCTGGAAGACATCGACCTGCTGACGGTGGCCTCGGCTTCCGGGACGAATCCTGAGGAATACGACCTGACGGGCGACGGTTTCGTGGATCAGGCGGATGTGACGGAGTGGGCCAAGGCGAAGGATATCGGCTACACGTGGATCGGCGATGCGAACTTCGATGGCCAGTTCAACACGGGCGATTTTGTGCAGGTCCTCGGCATCGGGAAGTACGAGCTGCCGGGCGCCACGGCCGTCTGGTCGGAAGGCGATTGGAACGGCGATGGGGTCTTCGGGACGGGCGACCTGGTGGCAGCCCTCTCGGACGGCGGTTATGAAATCGGACCGCGCACGGATGTGTCTGCGGTGCCGGAGCCATTGACATTGACGCAATTCAGCCTCGGCTTGTTGGGCCTGTTCGCACTGCGACAGCGCGCGAAACGAATTCTGTGCGTTTAGAACGGACGTTATGGACGACGACTTCTTTCAAAGGTGATCTGCGCCGCTCCGATGACCTCCGGCAGCTTATGCGCAGCTTGGCGTACGACGACATCGTGCTGGTCGCTGCGATGAAATACGCGGATGTTGACTTGCCTGATGGCGGTGCAGTTTGGCGCTTCGAGTTGGACGCACCCGACAGGCTGGCCATCAGCCGAGCTGCACTGCGGGTCCTGTCGCGGCGCATGGAGGTTCTCTCTGAGGTGTCGTATGCCCCGAGTGTTGTGCGAGTGGAAATCGAGTCGCTGTGGAGCGTGTTGTATGGATTGCAGCGTGGCGCTGGCGACGGCGTCTAAGCGGCAGTTGCGTCAACGCTGGTGAAGGAGTTGCTAGAGCGTATTTCACAACCTACCTAATGCAACAACAAGGCAAGCCAGCTGAATAAATCCGTGGAAGAGGTGAGCGTGATACTCGTACCGGGTGACGAGGCGCCGAAAGTTTTGGAGCCAGCTGATCGACCGCTCCACTTTCCAGCGGCGACGAAAGCGTCGAAGCTTGCGTCCGTCTTGAGTTCTCGGTTTCGTCCGGTTGCTGCGATGTGGACACACCAGATCGATACCACGACGCTGCAGACGTTGTCGCAGCGAATCACTATCCGCCGCTGCATCGTAAATCAGACAACGAGGTTTCCGACGCAGGACGCGCTTCTCGAGAAGCGGTTCGATCAGCGTGACTTCGTGGGGACTGGCACTAGCCGTTTCGATGCCCAGGGGAAGTCCTTCGGCGTCGGTAAGAACCATGATCTTGGTTCCCTTACCGCGTTTGGTCTTGCCGACCTTTTCACCCCTTTTTTTGCTGGCGAAAACGTGCCGTCTGCAAACGATTCCTCGTGCTTGACGCGTCCCCGACGATCGAGCAATCGTGTCAATCGCGCCCAGGCCTTTTCCCAGATTCCCGACTCGGTCCAATCGCGGTGGCGACGCCAACAAGTTGTGGGAGATGGAAAACGCTTCGGTAAATCCTTCCAGCGAGCCCCGCTGCGCAGGATCCAGAGAATGCCTTCGACGCAATCGCGCGCTGGGGCAGGTGGACGACCACCTGCTGGGCCAACGAGAGAATCGGGAAATAGATCGGAAATCAGTTGCCATTGCTCATCGGTGAGCTCGAATTCGGGTTCCATCGTGGACCCCGCGGGCGATTCCACCGCCCCACGGGATCGGTTTGCCATGAGTGACCTCCTTTCGGTTGTGCACTCATTACGGCAAACCCAAGAATTCGGTTTAGCTAGCGGAAACAGGTTTTGAAATACGCTCTAGTCATTATCAAGAACAGCTATCAACACGTTCTGTGCACAAAATGAAGGCTTCC
>CAZFWV010000211.1:0-12319 GCA_964522605.1 uncultured Pirellulaceae bacterium
GGCTGCGGGTTAAACGAAAAGCCACGAATCCTGTTCGGAGACTCCGAAAAAACCACCACGTAAGAGCTGCACGACCTCCAGCGCGGGAGGGTCGGACACGCAGCGTCCGAGGCGGGTCCTTACTTGGGCGCGCAGCACGTTTGGACCGTGTTGGACGCTTTGTGCGACCAGAGTCCTTAACGGCCTTGGCCGCGATCATTCATATCCCAGATCGCGACAAATCGCCTCGAAGCGAGGCAAAATCGGTTCAAGCTGCTGCTGGTAATGTTTCCAGCGGCCGATAGCGGAGGCGTAGATCGGCTTGGCGACATCCTCGTAGGTGGGCGAATTCACCGGATTCTTCAAGGCATGACTGCGGTGGTCCAGCCGGGATGCATCGCCGGCAAGACCAAGGAAATCGAGCACGTGTTTCATTTGCTTTTCAGTGTCTCCCACCAAGTGCTCGTAGCGTACCTCGAACCATCCTCCCTCCAGCAGCGCACGGTACCGCTGCCAGGCGTTCAGGTCCAACAGATAGCGATCGGCCAGTCGATCGAGCGTCAAGAAGCAGACGCTCACCGGATTCAGCGGCAGGTAACGGAGGAAACAACTGACGATCACATCGCGTGGATCCCGCAAGGAAACCAGCAATTTCATTTCGGGAAACAATCGCAGCACCACGGGAACCATCAACGTCATCGCAGGGTTCTTGTCCAGCAGCAGGCGTGACCCAACCGATTCCCCCAGCAAGGACTGAATGTACCGCAGGTAACGCTCCCGGGCCTCGGCGATTCCGTCTGGAGACAATTGTTGCAGAACGTCGGCGACCGGCGTCTCGTGCGATTTGACAGGAGCGAGGTTCGGGAAGATCTCCGCCGACAACACATCTTGTTCTTCACAGCTGACCAGATCTTCGTGTGACTCGAGAATCTGCTCCAGCAAAGTCGTGCCGGACCGCGGAAAGCCGGTCAGCATTGCAACGCGCGCCGGTTCGGAGGCGACCGGTCGCATCCACTGGCGTAGTTGCTCAGACGAGACGTCGCGCGCGAGCTGTCCGAAACGACCGAATACAATTTGGGCCGCGGCCCAGGGCTTGGAATCGATTTGCAGCAGGATCTTCTTCGCCGCGAGAATGGCCGTCCATGCCTGCTCGTACTGCTGAAGCGCGTCGTACAGCTGCGATAGCTCACCAAATGCTTCGGCGCGAATGGCGGGGCGGAGCGACGAATGTCGGAGTAACTGCTGCAAGATCGCTTCGCAGCGCTGCGAATCATCCTGTCGACGCAAAATCCGTGCTTTCAGCAACCGGGCCTGAGGATGCTGCGGTTGGGCCACCAGGACGCGATCGACAAGTTCAAGAGCCTCTTCCAGCCGATGCCGCCGCTCATACAGAAACGCGAGCTTCCATTGTGCATCGGGAAACTGATCGACCAGACGACACGCTCGTTCGAATGCCGCCTGAGCTTGCGGAAGTCGGCCGATCAAACGATACCCCTCGCCCACCAGATACTGAATATCGGGTCGGCGGGGCGCGAGTCGATGCGCTTTCTCCAACAGTGCCTCGGCACGATCGAGTCGATAGCGACGCCCAAACGCGTGCGCCGCCTCGAGCAGAACCAACGGATGGTTCGGATGCTCGCGCACAGCCTGCTCAAACTGGCGCAGTGCCGCCGTATGATCGCCTTTGTGGAGCAACGCTTTGGCCACACGCAGAGCTGCCGGTTCCGCCGAACGCTGACGACCCACGATTCCTCCTTTGGCAGTAAACCACGCAATGACGCCCTACAGAATAATCAGCCGCGGATCAACGCGGAATAGAACCTGGGCAGGACAACCGGCGTAGACACTCGGTTTCTGTCGGCCGGTCGCTGGGTGCCACTGGCTTTGCCAGTGCCTTTCCTCGAATCATGAAGACACGGGCAAAGCCAGTGGCACGCCAATTACGCCAAGTGCCGTCGCACAACGTCGGTTGCGGCCCTGCCGCACTGCGTCTCCTATTTCAACACAGATTTCAACACAGAGTTCGCCGACGCGGAGAGGGCCGTAGAGTGACGAGACGAACGAGTCGGCCGGGCTGCGCAATTCGCGTCGCCCCTGACTGGGGTGCTACCGCAGAACAAATCGGATAGGCTAATTCGTATTCCCGCGGAACATTGGAGCACTCCACCACGTCCGTTTCGAAGAGGCATCAGAATCATGTCGACTACGACTTTAGCAACCCACTGGGAATCTCGAAGATGGCTCGCTCGACGATGCAACGGCTTCTGGCCGTTACGGTGGCAACCTGAGAACGAGCTGAGCCGAGCCCGTGCTGCTCAGCTTCTCGCCTGGACCGTCGCAATCCTGCTCCTCGTAATTCCTTCCCATGCAGGTGCTACGCAGGCGGTCGTTGCGCGCGACGGACGAATCCAGTTGACGCGCGGCAACACGGGGATCTGCGAGTTCCAGGCGGGACTGTATGACGCGCAATGGAGGGCCGCCGAAGCCGTAACCGATTCGAATCAAACCGTAAATCCGCCGGAGCGGGCATTTCGTCTGTCGACACCCGATCGGAAAGCGATCAGCGGTCTGGCAACCATCCGCGGTGAAGGGAAGGAACTGAACGCCGAATACACCTTCACGCCAGAAGAAGACGTCGCGTTGAACTCGCTGCATGTCGGAGGGCAGTTTTCCATCGAAACTCTCGCCGGCGGCACTTGGCAGGCCGACGAGCGGCGTGGCAGGTTTCCGGTTGAATTCGGCGATGTCACACTCTTCAACGGCCCGGTGAGCGTCCTGCAGATCAAGCCGCCGAATGGCGACGAGCTCGTATTTCACTTCCCACAACCGACGCGTGTGCTCATCCAGGACAATCGGCAGTGGGGACCGTCCTTTGTCGTGCGTTTGATGACGAACAGCGCCAACGAAGGCAGATTCTCAAAGGGCACCCCCGCAACACTCCGCTTCACACTCACATCGCAGGACGGTGTCACCGTAGAACACGACCTGCCCGTTATCATCACGGCAGATGACGACTGGATCCCACTCAATCTGCAGCTCGAAATCGAGCCCGGATCCATCCTGGATTTTTCGCGCGTGTCACCTACCGGTGCGCCAACGGGAAAGCACGGATGGCTGCAGGCGCACTCCGATGGAACCTTTCGTTTCGAAGACCAACCCGATCGGGCCGCACGATTCTATGGAGTGAACTTCTGCTTTTCAGCCCACTACGTGACACACGATCAGGCGGACCAACTGGCCGAACGACTACTCCGTCTGGGCTACAATTCCGTTCGTATCCATCATTATGAAAGAGAGTTAACGAAAGACGGGTCCGGTCGCACTCAACTGGACCCCGAAAAACTTGATCAACTTGACTATCTGTTCGCCGCGCTCACTCGACGTGGAATCTACGTCACCACGGACCTATACGTATCGCGACCGGTGCCCGTGGCCGAGTTCTTGTCCGAGTCCACGGCGGACCGTCGCGACAGTATGAACCTGTTCAAAGTCCTGGTGGTCATCGATGACCGCGCCTTTGACAATTGGAAACAGTTTTCGAAGAATCTGCTGACCCACGTCAATCCCTACACCGGACGCGCGTACAAGGATGATCCAGGGCTCGCCTGGTTAAGCCTGATTAACGAAGGCAACCTCGGTAACTATCTGTCTCTGGTTCGTGAAATCCCTGCGTTTCAGCGGGCATGGAATCGCTGGCTGGTGGATCGATACGAGAACCGATCCAGTCTTGCGCGCGCGTGGGGATCGGTTCTCCGCGATGACGAGGATCCTCGCGAAGGAACCGTGCGGATCGAGGGCAGTGTTTACGATCAGGACGCGCGAAGTCGAGACGTAATTTGCTTTCTGGCAGACGTCGAACACGACTTCTTTCTCCGTGCCGCACGATTTCTTCGGGAGGAACTCGGCTGCCGTGCTCTCCTGACCAACATGAATGGATGGACCAATCATGTCATGTCGCAAAAGGCGCGAAGCGAAATGGATTACGTTGACGACCATTTCTATGTCGATCACCCCAAATTCGTTGAACGATCCTGGAGTCTGCCAAGCTGGTGCCCGAACACGAGCCCGGTTGCGGGGGGCGCTAGCGGAGGCCGCCATATCACGTTCACGCGCCTTTTCGACCGCCCCTTTACCCTTTCTGAATACAACTACTCCGGACCCGGTCGTTACCGAGGACTGGGCGGTATTCTGACCGGAGCGATGGGCGCCTTTCAAGATTGGGGCGCGATCTGGCGTTTCGCCTACAGCCACAGCCGCAATAATCTGTTTGAACCGGCGAGAATGGACTATTTCAATATGGTGAGCGACCCATTGAGTCAGGCGGCGGAGCGCGCGAGTATCTGCCTGTTTCTGCGCGGCGATCTTCAGCGCGCTCCCCATAGCATCGCGATCACAATGAATCCGGAAGACTGGCAGAACGCTCCCCAGCCAGTTCCGCGACTCGCACCCGACTGGCATTGGGCCGCCTGGATCACCCGAGTCGGTACCCGTGTGGTCCACGATCCGGGAATGACTCTGCCCCATGATCTGGCCCTACCACTCGGATGGTCGGTCCGTCCCCCAGCGGATGACGTTCCTGAACACGCCGAAACACTCGCCGCATATCAATTATCGCGAGACCAGGTTTTCGAACTGCTTCAGCAGCACGCGCTGATCAGAGAAGGGAACCTCACCGATCCCAGTCGAAACATTTACCAGAGCGAGACTCAGGAGATCACGATCGATGCCTCTCGTGATCTGCTAGTTCTCGACACGCCACGGACGGCAGGCGGATTTGGACCGGCCGGTGAAACGATCCAGACAACAAACGGTTTTACGGCCTCGCTCCGGGAGGCTCCTGCCACAATCTGGGTGAGCGCAATGGATGACCAGCCGATTGCGCAAAGTCGGCGGCTGCTGATCACCCATCTGACTGATCTCCAGAATACGGAAATCCATTACGAAGAACGCGCTCGACAAACGCTGCTCGACTGGGGACGCCTGCCGCACTTGGTTCGCGCAGGTCGGGCCGAAGTTCGTTTACGACTTGACGATCCGTCCGCTTTTCAAGTTTGGGCAGTTTCGACCAGTGGAAAACGTGTCGCACAACTCCCCACATCTGTCGAAGGCAGCGAACTACGCGTTACGACAAACGTGGAATGTGCCCCAGACCATGGTGCGATCCTGTGCTACGAAGTGGCAATCCCTCAATAGTTCGGCATTGCCATGAGCTGACCGGTGCGATTCGGCAATTCGATCATTACGGGAGCACCATGTGCAGCTTGACCTTCGCGCGGCATCACTCAAAGAATCACCATGATGACCAACAGGCCACCGTCCTGCCACAGACTGTCAAAAGCCCAAAGCTGCTCTGTTCGGCGACGACGAAGTGCAGGTCAGGTCATTGATCGATCTCTCGTTCGTACCGGATATGTCCGGCGGAATCCGCTCCATGCCGGAGCAGTCGTGCGATACGACGCGGGGTACAACGTACCCAGATTACGGCGCATCATTTCATTCAGGTTCTTCCAAGAACTTACCAGAGACTGAAGCTGACCGCTGGCCCCGTTACGGATCTGAATGCAGTCGCCGTGTGAGGAGATCGAAATGATCACCATCCCGGGACATTCAGCCAGAAGCTTGCAATAGCCGCCCGGACGATTCTCATTCGGCCATGTCTGAATGAGAACATCTGGGTGCCAACGTGCATACTCTTCGAGCGAATCGGATTCCTCACCACGGAAGGTGATGACTTCGATATCCGCCTCGCACTTGATCGCTTCCTGAATCAAGTCGGAAAGCAATCTAGGTCGAACAATTAGCAATACACGACGAATGCCCCTCACCATTCTTCAGTCACTTTCTAGTCCAGAAAAACAAATTCGAGCTCCAAAAAAGCTCATTGGCACTGCCTCATTTACACTGCGGCAGATCGCTCAGACATGCCAGACTTCGTCCTATCGCAACCGACTTGCGACGATATGTGATGCACTGCGTCCTTGGCATCAGACGATCGAAGTTGCTCGATCGCGTCCCGAAGGATTGCCACATTTTCGGACTTGACGACGCAGGCATCCACGAGCGGACCCTTGTAACGGTCGTAATCCGGATCAACCGTATAGAGAATCACGGGCAGCCAAGGATGCCTCTTCTTGATTCTTCGGGCAGCCTCCAATCCATTGCAGCGAGGCATATGCAGATCGAGCACGGCGACGTCGACCGGCATGGAATCAACCAAGTGACTCGCCTCTTCACCGTCTCCGGCAAGGAGGACACAATAGCCGGCTGATTCCAACTCCTCCTTGCAGAACCGACGAATCCCTCGTTCATCGTCGGCGAACACAATCACGGGAGGCATCATCTAGCTTGTTCCTCGGACAAAGGTTTGCCTTTTTCTTTGCGAGATCATGAGATAATTCGGAGTCGTCATCCGTAGAGCGTCTCAGACCGAACCGTCCAGCGTCGTAGCGGCGGACCCCCGCGCCGGACCAAACGCCGCCCGTTGCCGATGCACCTCCTCACGATGAACGGAAACGGATGCCGGCGCGGAAATCCCCAATTTCACTCGGTTTCCCTGCACATCCACCACTCGAAGCCGAACGCGGTCCGAAATCACGATCTCTTCTCCGATCCGTCGACTTAACACCAACATCCCTGCGCCCCTCTCTGCTTGACTGAAAGCGACCGCCCCATCGAGTACGGCCTGTCCGTGAGATAATGGGCAAATGTCGGACCAATTCCAAATTCGGAACCGTTCCGTAGATCGGAGGGGCCCAAAACGCCTGGAAAGCTGCGGAAACCAGCGAAACTTTACATGCGCTCGCGGTGGCCACCGACGATGGGGGCCTGTTCGACCGTCAGGAATCAGAACGAACTGTCAGCATCCTGACAGCGGTCCATGCGACGGCAGTCGAATCAAGACAAGATACGAGTGAGAGGAAATCGCGTTCAGGTTAGACCTGAGGAGGAGAAGTAACCACGGATTCGACGGAGGGGACGGATTGGCACGGATAGATCCGCGGAGATCCGTTTTCTCCGTTCGATCCGCGGTTCCTCTGCTCGATCTTTGGTTCCGCTTGACTTGTGCCTAACAGAGTACGCGGCGCGGGAAGGGCTCTCCTACACGAGCAACACGCGCCGATGGCGTCGCACGCTCCGCCCCTCTTCAGCACGCCATTGGGTTGCGGCCCTGCTGCATTGCGGATCATTTCTTGGGCAACCCGAAACCATATCGCTGGATTTTCGCGTGAAGTGTGGGCCGCGTGAGGCCGAGCAGTTGGGCAGCGTGCGTCTGGTTACCCTGTGTACGGTCGAGAGCCTCGCTGATCATCAGGCGTTCGATGTCGCTGATCAACCGATCATATGCGTCCGTTCCCCCGTGTTGGTCCAGGTAGTGGCGAACCGTATCGCGGAGCGACATTTGGGTGTGCTCGGCGATCCGGGAATCGGCTTGGCTACCCTCCTGGACGATCCCGCGGGCGCGGTCGACATCTGCCGCCTGGATCGGATAGCCCCCAGTAAAAATCAGCGTCCGATACAGGCAATGTTCCAACTCGCGGACGTTGCCCGGCCATTCGCTGACTTGTATTTTTTCAAGCGCCTCATCGGAAAGCGGGGGTCGATCGATGTTTAATTCGCGCGCGTATTTTGCGAGGAAGTAATCGATCAACTTCGGAATGTCGCCCCGCCGCTCGCGGAGCGGAGGAATCTGAATTGTGACGACATTGAGTCGATGATAGAGGTCTTGACGAAAGTCGCCGTCGGCAATCGCACGTTCCAGATTCCGATTCGTAGCCGCAATGACTCGCACATCCACCTGAATCGTCTCGTTCCCACCCACGCGCTCGAAGGCCTTTTGCTGCAATACACGAAGAACTTTGGCCTGGACCGAGAGCGCAATATCTCCGATCTCATCTAGGAAAATCGTCCCGTCATGACTTTGCTGGAATTTTCCGACGCGTGACGTGTAGGCGCCAGTAAAACCTCCGCGTTCGTGCCCGAACAACTCGCTCTCGAGAAGTGATTCCGGGATCGCTGCACAGTTGACCACTAACAGCGGGGCGGAAGCCCGCCGACTGTGCTGATAGATCGCTCGTGCCACAAGTTCTTTCCCGGTGCCTGATTCGCCCCGGATCAAAACCGTCGCATCTGTCGCGGCCACGCGACCAATTGCCTTGAAGACTTCCTGCATACCGCTGCTATCGCCGATAATCGCATCGGCGGCGACAACGACATTTTCGGGATTCAGCTCCACTCCGCGTCGCATCAGGCGTACGCTTTGCAGTGCCCGTTCGAGGGCAGAGAGCATCGACTCCGGCTCAAAGGGCTTTAGCTGATAATCGAACGCGCCCAACTTCGTCGCCTCGATGGCCGTATCCATCGTTCCCTGTCCGGTCATGATAATGACGGGCAGTTTGGCGTTTTCCGCGCGGATCTGGTGAAACGCATCGAGACCTTTCACGCCCGGCATACACAGGTCGGTCACAACGACATCCGGTTTCTGTTGGCGGATGCAATTCAGCGCCGCTTCGCTGCTCCCCGCCGTCAGAACCTCATGCCCTAGATGGGTCAACATTTCCTGGAATGCCTGCAAGACACCGGGTTCATCATCGACGACTAAAATCTTGCCCATGACTCTACTGCTTATCACTTTGGATTGTCGTGTCGCGAAGTGACCAGAGAACCGGAAGAAGCATCGTCCTACTCTCTGAAGCCAAGTCCACGAGACTCTCAGAAGCTGTTCGGAGAATGGGGTGCCACTGGCTATGCCAGTGTCTTTTTCGATGTATCAACGGCACTGGAAGAGCTAGTGGCACACTCGAGAGCTCCGTTTTTCGTATTTCCAAACACGTTCTCGGTCCGAAACCGGCGAATCGTCAACGCTCCTGCGGTGACTTCGGTGATTTCCTCCACGACCCCTGGATCGATTCGTTCAATTGGGTCCGCCCGAACTTCCCGCCGTATCGCCGACAGGGATCCAAACGGCCCAATGGGTCCCCATGGCATTGGAGGTCTCTAACTCCAATGCACCCGCATGGCGTGCCATGATCGATGCAGCAATGCACAATCCTAACCCGGTGCCTTCCTGTTTTGTCGTGAAGAAAGGCTCAAAAACCCGATCTTGCTCCTCGATCGGAATTCCGGATCCAGAATCCGAGATTCGGACGACGATCATCGGTTGCCCGGTCCGTTCAGACGCCTGAGAATCCACTCGCAACACCCCGCCCTGTGGCATCGCATCGATTGCATTGCTGATCAGATTAAGGAACACCTGCTTCAGTTGATCGACGTCTACGAGAACATCCGGCAGACCCGGGTCCGAATGTCGCTCCACGGTAATCCCTTGATCAATCAGTGGATGTTGAAGCAGCTCCAGGGTCTTGTCGATCAACGAGCCAACGGAGTGGCGCTGCACCTTCAGTTTTGGCGGCTTCGCGAACTCTAGAAAATTACGGACAACGTTTTCTAATCTTGAGATTTCTTCCGAGATCACATCGATCTTCTGCTGCGCGTCCGTGTTGGTTCCCACGGTGCGTCGCAGTGAAAACAACCACATCTTCATCGACGTAAGCGGATTCCGGATCTCGTGGGCGACACTGGCCGCAATCTTCCCGACGGCGGCCAGCTTGTCTGCATGCTCCAACTGCGTTCGACTGCGTTCCAGATCGGAACGGGTCTCGGTGACATTCGTCATCAGCAACTGGACATAATGCCGCAGCTCGCGCATTTCATCGGATCGGGAATCTGGCATTCCGTTCGCTTCCTCACCGGCGGCACTGCGGACATCCTGAGCGATCCGCCGCAACGGAAAGATGACCCCCTGAAAGAGCATCCACAAGAGAGCAAACCCCAGCGCCATCGTGACGAAGAGCATTCCGGTCACATACAGCGTTGTCTGCTCAACTCGCCGTCGGACATCCTCGGAGACCTTATCCACGAGCGTCTGGTTTGCGGCGATAAACTTCTCACATAATTCATACGCTTCGCGGTAGAGTGCGGGGACGTCCTGCAACAGAGCCTGTCGCGCCTCGTCGATTTTCCCAGCATTGTAGAGCTGCACGACGGTATCGCGTTTCTGAGCATAGGCGGCCTGAACAACCTGAAGCTCATCGAGAATCTCTCGCTCCGTGTCGGAGCGGGCTGTCCTACGAGCCATGTGAAGCCAGGAGTCAAACTCTTTGCGACGCTGCTCGAGTTCTGTGAGCCATTTTCGATTGCCGTTATCCAGAAGATAGGAGGACACGTGCCCACGCTGCTCCAACAATGCGATCTCCAGTTCCTCTGCCGCACGTACACTCTCGAGGTTGTCCGCCACCAAAGTCTGCTGCAGTTCCTCAAAGCGATACGCAGAACGAATCGCCGCCAAACTGCTCATCAAGGCCAACGCAAGCACGCCGAAGATGGCGACCGAGATCTTCGTTGCCAAAGACGGGCCCATCGTATTCTCCTCGCGCTTCAAATCCGGATGGCTGGACGTTGACTGGAACCCGAACCTGGTCAAAGGCATTTCCTTTACGATTGACCAGGAGAAAGCCTTCGTCACCAATATAGTATTCCAGTGTTGCGCGTGTCAGCTGATCCAACGACCTTGCCTGTCTCGATCTTCTCCTTACTAGTCCAGCAGCCGCAAAGACGTAAGGGACTGCGCAAAAAACAGTCGCGGCCAAAGCGAATCGGATGTCCCCCCCCGTGAGATTGTTGTAGGATACGCGAGATCCGACGCCGCATGCATCCGCGACCTATTCCTTCCGAATCCACCTGGCTCCATTCCCAAGTACACAGCGGGGCAAAAAATCATGGCCAAACAAATCACTCGCCGTCGAATGCTCGCCGCAACCTCGGCTGGCATCGCCTTTACGATCGTGCCGCGCCACGTCGTGAGCGGTGCCGAACAAACACCTCCCAGTGAGACGCCTGTCCTGGCCGGTATCGGGATTGGCGGTGTCGGCGCGGGTCAGCTTCGAGGCTGCGCCGATGCGGGCTTTCAGATCGCAGCCCTATGTGATGTCGACGACAACTATGGAAAGAAATCCTTCGACCGCTGGCCCAACGCCCGGCGCTACCGCGACTTTCGCGAGATGTTTCAGGCCGAGGCCGATCGGATCGACGCGGTCTATTGCGGTACGCCGGATCATACGCACGCCGTGATCACGATGGAGGCACTTCGACGCAAGAAACACGTCTGTTGTGTCAAGCCGCTGACGCGAACGATTGACGAATGCCGCAAGATTGTGGCGGCAGCCACCGAGGCACAAGTTGCCACGCAGGTCACCGCGCGACCAAACACGAGTGAGTCGGCGTGCCGCGAGTGCGAACTGATCTGGGCGGGGGTGATTGGCCCGGTTCGGGAGGTGCACGTCTGGTCGAATCGGCCGTTATGGCCGCAGGGAATGCTTCGGCCGGACGGAAGCGACCCGGTACCCGACCACTTCGACTGGGATTTGTGGCTTGGCCCCGCCCAGGAACGTCCCTTCAAGGCCAAATGGCCCGACGGACATCTGGCATGGGAACAGATCAATTCGAATCAAGGCAAGAACCGTCGGTCCAGTGGAGCCGCGTCACCGGCCGGCGCCGTCTATCACCCTTGGAACTTTCGCGGCTGGTGGGATTTCGGAACGGGAGCGCTCGGTGATATGGGTTGCCATCATTTGAACACTCCGTATCGCGCCCTGAAGCTCACGTACCCCACGCGGATTCAGGCAACTTCGACGCGTGTCTTTGAGGAATCGGCACCGCTCGCATCAATCGTGACGTACGACTACGCCGAGCGAAACGACATGCCGCCGGTACGGATCGTCTGGTACGACGGCGGGCTGCAGCCACCTTGCCCACCCGAATTAGCCGACGGTGGAATGCCGCAAGAAGGTGTGCTCTACCTCGGCGACGAGGGAAAGATGCTCGGTTCACGCCCGCTCACCGCGGAGTCAAAAAAGCGGGCCGATTCGGTCCCCAAAACACTCGAACGTCGCGGCGGCATCTGGCAGGAGTGGATCGTCGCATGCCGTGGCGGCGATCCGGCCGGCTGCAATTTCCAGTGGGCTGGCCCTCTGACCGAGTTCGTATTGCTGGGGAACATCGCGATCCAAACCGGCGAATCGCTCGAGTTCGACGCCGCCGCCCGAAGATTCACCAATAGCGACGACGCAAACCAACTGCTCGCCGAAGAATATCGAGCGGGCTGGTCCATCTAACTGACCCATAACGCTGCTGAAGAATCACCGTAGGACGGATTGCTAATCCGTCCAGTGTCGGGAGGAACCTCCCGCGGCCCGCCGGGCACGCGGTTAAACGAGTGGACCGAGATGCCGGAGACAACTTCCTCGTTTACCCGCGCGGGGATCGCCCCGCGGGTAGGGAGGGA
>CAZFWV010000212.1:0-12276 GCA_964522605.1 uncultured Pirellulaceae bacterium
GCAGAGCCAGTGGCACCCGCTGATCTAGTGTGCCACTGGCTCTGCCAGTGCAGTTCTGAGACAAAGCCGAGTGCTGTCACCGCTAACCCCTACAATCGTTCAAAGTTATCAGCAGATCGTCCCGATAACCTTTTTGATGCGGGCGTGACGCGGGGAGTGGTCGGTTTTCAATCCAACCGTGTCGGGCCATTGGGGTTGATCGTCTGGGCAGTTTTGCTTCTGCATCGACGCGGAATGCCGTGTCGAAATTTTTCTGGTCTTTACGGATCCGCGGGCCCGCGGCACAATACGCGCCCGTCCACACGGAGTTCGACGGACGGAAAGAAAACTGCCTGAACAGCGGCCCACAGGGACGCGTAGCATAGGTTTTGAGGTTGCACATTTCGTAGCCGAATTCGTGAGAATTCGGAAGCTTTGTTGGTGGGTCCCCTGCTCGAGACCTCCGAATTCTCACGAATTCGGCTACGTGCAACTTTAAAAAGCATACGCGAGGTACAAATCACGCACGAGGTCATGGTTGACCGAAGCCAGCAAGGAGCGCTGATCGTGAAAGCTGTCCTACCCTTCTCTCTGATCGTTCTTGCCACTGCGTCTTTGCTCGTCCCCGCGACGGCAACGGCCCAGACTCGTCCGGCCGCCCCGCGTGCCAGCAGTCCCCCGGCCACGGCTCGTCCCCGCAGTCCCGTCGCCGTGGTCGACGTCAGCTACATCTTCAAGAATCACGAGGGCTTCAAAGCCGCGATGGAGCGGATGAAGCAGGAGGTCGAGGCCTACGAGGAACACTTGAAGACGCAACAGAGCGCGCTGTTGAAAGAGAAAGAGCGTCTCAATGATTTCCGCCCGGGGACCCAGGATTTCGACAACCTGGAACGGAGTCTCGCCGATCGCGGCGCGAAGCTGCAGGTCGACATGCAGATGAAGCGAAAGGAGTTTCTGGAGCGGGAGGCGCGCGTCTATCACGACGTTTACGTGATGGTCGAAGCAGCGATTCGGGAATTTGCCGAGATGAACGGGATCGAGCTCGTTCTGCGGTACAGTGCCGAACCGATGGATCCGCAGAACCGTCAGTCGGTCTTGCAGGGCGTGAATCGTCCGATCGTGTACCACCGGAACCTGGACATCACGACGGAGGTTCTGGACCGGCTGAACCGCGTCCAGCAGCGAGCTCCGCAAGTGTCGGGTCGCCCCACGGCACCGCGGAACTGACCGGGACGTCACCGGATTGGTCACTTCGGCGGACGCCCACGAAGTCGTTGCGGGCGTCCGCGAACCACCTTAGCAAGCATGGATGCTTCCCGCTGTGGTCCCGCCACCTCGAATGCAGAATACGGTTGCGCGTCCAGTGACCGTGGACGGATTCGGACTCTGGAGCGGACGTGATGTCCGCCTACAATTCCGCCCCGCTCCGGTCGACACTGGCATCGTCTTTGTACGGAGCGACCTGACACCGATCGTCCGGATTCCCGCGCGCGTGGATTGCCGTCAGGATACGCCACGCCGGACGACGCTCTGCCACGGCGCGGCCCGAGTGGAGATGATCGAGCACGTCATGGCCGCGTTGGCCGGGCTGCGGATCGACAATTGCGAAGTCTGGGTCAACAGCGTGGAGATTCCGGGCGTCGACGGATCCAGTCTGCCTTTTGTCACGGCCCTCCAGTCGGCCGGGGTTGTCGCGCAACCGGCGCCTCGCCCCCGACTCGTCGTCACCGAAACCACGCGTGTGGGCGATGACGAAGTGTGGATTGAAGCGCGCCCCACCGCCGACTTCGGCATGTCCGCACAGTATCGGCTCGACTTCGGCATCGACCACCCAATTGGCCGCGAAACCTTGCGGATCGCGATTACGCCTGAGCGATTCGTCAAGCAACTGGCTCCGGCCCGGACGTTTATCCTGAAGCACGAGGCGGAATGGTTGCAGAGCCAAGGCTATGCACTGCGAGTCACTCCGCGCGATGTGCTCGTGTTCGACGAGCGACGACTGATTGATAACGAATTGCGATTCGAGGACGAATGTGTTCGCCACAAGGTCTTGGACATGGTTGGTGATTTGGCTCTCGCCGGCTGCGATTTGATCGGCCAATTCGTCGCTCATCGCAGCGGACATCGACTGAATGCCTGCCTTGTCCAGAATCTGCTCGCCCGCTTTCCCGTAACCCAACCGTGGAGGGCATCGGCCTAAGGAACGGCTCAGAAACAACTTCCTGGTTTAACCGCGCGGGCATCGCCCCGCGCGTCGGGCGAAATCTCGCGCGGCCCGCTGGGCACGCGGTTAAACGAGTGGACCGAGATGCCGAAGTGATTTCTGAGTCATCCCTACGGACCTGTTGAACGCCGGTATGACCCCTGAACAATTCGGAGCTGCAGCATGTCGACCTTGGTCGCGGAGAATGCGGTAATTGACCCCCGAGCCCGATTAGCAGAATCCGTGGAGGTCGGACCCTTCTGTGTCATTGGCCCGCACGTGCGGATCGAAGCGGGAACCCGCTTGGAAAACCATGTCACGATCACCGGCCATGTGACGATCGGCCGGTACAACCACATCCACGCAAACGCGGTGATCGGGGGCGAGCCCCAAGACTTGAGTTATCGTGGCAGCGACACGCGTGTGGTGATCGGAGACCACAACATCATCCGCGAGGGAGTGACCATCAACCGCGCGACGGAAAAGGAAGATGGCGTCACTTCGATCGGAAATCATTGCTACCTGATGGCCTGTTCCCACGTCGCGCACGATTGTCGTCTCGGGGATCGCGTGATCCTGGCAAACGGGACGCTCTTGGGCGGCCACGTCCACGTCCACGACCACGCATCGCTCTCCGGCGCGGTGGCGGTGCACCATTACACCACGATCGGCAGCTACAGTTTTGTCGGCGGCTTGAGTCGCGTGCTGCACGACGTTGCTCCGTTCATGCTTGTGGAGGGATCGCCCGCACGCCCCCGCTGTGTCAACGTCGTTGCGCTGCGTCGAAACGGCTTTCCCACCGAGGTCATCAGTGCTCTGAATGATGCCCATCGTCTCCTCTACCGGGCAAAAGTCGGTTTGGATTGTGCGCGAGAGATTCTGCGAAGCGAAGGCAAACTGCTGCCACAAGTCAATCAACTGCTGAGTTTCGTTCAGCAACAACAGGAAGGTCGCTTCGGGCGCGGCCGGGAACATCGGAGGGCCGCATGAGCAAGTTGCGCATGGCTGTCGTGGGCTGTGGTCATCTGGGTCGCATCCACGCTCGTCTGTTGTCCGAGTTGGAATCCGTACAGTTGGTCGCCGTCGTCGATCCCAACCCTGACGCCTGCCAAGCCGTCGCCGAGTCCCTTTCGATCGAGGCGCAGCGTGACTACCGCGATCTGTTCGGCCGAGTCGACGCCGTAGTGCTCGCCGCCCCCACGTCGCTCCACGCAGACATTGGCATCCAGTTGATGGAACGAGGAATCCATCTGCTCGTCGAAAAACCACTCGCGACGACCGCATACGACGCCCAACGGATGCTGCTCGCCTCGGCACGCCACGCCGTCGTCCTCGCGACGGGCCACGTCGAACGCTTCAATCCCGCCTTCCAGGCGCTTCGCCAACAGGTCCAACAACCCTATTTGATCGAGGCGGTTCGCGCAGGGGGCTTCACCTTCCGGTGTACCGACGTCGGAGTCGTCCTCGACCTGATGATCCACGACCTGGATCTCATTCTGAACCTTGTTTCCAGTCCGGTCGTGCGCATTGATGCCCTCGGGCGATCGGTGTTGACCGAGCACGAAGACCTGGCACAGGCGCGAATCGAGTTCGCCAACGGCTGCGTCGCTTCGCTGAAGGCCTCGCGGACGAATCCGGTGGCGGAGCGACAGATGACGGTCTACGAACCCGACCAGCATCTGTTTGTCGACTTCAACGCGCGCCGTGTCCAAGTTCTGCTCCGCAGCAATCCCCTGCGTGACGGGAGCTTTCGTCCGGACCGTTGCTCGCCCAGTCAGGTCGAAGCCCTGCGGGGACACGTCTTTGACCAGTTGCTGCCGATTTCCGAACTCCAGGTCGCCGAAACAAACCCGTTGCGAGACGAACTGATCGATTTTGTTGAGAGCATTCAGCAGCATCGACGACCGCGTATCGCCGCGGAAGATGCGGTGCGGGCGGTCCGTCTGGCCGAACAGATCTGCGACCAGATTCAGCGGACCAGCCAGCCCCTACCGGACGAGACCTTGGCGCCCCAGCGCCGGGCTGCGTAGCGGCGCATTTCAAGACCCGTTTTTCTCGAGGAGTGGCTGGTGGCAGAGCGCAGCGATGCCCCAGTCTGCCAATCTGCTGGGGCATCGCTGCGCTCTGCCACCAGCCACCCTGCCGCATTCCCTCGTATGTCGCCGAAGTCGTGCGACTTTGCTGGTCGCGGGGGCCGGTCCGAATTCTCACGAATTCGGCTACGAAGTGAACTTCGGGGCCGGTCCGAATTCTCACGAATTCGGCTACGGAGGAAACTTCGTGGTCCCATGTACGCCGATTCCGCGATCTTCCGCGCGTTTCCGCGGCTCGGCCTCTCCGCTGTCCTCTCCCCCGAACGCGTCGATGCAATCGTCCGTTCGTTGACCCCCCCTCGGGTGGACAATAGAATCGAAGGATGTACCGCAGTCGCGTTTGGAGGTCTTTCGACCTGACGCTTGCCGGTCTCCTCCGATCCACTCGAGATCATGAGTTCCGATTCTTCTTCGAAGTCGCCGTTGCCCGATCCATCAGCGCGCCAAGCGATGGAATCGGTGCCGAGCCGTGAGGACGCCACGGCCGCTTCGGCTTCCGGATCCCGGCCGGATCCGCTCGGCGCCCAACCCACGGTGATCTCGTCGCGTCCGCCTTTGGGACCGGCGTACGGCACGGGCCCGCTTCACCCCGGCGAGTTAGGTCGCCAGTTAATGGGCCGCCGCCTGGCGCATTTCGAGCTTGTGGAGTTTGTCGGGGGTGGCGGGATGGGCGCCGTGTTTCGTGCTACGGACACGATGCTCAACCGCACGGTCGCCGTTAAGGTTCTCTCGCGCGACCAGGGACAGGACGAAGAAACCGTGCGTCGCTTCCGCAATGAAGCGCAGAGTGCGGCCCGCCTGGATCATGAGAACATCGCCCGCGTCTACTTCGTGGGTGAAGAAGACGGTTGGTACTTCATCGTCTTTGAATTCATCGAAGGGCAAAACGTGCGGGACCTGGTGGCCGAGCAGGGTCCGTTGTCCGTCGAGCAGGCACTGAATATCACGCTCCAGGTCGCCGCCGCGCTGGATCACGCGGCACAGCGCGAAGTCGTTCATCGTGACATCAAACCATCGAATGTGCTGTTGACCGATACGGGTCGAGCGAAATTGGTCGACATGGGTTTAGCGCGACTGACGCCGCTGCATGCGGATGAGCACGACTTGACGGCGAGCGGTGTCACGCTGGGAACGTTCGACTACATTTCGCCCGAGCAGGCGCGCGATCCGCGAACGGCGGATGTTCGCAGCGACATTTACTCGTTGGGATGCACGCTCTACTTCATGCTGACCGGTCGGCCTCCCTTTGCCGACGGAACCGTCCTCCAGAAACTGCTCAGTCACAGCAGCGAACCGCCGCCCGATCCACGTACCTGGCGGGCCGACTTGCCGGATGAGCTTCTGCCCGTGCTTAATCGAATGCTGGCGAAGAATCCGGCCGACCGGTATGCCAAGCCGAGCGAACTCATTCGCGAACTCGTGAGACTCGGCGAACGTCTGGGACTCCCCACGGCATTGCGTCTGGAGCCGATTTGGGTTCAACCGGAGCGCAGGCCTTCGCGCACGGTGGCACGTCACCTGCCCTGGATCGTCCCGACGGTTCTGATGGTCGGCCTGCTGATTGCTGACCCGACGTGGCTGACCGGGGCCAGCGCTCCGCCACCGGTGCCGGTCTGGGAGCCTCCTGCGGGCAGTCGCATGGCGCCGGCCGCCCCCGACGGCGATCCGGCGGGCCGTTCGCTCGGTTCGGGCCAGGAAGGCCTGATTGCCGAACTCCCCTTGCCTGCACCGGCCGCTCGGATTGATCCGGCCTCCGCCGATCCCATCATCGATGAGGGAAGCGTGCCCGGCCGATCACGCGGGACCGATTCCGAAGCGGCTTATCTGACGGACGAGACGGAGCCCGGCTTGGAAGGCGCGGAAACGCCCCCGGCCGTCGCGGCGAATTCCGGCAGCCGAACTTCGGGTCCGACGAATACGCGACTGCGTCAGGTGATTGTCACCTCGGACTTCGCGGATGCGGAGGCGCGTCAGGCCGGTTTGGTCGTCGGCGACCTGATCACCGCGTTCCAATCGGTGCTCGAAGACCCCAGTATTGAAGCCATTGAGCTGCGAGAGAACGGACGTCTGCCCGTGCCGCCCATCTCACTCGATCTGGCGAATCGGAACCTGCGTCTTGTCGCCGCCGACGGATACTCCCCCGTGCTCAGCTTCCGCACGGCCTTGAGCGTTTCCGATCCGTCCTTCCAGGGCATGCTCCGCATCCGCAATGGGAGCCTGCGACTGGAAGGGCTGCATCTGGAGCTCGTTGTCCCGACCGACACGCTGGAAGGGGAATGGTCGCTGATGCAGTTGGAAAGGGCGGAATCCGTCCGCCTGTTGGATTGCACCGTCACGGTGCGCAACTCCTACGGTGGACGATTCAGCAATTTGGACCATGTGGCCGTATTCCATGTGGTTCAACCGCCGCGTGACGACATGTTCTACCCAGAGCAGGACCGCGCGGAGTTCCAGACGGAAATTGACCTTGTCAATTGCGTGATTCGCGGAGAAACCACCGTGCTTCGGGCGAAAGAGGCGGTCCCGTTGAGCTTCCGGTGGCACAATGGCTTGCTGGTGACGACCGAACGCCTCCTAGCGCTCGGCGGAGTGGAGGAACCGCCCGCCAGCGGCGAACGGGTCATTCTTGACCTTGCGCATTTGACCGCAATTGTCGACCAGGGCCTGGCCGAATTCAATGCGTCGCCGAGTGCACCCTATTTGATGAACGTCAGCATTTGGTGTTCCAGCAGCATCCTGATGACACAACGATGGGCTCCGCTGATCACGCAATCCGGTCAACAATCCCTCACAGCCCAGATGGCTCAGCTGGATTATTCTGGCGAGCAGAACTTTTATGAGGGGGTCGAGACATTTTGGCGCATCGTGCCTTCCGACCCGGCGCGGGCCGAGGACTTCGACTTTGAGATGTGGCGATCTCATTGGACGGCGGAAAATGTCCCCCAGTGGCAGCGTGTGAAGTGGCAGAGCCTGCCGGATCGAAATCGTCCCGCCCACGAACACCGCGTGGCGGACTATGCGCTGAATCCTTCGGATAATCCGGCGATCAAGTCATCCCCCGATCGCTCGGACGCGGGCTTCCGGTCAAGTTCCTTGCCCCGCCTGCCGGAACCCGAAACGGAGTTGCCTCCGAAGACACGACCGCTCTACCCCTTCTGAACGCTGGTCCGCCTGACCACCCTTCGGGTGCATGTCAGCTTCCGAGGATTTGAGCTGCGCCATCTGGAGATTGGGCGAAGCCTCCGTGGGATGAGCTGGGGCAGACGAGCCGGAGGAGCCGCAGAGCGGCAGGGCCGCAACCAAAGGGGTGCTGCCGCACCCATGTCTCCAGTCGCTCCCGTTGGTCGCTCGATTTCTTGCCGAGATGACAACGTTTTCAGCGTTAGCAGTGCAGAGTGATGAACAAGGACTTCACCCCCCAGTTTTCCTGTTGACTTTTCCGACGACGGCGCAAGTCAGCAGAAGCGGACGTGCACTGCCCGCCGTCCGGGTGGCCATAGTGCGGTAGTGGCCTGTCGCTCTCCTTGTTACATTGTCAGCGTTTCGGACTCGTCCCGGAGCACATTCGGGACACGCTTTCATCGCCAACGACCAGCAAGGGGACCCCCATGGCCGCGGAATCTCCGGCACAACAAGGAACACTTTTCGGACATCCGGCGGGACTGTACACGCTGTTCTTCGCCGAAATGTGGGAGCGGTTCTCCTATTACGGAATGCGGGCCCTGCTGGTCTTCTACATGATCAAGGGCTTCCTCAACTACCAGGACTCCGATGCCTACCGCGTGTATGGTGCGTACACATCGCTGGTTTACATGACGCCTTTCTTTGGCGGCATGCTCGCCGATCGGCTGCTGGGAGCTCGGCGTGCGGTCGTGCTGGGCGGCTTGTTGATGGCCGCGGGCCATTTGCTGATGACCGTCGAAACCAGCTACGCGTTCTTCACGGCGTTGGCCTTGCTGATTGCCGGGAACGGGTTCTTCAAACCCAACATCTCCACGATCGTCGGATCGCTCTATCCGCGGGACAGCATCAAACGCGATGGCGGATTCACGATCTTCTACATGGGCATCAATCTGGGCGCCATGATGTCGCCCTTGTTGTGCGGGTACATTGGAGAAACGTACGGTTGGCATTACGGGTTCGGACTGGCAACGATCGGCATGTTGACGGGTCTGGCGGTCTTTGTCGTGCCGGGGCTGTTGGCGCGGTATGTGATTCTGGCCGGTGCGCTGGCTGCCGCGGTAGGACTGTTCCTGTTCCACCCGGACAATCCGCTGTCGACAGCGATCAATATCTTCGTCGGCTGTGCCCTCGTCTTCGCCGCTCTGATCTCCTGGGCCGCCATCGGCCGCGGTGGACTGCCGGAAGACGCCGGGGCCCCACCGGATCCGGCGCGTTTGGAGCAGCCGGTTTTCGCTGGCGTTTCCGCAAAATGGCTCGTGTACCTGGGGACCTTTTTGTCGGTACCCCTGTTTGCATTACTTGTTTCCGGGTTCGCGCCATTAACCTCTTCGGGTCGTGCCGTGACATTCATTCCGCGCGCCGTCGTCGAATTCCTGGAAACCAGCGAAAGTCGGCTGCTGCAGTTCTCGGCCGTGTTCGTCAAAGAAGCCAGCACTCCCGCCGGATGTGTGCTGCTGGCCGCTGGATTGATCGCCGTCGGATTTCTCGGCATCGAGATGCTGCGGATGGAACGCATTCCTCGGCAGCGAATGTATGTCGTGATGATCTTGACGTTTTTCTCCATGTTGTTCTGGTCATTTTTCGAACAGGCAGGCAGTTCGGTCAACAACTTCACGGATCGGAATGTGGATCGCGTCTGGGATCGACAAGCCGAAACCATCACCGAAGACGACATCGGTCGCACACTGCAGCTGCAACCGACGCAAGAGCAGTTGGGATATCGCAATGGCGAAGAAATGTTCACACTGCAGAAGCTGGATGAGATTCGCACTCCCGTTACCGGAACGGAGACCGAATCGTCGCAAGGATCCGAGTCGGTCGAGGCGCAAATCGATTGGCGCGTCGCGCCGGATAATGTTGGAATGAAGGTCGTTCGGCGCGTCAATGAGACTCCCGCGAGCTGGTTTCAGTCGATCAATCCGATGTTCATCCTGCTGCTCGGACTGGTCTTTACCGCCGTCTGGAGCTGGCTGGGGGCACGCGGGTTGGAACCGAGCACGCCGACCAAGTTCGCTCTCGGACTGCTGCAATTAGGCCTGGGCTTCGGGACTTTCTGGTACGGTGCCACCCATGCCGACAGCCGGGGAATGGTCGCCGTCGGTTGGCTGTTGCTCGGGTATCTGTTTCAGACGACGGGTGAGCTGTGCCTGTCGCCGGTCGGCCTCTCGATGGTCGCCCGCCTGTCGCCCACCCGACTGGTCAGTACCGTGATGGGAACCTGGTTTCTGGCCACGGCATTTTCCCAATTCCTGGCGGCCTTCATCGCCCAGTTCACGAGCGTTGGTCACGGAGAGGGTGACGTCGGCGCCATTCCACCGCCCCAGGAAACTGTCCTCGTGTACGGCGATGTGTTCGGCAAAATCGCCCTGGCAGCCATCCTCTCCGCCACCGTTTGCTTTCTGCTCGTCCCACTCCTGAAACGCTGGATGCACGAGGGGGAAGAACTGAGCGAGTGAGCCCAAGGCTGCAAGCGGTCGCAGTTTCGCAAGTCGTTCGGGCGGGAATCTGTGATCCGACCGGTTTTGCTTGACAGGGCAAAACGCCAAGATTCTATTATCGATGAGACACTGAATTTGGGCGTCAGCGCCAGACTGTACGTCCCCCTGCCGGTATGTCCACGCCAAGCTGCCCTCCCAGGTTTCGTCAGCAGTTAACTGCGTCGGCCGTTGTCCACCCGGTCAGGGCGTCGAACCATCCCGATGACCTCGGACTCGCAAGGAGAAGACCATGAAACAACTCGTTTTGCTTGGCGTAGCCTGCCTCGTTTCCGTTTCCTTCGCCATTCCCTCCGCACAGGCACTCGCCCCTTTCAAGAAGGCGTTTCAGGAAAAGTACGTCGACAAGAGTGAACACGAGGACCTCAAGGCAAGCTTCAAAAAGGCCAGCTGCAATACGTGTCATGTCAAAGGGGAAGCAAAAGAAAAGCGAAACGACTACGGCGAAGAGCTCTCGAAATTGATCGAGGGCGATGCGAATCAGCGAATCAAGACCGCGCGCGAAGCAGGCAGTGAAGCGGGAAAAGCCGAGACGGACAAGGTTTTGAAGGAGCTGGATAAGGCGTTCGACGCCGTCGCGAAGAAGGAATCGAAGAGCAAGATCAAGTACGGCGACTTGCTCAAAGAAGGGAAGCTGCCGGTGGAAGTCGCCGACGGGGGTAGTGAGGAAGAAGACGAGGAATAACAACCCGCACGCGACGGCTCGCGGCAACTTCAGAGGATATCGCGAACTGTTTGGCCCGAAGTAGGAGAGGTAACCACGGATTGAACGGAGGGTACGGATCGGCACGGACAGATCCGTAGACGTCCGTTTCATCCGTTCGATCCGCGGTTCCTCTTCTCGATCTTCGGTGTCGCTCGACCTATGCGTCACAGCGAGCCCGGTGTGGAAGAGTGTTGCAGCTTCGGGTGAATCAACAACTTATTATTTATTGCACGACGGGATCCTGCGCCCGGCGTCGAGTTTCAGGATCGAGCATCCGTCAGCGCTTCCGGAGGTTGATACGAGATCAACTCCCGGCGCAGCAGATCGAGGGCCTGCTTGGCGGTTCGCTCGAGCAGAAGGTCGGGGTGGCCCGTGTAGGAGGGAGAGCTGACTTGCAGGCGGTTGGCATTCGCCAATCCGAGTGCAATCGTCGGCTGGGGAGCGTTCGGGGCGGGCAACGGACCGATCGCCAGACCATAGTCGGTGCCGCACCGCGATCGAACTGCCTGGGCCATCCACCCCACCAACTCTTCAGAATGGCCGGCTCCCTGGTGAGCGGTTTCTGAGCCCGCGAACCACGTCGCAAGCTCGTTCGGCGACGAAACGACGACCGCTCCGCGCAGAACGGGAGAATCAATACGGTCGGCGCACTGCAGCCAATGCGTGACGAGGCCGCGGGTGCCCCACTCGCAAACAGAAACCGTCTGTTGGCGGTCCCGGAGCAGTCGGATGACGGCATCCTGCAGTTCGTCGTCCCCTTCGCCGAACACCAGAACTCCCAATTTATCCCGAATTATCTCCAGCGTTGGCTGCATCTGTTGCCAACACCGCTGTCGGTCCGAGTCTTCCGCGGTGACCCGCAGGGTAATGGTGGCTCGGTGAACCGTGATTCCGACTTGGGGCTGCCTCCCGCGTCGGATCAAGTTCGGCAGCATTGCCTCGAGTTCACTCTCGCCGGCACCAAAACACTTCAACTCGTGGTGGGTAATGACGCGTCCCGGACCCCGAATCGCCTCGAGAGCCGGCTGGACCGTTTGCTGCCACATCTGTTTCATTTCCGCCGGAACGCCGGGAAGGGCGAACAGCCGACAACGGTTTCCTTCGGGTTGCTCCACTTCCAGATCGATCCCGGGCGCAGTCCCATGCGGATTCGGAATCACACGGCTTCCAACGGGAAAATGCGCCTGGATCTGATTGCTGGCGGGCATGACTCGTCCGCGTTGGGCGAACCGCTGTTCGATGTGCCGCAGGACCGCCGAGTCCAGTCGCAACGCACTTCCCGTTAACTCCGCCAGTGCTTGTCGCGTGATGTCGTCGGCGGTCGGCCCTAGGCCCCCGGACATGACCGCCACGGTAGACCGTTTGGCTGTCGTTCGCAGTGCTTTGACCAGAGCGGCCTGGTCATCCCCCACGGAAGTGTGATAGCAAACGCGAATTCCTAGATCGCCCAGTTGCTGACTGAGCCATTGCGAGTTGGTATCGAGCCGCTGCCCGCTGGTGAGTTCATCGCCGATCGCCAGAACCTCCGCTTGCATCTGGATCTCCCTAGTAGGCGTCGTGCAGTGACTATTCGTTTAACCCGTAGCCGCCAGGCGAGGTCTGCCCGTGGCTAAGCTT
>CAZFWV010000213.1:0-12264 GCA_964522605.1 uncultured Pirellulaceae bacterium
CCTGACGGCTGCGGGTTAAACGAATCGCCACGAATCCTGTTCGGAGACTCCGGAAGAGCCACCACGCAAAAATTGCACGACCTCCGATATCAAGGGGGCGATGATCCATGACGAGTTATAACCAGCAAGCATTGATGGACTTGATTCGTGAACAGGCACTTGAATTCGGCGAATTTACGCTTGCGTCCGGGAAGAAGGCATCCTTCTATCTCGACTGCCGCAAGGTAACACTCGATTCGCGCGGAGCCAACCTGATCGCGGCCGGGATGCTGGACTTGTTGTCTGAATCGTTTCCCGATGCCGTTGGGGGCATGGCGATTGGCGCCGATCCGATCACCGCCGCAATCATCACGCTTGCCGGGCAGTCCGGACGGCACCTGAAAGGCTTCATCGTTCGTAAGGAGGCCAAAGGGCACGGAAAGGGTCGCCGAGTCGAAGGGCCGGTCGTGCCCGGTGACCGCGTTGTCGTCGTCGAGGATGTAATCACGACAGGCGGAAGTGCCCTGGCGGCTATCGAGCAGGCGCGAGACTTCGGACTCCACGTCGTCGGAGCCCTCGCGATTATTGATCGGTTGGAAGGCGGTGCCGAGGCATTCAATCAGATTGGCGTTCCGCTCAAGACGCTGCTGACCATTCGTGACTTCGGCATCGGATCGTCTGGCTGAGTCTCGTGCGATGTCAAGGCTTGGGTTTCGGGTTGGGTGCCGCTGGCTACGCCAGTGCCAGAGCTTGCTGACTTGAACAATCGTCGCACTGGCAGAGCCAGTGGCACCAACAATCGTCACACTGGCAGAGCCAGTGGCACCAACAATCGTCGCACTGGCAGAGCCAGTGGCACCCTAATTCCGAGACCGGGTACAGCACCAGAGCCGGGATTCAGCATCCAGTGGATTGACATGGAGACGTCACTTCATCGCCAACTGAAGTCATACTACGCTCGCTCGGACGAAGAAACCGAAGTCCGGCTCGGCCGGTTCCGTATCGACGTCGTGCGGGATGAAGAACTGATCGAGATCCAACACGGGTCGCTGGCCGCCATACGAAGGAAGATCCAAAAACTACTGGAGCAGCATCGAGTTCGCGTCGTCAAACCGATTGTCCTCCGCAAGCGTCTGGTGAAGCGTGCAGGGCCAGGGCGACGGGTCGTCGATCGCCGGATGAGTCCCAAACAAGGGAATCTGCTGGAACTGTTTCACGATCTCGTGCACTTCATCCGAGTCTTTCCCCACCCGAACTTAATGCTGGAAGTGCCTCTGGTTGCGATCGAAGAATGGCGCTACCCGGGACACGGTCGTCGTCGTTGGCGACGTGAACGGGATCACGAGGTCGAAGATCAGAAGTTGCTGGAGATCTCGTCGATCCACCAGTTCTCCACACCCGACGATCTGGCCACCGTGCTTCCCACAGGACTTCCCTCACCCTTCCAAACACAACAACTGGCCGACGCGCTGCAAATCGCGCCCTGGTTTGCCCGTCAGGTCGCCTACAGCCTGCGCGAAACGGGAGCCATTCGACAGGTGGGAAAACGAGGGAACTGGCTGCTCTACGAACAACACCCCAGCCGGCAATCCATCAATCGAAACGAATACGATCGACAGCCGGGTACGGGGGACAGGTCGTGGATGTGAAACCCGAATCGCCCGTCTTGAAGTTGCACGTAGCCGAATTCGTGAGAATTCGGAAGTCTCGAGCAGGGGACCTACCAACAAAGCCTCCGAATTCTCACGAATTCGGCTACGAACTGACGAAACGAGCAACTTCGATGCGCCAGCCAGCGAGAGACGCGGCGCGCTCCGTCCTCTCGCTCAAGCGACTGCCGAAGACGATCTCGCACCGGTCTCAGGTCTTGGCCCGACTTTTCGCCTCGCGCAACCCGCGACTCAGAATATCGCGCAGCAGCGGTGAGAAATCTTCATAACGTGCCCGGTCCGGTGGACCATCGGCATACTGATAGATCGCGTCGCGCGGTTTCTTGCCAAGGGAAATCAAGGTGGAACTCACGGTTCCTCGATCTCGCGCCCGCATGACGATGCTCGGACGCCCCGGGGGAGAAGGAGCACGGGCGAAAACCTTGCTTGCGACGGCCAGGAATTTTACTGGCGAATCCAGCGTGTGCAGCGTTAACAGTCGACGCGCCATTTCGACTCGGGCATCCCGGGGATCATTTAAATCGCCGTTGGCGATGATATTCAATCCCTCGTGCATCTCGACCGCGTCAATCTCGTCGCCACCGTGGACTGTCCAGCCACTCTCGGCATCGACGCAAACGAAATTCGCTCCGTCGTACTTTCCGCTTGACAACTCCTCCATCGCCACGTCGCGCGCATGCACCGCGGAGTCGGATTTCAGCAATTCACGACAGAGGACTCCCCGGGAGCGTGACGGAAACGTTGGCGTACTTCGACGGCGATTGCATACGGCAATCACCAGGCCGTGTTGATTGATTCCCAACCACGTGCCCCCCGCCTGTGTGTCGATCCCACACAGCACACGCGGCTTCCCCGATTGGATCGAGGGAGGTTGAGATGGACGTTCGTAGAATTCCTCGCGGTTCGCGGCCACCAGCACCGGGGCCTCAGGCACGAGGCGATACTGAACTGCCAGTAGACACATACGTCACACAAAAAGGTTACATCCTGGTATGAATAACACTCCATCCAGACGGCGGAGATGTCCAACCCCCCAGAAGCGAGCACTCCGGAATTCGTGCTGGCAACCTCGTGTCAGCCGACGATCCCGGGTAGACTCTTAGAGTTCCCTGCCGCATCCGGCTCTCATACGTTGAATTTACCGAGCTGCGAGTGGGTCGGACACCCCTTCTCGGGGGTTGAGCAACGGATTTCTGTAATCTGCGCGCGGCGAAGTGTCGCCTGTAGCTATCCGTGAGTCTTCGAAGGCTGCGCGAATTCCGGGGTTTGGCCAAGAGAGGTCAAGAAGCTCTGACACGACTGACCAAGGTGAATCATGTCGAACAGAAAACTGAAAACGGCCATCATCGGAGTGGGGGGCGTCAGCCAACTGCAGTATTTTCCCGGTGTCCAGTGCGATCCACGCGCCGAATTGATCGCAATTTGCGATGCGAATCCGGGACTGCTGGAACAACGCCGGAAAGAATGGGGGGTTAGTCAGGTCTACGAAGACTACGTTGAGTTGCTTGATCAGGTTGACTTGGATGCCGTGATCGTGGCGACACCGAACTGTCTGCATGAACCGATCGTTTCCGCTGCCGTACAGCGAGGACGGCACGTCCTCTGTGAGAAACCGCTCGGTCTGAATGCGGAACAGGTGCGTTCAATGTATCACGCGGCGCGCGATGCGGGCGTTGTGCACATGACGGCCTTTACCTATCGCTTTCCACCCGCAATGAAATACCTCCGTGAGTTAGTTCGGGCGGGAAACCTGGGGGTCCCTCGCCATTTTCGAAGTCAAAGGTTTTTGGATCTACCCGAGACGAGTTGGGGATGGCGCCAGTATCGGGACCGGGCTGGGGCGGGAGATCTGTACGACATGACGATTCACCGGATTGATTTTGCCCAGGACTTGCTCGGTCCGATCGAGCGTGTTTTTGGGGCGGTGGCGCAGTTTGCCCCCCGAACGCGGACGGCGGACGGCGAGGAATGCCCGCCGTCGGAAGTCGATGACTGGTCGGCAATTGTGGGGCGTTTTCGCGGCGGAGCGGTGGGGGTCTGGGAGGGGACGACGGTTGCCAAGGGGTACCATGTGCGGGGGATCGGTCATGAATGGGCCGAAGTCAATGGTTCTGAGGCGACGGCCGTCTATCGGCTGCATGAGCCGAACGAGATTCTCCTGGGGCGCCACAAGGGGGATTTGGAACGCGTCCCCGTGCCGGAACAGCTCTTGCGACCGCCCGGAAGTCCACGCAGTCTGGAGGATCCCGATCGATCCATCGTCTTTCGTTATGACATCGTGTGGGAGTTTCACTCGGCGATTCTCGAAGGGCGGCCGGCGGTTCCCAGCTTTCTTGACGGGTTGACGGCTCAAATTGTGGCGGATGCGGTCTTACGATCCTCCGAGGGTGATGGCTGGGTTGAGATTCCGGAAGAAGTTGTGCCATGAGATACGGTTTTAGGGACTCCAGCCGGTCTTTTTTGCGGGAAGTCCGATCAGCAGCAGAATTGGAGGTCTGACGTTGGGCGTGCCTTTTGTTATATTCCGCGACGGGAACCCACTGATTGCGCACGGTTAGGTCATGAGCTCTACATCTGTCACCAAATCTGTCACCGAACAAGCCGACGGTCTGCCGCAGGTCCGGACCGACGTGTTTTCGCAGCGGAGTGGACTTGGTTCCCTGACCGGAGTGGCATGGCTTGGAACCGGTAGCCACGTGCCCCAGGAGGTCGTGACGAACGCCGACCTGGCCCGGTTGGGTTACGATTCCGACTGGATCGTTCAGCGGACCGGGATCCAGGAGCGTCGGCGCGCTCCGTCGACGATTGCGACGGGCGACATGGCGGTTCAGGCGGCGCGAAATTGTCTGCAGGCGGCCGAAACGGATGGTTCGGAAGTCGATCTGGTTCTGGTTGCGACGATGACCCCGGATCAGCCGGTTCCGTCCACGGCTTGCCTGTTACAGCAACGGCTGGGACTGCGGGCCGGGGCGATGGATGTGAACGCCGCCTGTGCGGGGTTCATGTACGCCCTGATCACGGGCGCGCAATTCATCAAGACGGGGGCGTGTCGACAGGTTCTGGTGGTCGGTGCCGATACGAACACGCGGATCGTCAATCCAGCGGATCCGAAGACCTATCCGTTGTTTGGCGACGGGGCCGGCGCGGTCTTGCTGGGCAGTGGAGAAGACGACCAGGGGCTGCTGGCGTTTACGCTCGGGTCCGAAGGGGAGGGAGCGGATCTGTTAGCGATTCCGGCCGGAGGATCGCGGGCCCCATTGACTCCACAGCGGATCTCCGCCGGGCAGCAGTACATTCACATGGATGGACGCCCCGTCTTCAAGTGGGCCGTGCGATTGCTCGCGGATACGATCGCGGATGTGCTCGGGTTTGCACAGCTAACGATGGACGAGCTTCGCTTGGTTATCTTGCACCAAGCGAATCTGCGGATTATGGAAGCGGCAGCCGAGGCGGCCGGAATTCCTCGCAGTCGACTGCTCGTCAACCTCGACCGCTACGGGAATACTTCTGCCGCCAGTATCCCACTCGGACTGGACGAGGCCTGTCGCTCGGGGCAGATCGAACGGGGCGACAAGCTGCTGCTGTGCGGCTTTGGCGCCGGACTGGCCTGGGGTACGGCGGTCATTCAGTGGTGAGGAGATCGATGAGCAAAGTGAAGCGGCTGCCGCCGCGGGGACGCGTCAAGGTAGCCGACACCTGGGATCTGGGCAGCCTGTATGCGTCGGAAGACGACTGGCAACGCGACCTGAAGCGGCTCAAAGATCAAACCCCCCGTTTCGAAGAGTTTCGCGGCACATTGGGAGACAGTCCAGCGCAACTGGCTTCCTGTCTGCAGTTCGACTCGGACTACGACCGGCTGGCCGAACGGGTGGGCACATACGCCTTCTTGAAAACGGCTGAAGATCAGACGAACAGCCAGTCGCAGCGAATGATGGGCCAGTACCAGCATGTTGCGGCGCGTGCTGCGGAGGCAGCCAGCTTTATCCGGCCCGAGATCCTGGAGTTGCCCGAAGAGCGACTCCAGGAACTGCTGAAAGCGCCGGAGATCAAGCCTTTCCGACTGATTCTCGAACGCCTGTTGCGCTACAAACCGCACACGCTCGGGAAACGCGAAGAGCAATTACTGGCGATGCAGAGTGAGATGTCGCAGGCGGCCAGTCGTGCGTTTCGTCAGTTGTTGGATGCGGATCTGAAATTCGGGGTCGTGGAAAACGAAAAAGGTGAACAGGTCGAGTTGAGCAATGCCACCTTTTCGCAATTGCTGATTTCTCCGCGACGGTCGGTCCGACGGCAGGCGTTCCATCAGTACTATCAGCAGTTCGAAGCCCACGAGAATACGTTCGCTGCCACCTTGAGCGGCTCGATCCAGGCCGACGTCTATTATGCTCGGGCGCGCAACTACGAAAGCTCGTTAGCCGCCGCCTTGTTTCCCGACCAAGTTCCACCGACGGTCTACAACAAGCTGATTGCTGCGGTACACCGACACCTTCCTTCGCTCCACCGCTACTATGACCTGCGGCGCCGGAAGCTCAAGCTTCGCCAGATTCACCATTACGATACGTACGTACCGATTCTTCGCGGTCTGGAAACCGATTACAGCTGGCCTCAGGCAGTCCAGACGGTGCTCCGGGCGCTGGAGCCCCTCGGGAGTGACTATTGCGGTGTGTTGGAAGCAGGTCTGAATGGGCGCTGGTGTGACCGCTATCCGAACCAGGGGAAACAGAGCGGTGCCTTCAGTTGTGGTTCCTTTGATGGCGATCCGTACATCTTAATGAACTATCAGCCCACGGTCCTGAATGATGTGTTCACTCTGGCCCATGAAGCTGGGCATTCGATGCACAGCTACTATTCGGCAAAGACGCAGTCCTTTCAGTACTACAACTACACGATCTTTGTCGCAGAAGTTGCCAGCACCTTCAACGAAGAATTGCTCAGCCACCATCTGCTGGAGAACTCATCCGACGATCGCTGGCGAGCCTACCTGATTGCGCGGGAGATCGACGACATTCGCGGGACGATTTTTCGTCAGACGATGTTTGCCGAGTTTGAAAAGATCACCCACGAAATGGCGGAGGCGGGGGAGCCACTGACGCTGGAGGCGTTCAAGGACGTCTATCGTGGGTTGCTGGAGAAATACTTCGGAACAGAATTCACGCTCGACCCGCAGTTGTCATTGGAATGTTTGCGCATACCGCACTTCTATCGGGCGTTCTATGTCTATAAATACGCAACCGGCTTGTCGGCTGCGATCGCGCTCAGCCAGCGCGTTCTGCGTGGTGGTCGTACCGAGCTGCAGCAGTATCTGAGTTTTCTCGAGGCGGGGTGTTCAAAGGATCCACTCGATCTGTTGCGGGATGCGGGAGTCGATATGGAGAGTCCCAAACCGGTCAATACTGCGCTGCGGTACTTCGAGCAGCTCGTGAAGCAGCTGGAAGAACTGCTCCCTTAAGCACTGCGGCGTTAATCGCGGTTCCCGACCTGGATCGTCGAGATCCAAAGAAACGGCTGTTCCGCTTCGTCGACGCGCAATTCGGCTTCCAGACGCGCCTGGTACAGTGCCCGATCCAGGATTCGCTGATAGAAACTCCGTTTCGCCGGAAAATTGACCTGGATCTGTTTCAAGTCGATCTGTTGGCGAGCGAGCGCGTTGTGGTCCACGAGAAACGGAACCTGCAGTCGAGCCTGCAGCGCCGCCAGGGCTTGGTCCAAAGGTGTCTTGGCGATTTCGACTTCCAGGAACTCGAACAGCTTCGGTAACACGTCTCGGGGTGGCTTCTCTGTTTTCCAGCCGACCGGCCAAGCGTGCTCCGTTGTCCGCGCCGACGTGACTTCCAGGCGAACCGTTCCAGCGGAATCCTTCGGAACCAGAGCCAGTCCCAGCGGGCGCAGCACGGCGGCAAGCGCCGTACCAGAAGTCAAGCCCGACAGTTCATCGACCACACGCTCGCCGGAACGCAGCCGGTTGTCGACGGTGCGGTCGATTTGGAGCGGCAGGGTCAGGTCGCGACCAATCTGTTGAATCACGCGCGACGGAGATTGGTCCTTCGTGGGCTGCCGCACACGCACGGCGAGTCGATCGAAAACGTCGATCAGCGCCTTATCACTCAGACCGAATTCGTTGGAACTGCGCTCGTCTCGGTTCGCAGCCGAGCCGGTGGCCAGATCACTCAGCCAGCGCTGCAGGCCGGCGTGGTCCTGCAACCGGAATTTGCCACCCGGCAGATAGAGTTGATTGTCGGTTCGGAGGATTCCCAGCACGTGGTACGAGGTCGTCGCTCCACGACCACGCGTCTCAACACGCGGTGCATCGCCCCCGCGTGCCGTGCGGATCCGCAAGGATTCGAAGGGCAATTGTTGAAGGGCGCGCAGCCAATTCGACGGAGCTTCCAGCGACAGTCCCGCTTCGGTGGCCACCTCGAGGTAAACGGCGGCGTTCTCGGCGGAATGACACCGGGCCACGGGTACCAAGGTCCAGAAGGCAACGAAGAGAGTGGCGGAAAGCGAGCGAGTAGTTGTACTGTTCACGGGGCGTGTCGATTCTACAAGTGGTTTCAAGACCGTTACGGACTGATTTTGTGAGCCGACGGCGCTAGCCGCGGGCCACGATTTGCCGAGTCGCATGGAGAATTGGCCCGCGGCTAGCGCCGTCGGCTCAGGTTCTGAAATGCGCTCTAATCTAATTATGCATCATCATGCGGGGCAGGCCATTCCCTCCGTCCGGCCCGCTCCTGCTTGTGGAATCGTCTTCTGCACCGGATTGTGACCGGATCTGGATTGCTTTGCGTACCTTTCTCCGGTCCCCGACTTCCGTTCCGATTTTCCGCCTCCGTCAGGTTGCGAAGGAGCCTCCTGGTCGACAAAATAGCGGCTTCATCATCATCGCCTCTCAATTCAAGGAGACTGTTATGAGTCGACTGGTCACCCTCTTCACGGGGCAGTGGGCCGACCTGCCCATCGAAGACATGTGTCGGAAGACGAGAGATTCCGGCTACGATGGCATCGAGTTGGCTTGCTGGGGCGATCACTTTGAGGTGGACAAGGCCTTGGCGGATGACAGCTATTGCCGACGGAAACGCGAATTGCTGGAGAAATACGGATTGCAGTGCCACGCGATCAGTGCCCATCTGGTCGGGCAGGCCGTCTGTGATCCGATCGACGAGCGGCACAAAGTGATTGTGCCGGAGTACGTTTGGGGGGACGGTGACCCGGCGGGGGTCAATCAGCGCGCGATCGAGGAAATGAAGAACACCGCCCGGGCGGCGAAGAAATTCGGTGTCGGTGTCGTCAATGGTTTCACCGGTTCAAGCATCTGGCACCTCAACTACTCCTTTCCACCGGTGCCCCAGTCGATGATCGATGATGGATTCAAGTTGTTCGCCGATCGCTTCAATCCGATCTTGGATGTGTTTGCTGAATGTGGCGTACGGTTTGCACTGGAAGTTCATCCCACCGAGATCGCATTCGACATCTACACGGCCGAGATGGCCTTGAAGGCTGTCGATTACCGGGAAGAATTCGGTTTCAACTTCGATCCGAGTCATCTGCACTGGCAGGGCGTGGATCCGGTGCAGTTCATTCGAGCGTTTCCTGATCGGATCTATCACGTGCACGTGAAGGATTCCATTGTGACGCTTGATGGAAAGAGCGGCATCATTGCCAGTCATCTGAACTTCGGTGATCCACGTCGCGGCTGGGATTTTCGTTCGCCGGGTCGTGGTACGGTGAACTTTGAAGAGATCGCCCGCGCGTTGAATCAGATCGGTTACGACGGTCCGCTTTCCGTCGAATGGGAAGATTGCGGGATGCAACGCGAATTCGGCGCCCAAGAAGCGTGTGCCTTCGTGCGTGAGAAGATGGGATTCACGCCCAGCGACGTGCAGTTCGACGCGGCGTTTTCGGAATAGGCAATTGCGGAGATTACAGGACGCCATGTCCAGCCATTTTTCCTCGTCGCAATCGGTACGCCACGTATCGCGTCGGGGGTTTCTCGCAGCCACGGCGGCGGGGGCCGTATCGACCTGGGCGGCTCCCGCTGCGCACACCGCGAGTAAGACCGATTCTGAGATCATCGTGGGAGAGGGGGACTTCCGGTATCGGGTGCTCCATGATTGGGCACAATTGCCGGATCGTTTCACGTGGCAGACAACGCACAACGTGGCCGTCGATCGCGATGGGTTTGTTTATGTGATTCATGAGGGGCATGCAGACAGGAAAGATCATCCTTCCATCTTCGTGTTCGATCCCGAGGGGCGTTACGTCCGCTCGTTCGGCAGCCAGTTTCAGGGCGGGGGCCACGGGTTGGAAGTGCGTGAAGAAGGGAGCGAACAATTTTTGTATGTGTGCGCCTATCAGCAAGTGAAGTCGTTCGCCAAGCTGGATCTGCAGGGTGAAACGGTGTGGCAGCGGTGGGCTCCCATGGAGTCGAATCTTTATGCCGCGGGGGAGGATACGAATCCCCAGAAGATCTGGGGGCGCGATCGGTTCCTGCCGACAAACTTCGCATTTCTGCCCGATGGCGATTTCCTGCTGGCCGACGGCTACGGTTCGTACTTCATTCATCGATATGATCGCGAGGGGCAATGGAAGTCGTGTTTTGGTGGCCCGGGGCCCGGCGAAGGCACGTTCGATACCCCGCACGGAATCTGGGTCGATGATCGGACGCCTGCTGAGCCTCAGATCGTCGTTGCCGACCGGGCACATCACACACTGCAATGGCTGACGCTCGACGGAAAACACCAACGCACCCTAACCGGGTTTGGTTTGCCCGCGAATCTGGATCGACGTGAGCAACTGCTGCTGGTCCCCGAACTCTATGGCCGAGTCTCGATTTTGGATGGTGAGAATCGTATCGTTGCACGGTTAGGCGATGATTCTTCGCGCATCCGCAACGACGAACGGTTTGCCATCCGCAGTGATCCGAGTCGTTGGGAACCGGGCCGCTTTGTCCATCCGCATGACGCGTGCTTTGACAACCAGGGCAATATCTATGTGGCCGAATGGGTGGCAACCGGCCGCGTCTCAAAGCTCTTGCGACTGGCGTGATCTCGATGCACGCGGAGACCGCCGTACAACCGCTCGTTTTCTTCAGCCTGGTTCTGGTGCTCGGAATCACGGCGCAATGGTTAGCGTGGCGTTTACAGCTGCCTTCCATTCTGTTGCTGCTAGGTTCTGGTTTTCTGCTGGGCTATGTGTACGGCGACGATCCGCAGATTGCGGGCGGGACGATTACCGACGAGTTGATTCCCTCCCAGCTGCTCTTCCCCACCGTCTCGTTGGCGGTTGCGGTGATCCTGTTTGAGGGAGGTTTGACGCTGCGCATCAATGCGCTCGGCGATGCAGGAAAAGTCGTCTTGCGCCTCGTGACACTCGGCGCGCTGATTACCTGGGTTCTGAGTAGTCTGGCCGCCTACCTGTTGGTCGGAATGGGCCCCTACGTCTCCGCCTTGACCGGAGCAATCCTCGTTGTCACCGGACCCACGGTGATTGGTCCGTTGTTACGTCACGTGCGTCCCTCGCGACGGATCGGTTCGATCCTGCAATGGGAGGGCATCGTGATCGATCCGATTGGCGCCGTCGCGGCAGCGGTCGTCTTCGACGCCGTGGTGATTGGTCGGACGTCGGGCTCCCTGTTTACGTTGGTTCGCATCCTGGCCGTGGGCGTCGGGCTCGGGCTGCTCACCGCCTTCATTCTCGTGCGCTGGCTGCGGAGATACTGGATCCCCGATTTTCTGCACAGTCCGGTGTTTCTTGCGGCGGCGACCGGGATGTATGCCTTATCGCATGAACTGGCACCCGAGGCCGGGCTGGTGACAGTGACGGTATTGGGGATCGCTCTGGCCAATCAGCGTCAGGTTCCGGTCCGTCACGTGCTGGAGTTCAAAGAGAACCTGCGCGTGCTGCTGATCTCGTGCCTCTTCATCGTCTTGGCCGCGCGGATTCGTATCGAGGATCTGTTCCAGTTGGGCGGCGGCGGTGTCCTGTTTCTGGTTGTGTTGATTTTTGTCGTCCGGCCGTTGTCCGTATTCTTCGCGACCTGGGGCAGCGACCTTTCGTGGCAAGAACGCACGTTTCTTGCGTTCCTCGCCCCGCGCGGGATCGTTGCCGCCGCAGTCTCTTCGGTCTTCGCCCTCGAAGTGACTCATTTCAGTCAGCAATTCCCGGACTCCGCGGGGTTGGTTGGACCCGAGAAGATCGTGCCGTTGACCTTTCTGGTGATTGTGGGAACCGTGGCGTTCTACGGTCCCGTTTCCGCGCCCTTGGCAAGATGGCTCGGACTAGCCGGCAAGAATCCCCAAGGGATCCTCTTTGCGGGAGCGGCGGATTGGGTTCGATCCTTGGCGAAAGTTCTGCATCAGGAAGGAATCCCGGTTCTGATGGTGGATACGAACTACCGCCATGTTGCCGCCGCGACGATGGCGGGCTTGCCAAGTCAGTGTGCGAGTATCGTGTCCGAGTACATGGAAGAGATCGATCTGGCGGGGATCGGCCGATTACTCGCGGTGACCCCGAACGATGATTTGAATACATTGGCTGCGATGGAGTTCGCGCCCGTATTTGGCCGCGAAAACGTCTATCAGTTGTCACCGGGGGAGGCAATGCTCAAGAAACGCGAAAC
>CAZFWV010000214.1:0-12260 GCA_964522605.1 uncultured Pirellulaceae bacterium
CGACTTTCGATGGCGGTCCGCAGGTCGTGCGGTTTGTTAGTTGATGGAATGGAAAACGTCACCACACCCTCCCGGGAGAAGGTCGTGCAGTTTTTTTATTGTTGGTTCGAAGGGAGTTACCAAATCCTCCCAGTGGCGACTTGTTCGGAGACTCCCGAAAAACCAACACTTCTAAGCGGCACGGCCTCTCAGGGCGAGGAATGCCGCATTTTCGACTCAATATATAGAATAACTGAAACCCCTAGCTCCGCCAGCAGCCAGACAAATCGCAGCAGAACGGCGGAAAGCAGGGCAACGATCGATCCAAAGGGCTCCGTCATCAGTTCGTCCAGCACCAGCTCGCGCACCCCGAGACCTCCGGGCAGCAGAGATAGGAATCCGGCGACCACCGCCAAGCTGACGGAAGCCGTCAGACGCGGCCATAACTCGTACCAGGAATTCGGCGGCAGGTCGATCGGCATGGAGCGCAACACGGCCCAATAACTCAGCCCGAGGATCGCCCAGCCGAAGGCGTTTGCGATCCAACCCAGAAACATGATGCGCCAGGTAAAACCTTCGAGGGCGGATTCCACACTGGGCCGAAGGACACTGACGCGAAATTTTCGCACGAGAAACCGAAAAACGGGGGGCCAAGTCGGAACGCCCGACAACAACATCAGCACAATCGCCAGCAGGAGTAATCCGACATGCGACGCGAAAAAGATACTTAGAATCAGTGCCGCCAGGCAGGCGCCAACCGTCATCATCGTCAACGTCTCCGCGAAGACACTCACGGCGGCAACAGCCGGTTCGACCTGACTCTGATTGAGCAGCGCTGTCCGAATCACCACCACCATGGCCTTGCCGGGGACATACTTCCCAAGGTGGCCTGCGTAGTAGGCCCGCAGCGTGTCGCGTAAACGAGGACGCTGGCCCATGGCACGCAACAAGCGATGCCAGTACAGTCCCATCGGGAGCAGCCCCGATAGATAGAGCACGGCGGAACCCATGAGCCAGGACCAGTGCAACTGGCGCAGCGAGAATCCACCTTCCTGGCGAAGCTGGTCCCGGGCGGAGACGACTGCCCGAACAACGAAGACGGTAACCGTCACGACAATCGCCCACTTCAGCCACAGAACCCAGCGACGTTTCGTGGGAACCGATGTATTCAATCAGAAATCTCCCGGAAAAGAAGGCGAGGCATTGAGCCGACGTGGCGGCGCGGGGTATTGTGCTCGCTGGAGCCATTCGCTACAAGTCGAAGGCTCGCTAGCGGGCGAGATTTCATCCTCGTCCCGTCTCGTGGACTCCCGACCGTCTGCGCTGGAGAATGGTGCGAAAGGGCTTTTGTCATGTCGCGATGGGTTTCACTCTTCGTGTTGTTACTCGTTATCGGGGCAACCGGCTACTTGCTCTATCGCGTCATGTCGGGTTTTATACTGCCCTTGTTCCTTGCGGTCGTGCTCACGATCATCTTTCGACCACTGCAAGATTGGATGCTGCAGAAACTGCCGAAACATGAACAGCTGGCCGCGTTGCTGACGACGCTCATCGTTCTGGCGACCGTCTTGTTGCCGCTGATCGGCGTGATTGCCCTGGCAGTTCACGAAGGCTTGGATGCCGTCCGCAGTGACTTCCTCGAACGGGCAGAATTGAAGCTCGCCGATGTCCGGGCAGCGGCTCGTCTGAATCTGCCCTTCGAAACGTACCCCGGGGCAGACGGGAACATGATGGCGATTCAGGAACTGGAGTCGCTGCTTGCTAACCTGCCGGACGAACTACCACCGGCAGACGAAATCACGCCCGAATTGCGCGAGAACGTCGAGCAGCTCCACGATCACGTCGTCGCATTTGAAGATCGACTCCAGACGGTACGGGAAGAGGTCGAACAGTCTCCCCCCGACCGGGATTTGGATGGATTACACCAGCGGTGCGTGCAACGAGTGCTCCGAGAAAGGGAAAACGACGCCTTTCAAGAACTCGCCGAAGTCCGCGCAACCCTGGAACATTTCAAAGCCTACTTGAAAAACGCAACGACGGAGGAAACGCGGACTGCGAACCGGCCGGCCGGCGAGACGGAAGAAGAATCGGAAGAGGAAATGGCCGAGTCGCTGGATTTGGACCGCCTGCGTCTGCAGTATGCGAGCCTCAAGCCCGCATACAACGCCTTCCGCATCGACCTGCTCGGAGGGCCGATCTGGTCCTGGCTCCGAGACTTGGCCAACCCCAGCTCCAAAAAACTGCAAACATGGTTTCGCACGATCGAACAGCAACTGAGCGGTTGGCTGCCTTCGGTCGCGGGTCAAGCCACCGCCGTTTTGGGACGCTGGGCTGTTGATCTGGCGATCATGAGTATCGCGCTCTTCTATTTCCTGAAAGACGGCCCGTCCATGATTCGGTCGCTGATGTGGCTTTCCCCGTTGGATGATCGCCATGAAGAGCAATTGCTGGGACAGTTTAGTGACATCAGTCGAGCCGTCGTTCTGGCAACGCTGTTGTCCGCCGTCGCGCAGGGAATCCTGGCGGCTCCGGCCTACTACCTGGCCGGGTTCGAATCCGTCTTCATGTTGATGTTTCTGACCATGGTGCTCGCCATGGTCCCGTTTGTCGGAGCCGCGGCGGTCTGGTTGCCTGCCTGCTTGTGGCTGGCGCTTGTCGATCAAAAGTATGTGGCCGCAATCGGTCTGCTCCTGTACGGCATGATCGTGATCTCGATGGTCGACAACATCGTCAAGCCGTACGTATTGGCAGGGAAATCCAAGCTTCACCCCCTGCTGGGACTACTCAGCGTCCTGGGCGGTGTGCAGGCCTTGGGCGCAATTGGAATTCTCGTCGGGCCGATGGTTGTGTCGTTTCTCCAAGCGCTTCTGACGATCCTGAATCAGGAATTAGCCGAGATTGACGCGGCCGGTGCTGAGGGTGTCGAAACGAAAGCGGTGTGAGAGGGAAAGCTGTATTTACACGAAGAGCTATCAGCTTGTACGATGCGGCCGAAGCAAGCAGATCTCGACGGAAGGAGCTCTTCGCATGGCCTGGATGGCACTCCTAGTGATTTGTACGGTCACCCCCGAGCAATCGGGGTGGTCGACTGGTGGACCGACGGTAAGTCCTTACGAATCGCCAAATAATCGGCCCTTTCCGGGAACCAATCCCACAGCGGCGGGCCAGCCGACCGCGGCGCCGATTGTGCCCGATTACGCTCCGGGTCCCTCCTTTCCGTCTTCAGCTAGTTCGTCCAGCATGCCACCGTCCGTGATGGCGCCGACCACGACGACGCCTCCGGGAGGAGGCGGAGGATCCTGGTGGACACAAATCCAGGATGCACTGGCCAATCCTGTCAGCCGAACGCCGGCGGCGGGTCCCTCGAACGCCTCCGGCCAGATGCGACAGGCGAGCGGCGCCGAATACCCGCCGACGCCTCCGCCCGTCGTCGCGCCACGGAGCGCCGTGGGTTTCCCATCGGCCACGAATCAGAACGGAGTCTTGCCGCCCGAATACGGGGCGAATCCGGGGTCGATCCCACGGGGGGAACGAGGCGACATTTTGCCACCGGGTGGAAACAGCTACACGAATCGTCCAGCGCCAGGGATGGGGACCGGTGGTCGCGAGATCCTGTATGAAAATGCGGGATCGGGAAACGATTTGGATCGCACCGCGAGCTATCAGAACAAGACTTTCGTGACCGCACCCCGGGTTACGGTTCCTGAACCTCCGCCCCTGCAGCCCCCCAACAACGTTGACTTCGGCAACTCGGCGGACGGCCAATTCCCCACGCAGCCCCTGCCCTCCCAGTTGCCGACCAACACGGTTGGCTCGCCCTCCGGATCCGGGCTGGATGACGCCCAATCTACGGCGGAAACCAAGACTCAAGCCCAAAACGCCTCCGGCGACCGCTGGTGGCCGCTGCTTCTGGCGATGCTCGGCCTGTTTGGATCGCTCGGCTTCAACGTCTACCTTGGTTGGATCGCCTGGGACCTGCATGGTCGCTACCAGGACGTCGTTGCCGACCTGCATGACCTCGAGAATCAATTCGACGAACGATCGAGCATTGCGGAGAGCGACCGATCCGTTCGCCGTGACTCTCGTCGAGTCACGGCGTTGGCGGGATAATCGCAGCGTTCCTCAGTCGGGAATGAAAGGCGGGTCGCTGCACGAAGGACAGCCTCCGAGCCTGCGGACGAGGACCTCGCGCGGCATTGCACCGCAACGCAGCCGGCCCCGTCGGCAACTCGAACAGATGAGTTGCCGAAAGCAGGAGGATGGGCCTCGCTTGGAACGCGATCAGATCTGCCGCTGATGACTCGGCACTCGAGGACGACCGAAGTGAGGCCCGGGAATGATCGCGGGCGCGCCCGGTCGCTTTGCCTGAATCCAGTCGTAGTAATCGACATTCTTCAGATCCGCAGCGGCAGCACGATCCAGGTAGCAGATCGTATCCGAATGCAACTGGAGAGCACTGGCCGTGATCATGCTGGTGACCGGGCCTTCGATCGCGGCAGCAATGGCCTCGGACTTACTCTCGCCGCTGGCGAGCAACACGATCCGCCGTGCCTCGAGAATCGTGCCAACGCCCATGGTGATTGCATAGATCGGAACATCTTCGGGCTTTTCAAAGAAGCGCGCATTGTCCTGGATCGTCTGTCGGGCAAGCGTCTTGATCCGCGTTCGCGATCCCAGAGAACTCGAAGGTTCGTTGAACGCAATGTGACCGTCGGAACCAATTCCGAGGATTTGCAGGTCGATCCCACCGCATTCGACGATTCGTTGTTCATACCAGCAACAGAACGCCTCGTAGTTATCCGTGGTGCCCGAAGGAATGTAGATATTCTGCTTCGGGATGTTGATATGCTGGAACAGGTGGTGGTGCATGAAGTAGTGGTAACTTTGCGGATCCGTTCGCTTGAGTCCCACGTATTCATCGAGGTTGAACGAAGTCACCTGGGAGAAATCGAGGCCTTCTTCGCGGTGCATGCGCACCAGTTCTTCATACAGGCCGACCGGCGTGCTGCCTGTCGCCAAACCGAGAACAGCATTCGGTTTGGAATTCAGTGTCTGGGCGACGACCTGTGCGGCCGCTTTGCTCATCGCCTCGTACGTCTCACTAATAATGATTTCCATGATTGGCTCCCCCTTGTGTCGCAGATGAAATCATTCCGCAGCCGTGTCAGATATTCGCGCCATATGGACCCAGACCGAACACAGCCCCCCGTGAATCGGCTGTCAAGATCGTGGCGGTGTCCTTCCGCCTCCCTCAGTAAGATAACTGCACTGCCCCCCCTTCTTCAACGGCCTAAAGCCAAGTCACGATCGGAATCGACCGACGATTCATGCGTGAAACATTCCGAAATCGCTTCCGTTGATGAAATCGTCGCCTTCGGTTGGCTATTAAGCGATGACCCGACCGGCATTGACCTACCCGTGTTTTTCCACCGGAGATAGACTGGACTGATCAAGTTAGGAATCACGGGATCATGTACCTGACGACCGCAGATTCACATCGGAGTCGACTCGATTGGACTCGCTGGCTCGGCCTGGCGATGCTCGTCGTTTCGGGACCTTTGCACCCCGCGATTTGTCGCGCGGCCGAGGGTCCCGCCGTGACGATGACGTACAGCTACAGCAATCTGTTCGACGGCTCTCTCAATCGTGCAAGCGGTTTTAGTCCTTACGAGATGTTACTGGCGGTGGAGGAAGGACTGTCGCTTTGGTCTCAGGTTGTTCCGCTGACCTTCGTGGAACAGGTTGATTCCGGGCCGCCGGTCAGCGATGAGCAGTATTTGTCGCGTTCGTATCCTCAGATCCGCATCGGGCATCATGATTTGACGGGCAATGTCCTGGCCCACGCCTATTATCCCGGCTTTGGGGGATTGGCGAGCGACCTTCACCTGGATAGCAGCGATCGAACTTGGTCCGAATCGCTCTTCTTGACCACGGTCACCCACGAATTGGGACACACGATTGGAATTGACCATATCGAAGGTGTCGATTCCATCATGAACAGTTCGCTGGGTGGAGCGAACATGATCAGCGGGCTGGGACGCGGGCGTCTATTCGAACCCGAAATTCTCGCGGCCCAAGAGATTTGGGGATCGGGATCGGGCGAGGTCATTACCCAGCGCACATGGAGTTCGGATGATTCGTCGGACTGGATTGAACACGAGAATTGGGAACAAGGTTGGCGACCGACGAACCACTCGGACACCACGATTCAGACGAACGCCCAAGTCCGACTTTCGGCAGCAAATCAAGTCGTCCGCTCTTTGACCATGGCCGGCGGCCAGAACGAATTGCAGATTGCCGACCGCGGCTCACTCAAAATCCGGAACGATTTGACCATGGGGATCGCATCGGGAGGACGTCCACTGATTGCCAGCGGCGCAACAGCTCGTCTACTCCTTCCGATCGATGACCGGGAGGAATCGACCTGGTTTTCGCCCGAATTCGACGATCAGGACTGGATGACGGGCGCAACCGGCATTGGCTTTGATCGTTCGACGGATTTTGACGGCTTGATTTCCACGGATGTCGAATCGCTGATGTTCGGTCGCAATAGTAGCCTGTATACGCGAATCGAATTCGAAGTTGCCGACCCGGAGCAATTGGCGTTCCTTGATCTTGGGATCCAGTACGATGATGGGTTTGTGGCTTACCTCAATGGCACGCGAATCGCCTCAGCCAACAGCCCCACCACCGTGCGCTGGAATTCCGCTTCGACGCGAAATCGTTCGGACGAAGCGGCGGTCCAGCCGGAGCACTACGATCTGACCTCCGATCGATCATTGCTGCATCCGGGGACGAATGTCCTCGCGATCCAAGGACTCAATCAGCGTTCGAACAGCTCAGATCTGCTGCTTCTTCCCGAGCTGCGCGGAGGCGCAATCGAAAACGTGCTGCGTGTGAGTGGTGGCAGCTTACAGATCGAAGGCAGCCTGTTGTTGGCTCAGGCCCCCGCCAGTCTGTCGCATATCGTACTGGATGACGGAATCCTCGAGGTCGCCGGTCAGATCACCACCGGGGCGGGAACGAGTCGCCTCGAAATGCACGGCGGCGAATTGCGGATGACGGAACCGTCCGACCCGCAAGCATCGGAAGTACCCGGCAGGCTGACGGTCGATCATGTGGGTTTCTACGGGGGTCGCTTTGAGGGAATCGGCGCGGTCCAGTCGGAGTTCCACCATCATGCGGGTCGGCTGGACCTCCCCAACGAAGAAAGTCCGTTCCAGATCGATGGCACCTATCAGATGGAGGGGCAAGCCGTTCTCGAAATCCTGCTGCCCTCACTGCCAGACCGACCCGCACCACCGCTGCAGGTTACCGGACAGGCGACACTGGGCGGTACACTGGCGATCCTGGCCGCGGCTTCACTCGTCGAAGAAAACGAAGACGGAGACGGAGCCGAAAATCCGCGTGGCGTGCTTCAATCAACCCGACTGATTTCTGCGAATCTTCTTGAGGAAGAATTCGACCACGTGACCTGGAATGGACAGCCGTTTGAATCGGGACATCAAGCCGCTGGACAGTTTCGTTTCCTAGATTATCAAGCAGACGGTCTGCAACTCTTGACCTGCCGTGCCCTACCCGGCGATGCGTCGGGCGACTGTCGGTTCGACGTGACCGACCTGGTTCAGGTCCTGCAATTTGGGCAGTACGAAGATGGCATCGCGCAGAATTCGGATTGGACACAGGGCGACTGGAATGGAGATCGGGAATTCACGGCCAGCGATTTGGTGATGGCGCTCGAGACCGGTCTTTATGAGCAGAACGGTGCCGTGTCCAGTGTGCCCGCCGTTCCGGAGCCGAGCGGCGTCCTTCTGGTTCTTTCCTCGCTTCTGGTGGCCGTCGGTCGATGGCGGCGTTTCCGAGCGAATGCCATGAGGCTGTCCCCGCAGTGCCTTTTCCAAGACAGCTAGACGCCGTGGAGAACCCGAGCCCAGAACATCGCCCTGGTTGTCTAGGCTTTGTCTCAGAACTCTTCCGCAGCACTGGCAGAGCCAGTGGCACCCGCTAGTTTTGTGTGCCACTGGCTCTGCCAGTGCAGTTTTGAGACAAAGCCTAGTTCGAATCGGGGGCAAATGCTGAGAGCATCGCCGCGGAGAGACGCGGAAAGACGCTGAGTTCGACCCGATCGACATCCACCGCGGCTTCGATCAGGCGGTCCAGGCAACGGCAGTGGAATCAAGAACCGAGCGAGAGGAAATCGCGTTCAGGGTGGACGGAAGGAGGAGAAGCAACCACTGATTCGACGGAAGGGACGGATCGGCACGGACTGATCCGCGGGCATCCGTTTGTTCCGTTCGATCCGTGGTTCCTCTTCTCGATTGACATCCGCGGTTGCCGGAGCCGTTTCTCCTAGAGAACTTCCTGGCCCATTCTTCCAACTGCCACTAAACTAAGAGGTCGTGACCTACGAATGCCGCGGCAGACCTCGGAAGCCGAGCAGCGAACCGACCGGTTACTCCACGAAAACCCGTAGGCGCAGTGATGCTGTTTCCCCGACGTCGATTCGTCGGCACTTTTTGCCCGGACCTGATTTCAGGCCCATCGGAACGGAGCTCGGTCATGTCTCATGCAAATCGAATCTTGTGCGGCGGGTCGCTCTTGGTCGCGATCCTGTTCGTCGTCCCGGTCAACGCCGCCGACTTAACGTACAGGGTCGTGTCCGGCAACTATCCCGACCCTTCCTCGGTGTCGGCAACGATCGATGCCGGACTCTTGGTTGGTCGAGCCACGGACGACTCTTCCCTTTCCGGTAGCGGCGCCGTCTATATTGAACCGATCAGCGCGCCCTTTCAAAAAGCGCAGATCAAGGAGATCTACTTGGAGTTGGATGACCAGGTAGATTTCTCGCTGTTGTTCGGTCAGATCAAGGCCGAAGCGAGACCGGGTGAAACGCAAGTCACGCTGATCGAACCCGGTCCGGCGGGCGACGTCATCAACGGCAAGTTTGATCAGCTTGGAAACCTGTTTGCCTTTGAGGGTCAGGTCTGGCTTACCCTGCAACAGAACGAACCCGAGCCATTCGATCTGTCATCCGTCGCTCCCGTGTCGGCGGATCTGTTGGGCATTGAATTGATCGACATGGGCTCCGAGATCCAATCGCTGCTGAACTTTGATCTGGAATATGAAACGACGATCGAGACGGAGGGACTGAACATTCCCATCACGATTCAGATCGCGGGAGGCGTTCTCGCGAGAGCGAACAAGACCATCCAGGGTGATTTCAACCAGAACAGTACTCTCGATGCGGAAGACATCGATCTTCTGAGTCGGGCCGTACTCGATGGAAGTGACGAGCCCATGTTTGACGTGAATGGCGACTCGCTCGTGGACGAAAACGATCGCATCTATTGGGTGAAGACGCTCGCGTGGACCTATTTTGGCGACGCCAATCTGGATGGGCAATTCAACACGGCGGACTTCGTGGAAGTCCTGGCAGCGGGTGAGTATGAAGATCTGCAGGCCGGGAATTCGGGTTGGGCCACAGGAGACTGGAACGGCGACACCGAATTCGGTACCGGCGATTTGGTCACCGCCTTAAGCGACGGTGGATACGAAGTCGGCCCCATTCCGCGTGTGCTGGCGATCCCCGAGCCCTCTTCTGTCGTCCTTTTCCTGGCTGGGCTGATCGCGCTGCTGGGTGGTCGACGTTTCCAGCATTCAACGCTCGTCCCACCGCGCCCGTAGCGAGAGCACATTTCAAAACCTCTCTCTCTCTGCAGGTCGTGCAGCTTTTGCGTGGTGGTTTTTCCAGAATCTTCGAATAGGATTCGGGGCGATTCGTTTAACCCGCAGCCGTCAGGCGAGGATGATCTTCCGCTTTTTCTTCTGTCCTCGCCTGACGGCTGCGGGTTAAACGAGGAAGTCATTTCTGAGTCATTCCTCAGGCCGCGGGCACATCGGAATAAGTTACCGCCCGCCGCTGCATTTCAAGAACTGCGCGAGATCGTGTGCGAAAGATCTCAATCGCACATTGATACAGCATCGTATCGTGCAGGACGAGTTCCTTCAGGCGTGCATTGGCCCGGTTGCTCAGCGGCAAGGCTTCTTCGGGACAACGGAACCGGCGATGGGCGGTCGAGCAGTAGGGTCGTGTCGAACCCGTCTGCGCTCGGAAGAGGCCAATGGAAGCCTCGTAGAGCTCCACAACCCCAAAGAAAAGGAACTCCGTTTTGAGGTTCCTGATTGCCGAGTCGACGAAATCGGGATGATCCGGGTCACTGTGGCGCGAGAGTGCTCGGGTCTGCACATCACGCAGTTGGGCAACGACCATCGGATCCTCCGATAGAATGTATTGTTCCAAAGTGGAACGCTGCGCGAATTTCATGATCCGGCGTGATTCGGGTGTCATCACCGCACTCAGTCGCTGGGAGGGAGTTGGATGTCGATGCGCAAAATACTGAGAAATGACTCGACGCCTCGGATCCCGTAGGAAGGTCATCAGCCACGCTTCCCTGCGCCAGCGCCGCCATTCTTCGAACGAGAACTGCCCGCGGATCAATCGCGCGGGACTGGTCGACGAAGCCGTCTCACCTAAGGCGCGAGCGAGCGGCGGCAACTGGGCATCATGGTCGCGAAAATGATCACTCAAGTACCGGGCAAAACTCGGGCTTCCCGCTTTGGACATCTGCACATAAACAACTGCGCGATCTGCCCGCGACACCACTTGGGGTGTGCCTTGATCAAACCGAATTACGGAATCCAAGAACCCATCTCGATCGCTGATAAAGCTGTTCGTCACTGCCGTTTCTTCCTTCATGCCGCCCGATGAAAACGCTGGTGCAGTTCGCGTGCCTGGCTTATCCAATCATCACGCACAATTCGATCGTCGAGGCCCAACTTGTGCGAGTATTCCGAGATCGCTTCCGCGTCCCACTCCATGATTTGGCGATACGTCGAGACGCCGAGTTCGTTCAGTTTCGCTTCCAGTACGTCGGCAATCCCCTGGATTTGCTGCAAGTCATCTCGCGGCTGAATCGAGCAACCGCCCGGATCCAATCGTCGTACGGTTTCCGAGTGCGACGCGGACAAGGCTTCATTGTCTTTCCGCAACTGCTGGAGAGTTTCCCGCACGGCGAGCAAGGACTGCTCGGCAAGCGCGCGACGTTTTCGCTCCATCGTGGCCGACGCCAACGCAGATTCCTTCTCTTCTTGAAGCAGCTCCATCCGATCGACGCGAGAATCCAGCTCTTCGCGCAGCTCGTCCACGACCTCTCGAAGGGAAGTTTCGCTACTTAACGTTTCGGACAATTGACTCTGCATTGCCCGAATTTGCTGCTCGGCCTCCTGCTGGCCGGCCCGCCACTGACAATGAAACTCATCGCGATCCGAAACTGCCTGTCGCAACTCCTGCTTCAATTCCCGTTGCTCGTCACGAAGTTCACGCACCTGGGTCTCGAGGCTCAAACGGTGCTGCTGGATCTGGTGTTCCCGTTGCCGGACCTGCTGCAATTCGCCCTCGACCTGCTGCCGTGCATGGCGAAGCACCGTGAGCTGCTGCTCGAGCAGCTCCTGAGCCGTGCGCTGCCGCTCGCACTCTGCCCGCAACTCCGTCAACTCCCGCAACTGCTCCGCGGATTCTGCCCAACGCGCAGCCTCCTCTTGATATCGCTGTTCCCATTCGTCTGCGCGTGACTCGGCCTCCCGCAATCGAAGCTCCCAATCCGGCGCGTTGTCCGCCCCCTCACAGGACCCCGCGGGAGCATCTGAACGCTCGCCCACCGACGGACCATGTGCCTGATCCGTATTCGTCGGCCCGTGCTGCGCAGACGAAGCCTGACTTCGTAGACGCAACAGCTGGTGTCCCATCTGACTCAGCTCTTCCTCTCGCTGCAGCAGCAGCGTTTGAACACACCCCAGGCGGTTGCGAAACTCATCCCGTTCATCGCACGCGGCAATGAGTTGCTGCTGCTGTCGCACATACTCGTCCGTTTGCGTCTGAAGAGATGCCTGCAGATCACGACATGCCTGTTGAAGTCGCTCAATTTGTTGCTGGTACCGATCCCGCGAACGGGTCCAGAGCAACTGGGAGATCAAGACCCCCACGAGGACCAGGAAGAAGGCCGACACGAACGGGATCGTGGTATAGGGAATCATGGCTCGCTCAACGGTTCAACGCGTTATCGAAGGGGCGAGTTGTACCGTAAGCAGCTTCCAATGCGAAGGCGACTTCTCGTGCGGAATCGTACCGATCGAGTTCCTGCGGTGCTATCACCAGCACTGCAGGCATTTCGTTTAACCCGCAGCCGTCAGGCGAGGATAAAAGGCAAATCGTCCTCGCCTGA
>CAZFWV010000215.1:0-12122 GCA_964522605.1 uncultured Pirellulaceae bacterium
CACTCCCCCAGCCGGGTCGATTCGCAGGGAATAAGTCCTATACTTAAGAGAGTTGGGCTGGTGAGTATTTTCTAACCAAGAGCGGGCGGGCGACGTGCACTACGACTCTCCAAATGGCAATGGATACATGCAGCTTCCTCCGAGAAATGGAAAACGCGCGCTGATCACCGGGATCACGGGGCAGGATGGGTCGTTTCTAGCCGAACTGCTGCTGTCGAAGGGATATGAAGTCTGGGGGATGATCCGCCGGGCCTCCTCGTTCAATACGGCCCGGCTGGATCACGTTTACCAGGATCCGCACGATCCGGATGTGCGGCTGCGATTGTGCTTCGGCGACTTGAACGATTCGTCATCGATACACTCGGTGCTGCAGACTTCGTGTCCTGACGAGGTCTATAACCTGGGGGCGCAGTCGCATGTCAAGGTGTCCTTCGAAGTGCCGGAATACACGGGCGAAGTGACCGCGCTCGGCGCGCTGCGGTTGCTCGAAGGCATGCGCTCGCTGGGCCTGAACGCCAAGTTCTATCAGGCTTCGTCCTCGGAGCTCTACGGCAAAGTTGTCGAATCTCCACAGACGGAACAGACGCCCTTTCATCCTCGCAGTCCGTATGCCGTGGCGAAAGCGTACGCGTATTTCATCACCCAGAACTATCGCGAATCGTATGGCATGTTCGCGGTGAATGGGATCTTGTTCAATCACGAGTCGCCGCGGCGAGGCGAGACGTTTGTGACGCGGAAGATTACGCGGGCGGCGGCGGCCATTTCGCAGGGACGACAGGAACGGCTGTATCTGGGGAATCTGGAGGCGCGACGCGATTGGGGCTATGCGGGCGACTATGTCCGGGCGATGTGGCTGATGATGCAGGCCGAAACGCCAGATGACTATGTGATCGCCACGGGAGAAACGCATTCGGTGCGCGAATTCTGCGACCTGGCCTTCTCGTACGTCGGCCTGCCGCTCACCTGGGAAGGTTCCGGCATCAATCAACGCGGGATCGGCTCTGACGGCCGCGTGCTCGTGCAAGTCGATCCGCGCTACTTCCGTCCGGCGGAGGTCGATCTGCTGCTCGGCGATTTCAGTAAAGCGAAGCGAGAACTCGGCTGGGAGCCGACCGTTGGCTTCGAAGAACTCGTCCACATGATGGTCGAATCCGACCTGAGCGATCGACGACGCGAATCGCCGGGCGTGCGCAGCGAAGTGCCCAGCGGTAAGCGCTGAGTGAATAGCTCCGGACATGCGCGGAGAATAGCCGTAGCCGAGGTCGTGAGACCTTGGAGCTCTCGGCGGCGATCCGAATTCTCACGAATCCGGCGACTGACGCGCCAGTCGGAGTGCTCTCTCGTCTCGCCCGGTCAGAACACCAGTTGTAACTGCTTGAGCCGTGATTCGGCTTCGGTCATCAACTGATCTTCCGCCGCTTCATCCGCGGCTTCGTAGGTGACGGAAAACCGTAAGAACGGGCCGGCGTCGTCCCAAGGAACGGTGACGATCGACTGCTGGGTGATCAAGTGCTGGCTGGCTGCCTCGGCCGTCTCAAACGTCTCACCGTCGGCGGTGCCGCGTGGGCTGCGGCAGTAAAGGAAGTACGTGCCGCCGGGCATCGAACATTGGAAGCCGCAGCGGTTGAGCATCGCGACCAGCTTCTCGAGCCGTCGGTGATACTTCGTGCGGATCACGTCGGGGATCGCGGGATCGTCCAACGCCGCGGCGGCTGCGTGCTGGATCGCCATAAACTGGCCGGAGTCGCAGTTGTCTTTCACATCGGCGAACGCGCGCACGATCAGCGGGTTGCCGCAAACCCAACCGATCCGCCAGCCGATCATGTCAAATCCCTTCGACAGCGAGTGGACTTCGACTCCCACCTCGCGCGCTCCGGGCACTGACAGGAAACTCAGTGGTGAGCCTTCGTAGGTCAGCATGATATGGGCCGCGTCCTGCACGACGACGACCTGGTTCTCCTGCGCGAAGTCGATTACCCGGCGATAAAAATCCTCCGTCGCCACCTTCCCCGTCGGGCTGTTCGGGTAGTTCAGGACGAGCAGCTTCGCGCGCTTCCGCACGTCGATCGGAATCGAGTCGAGATCGGGCATGAAGTCGTTCTCGGACAGCAGCGGGAGCCGAAAGACCGTGCCACCGTAATAGCGTGTGTGCGTGCCGGCGACCGGATAGCCGGGCGCCGTCATCAGCGTGATATCTCCCGGATTGATGAAGACGGCGGGCAGCATCGACAGCGCGGTCTTCGATCCGATGCAGTGGTTGACTTCGGTCGCCGCGTCGAGCTCGACACCAAAGTTCCGTTGCATGAATCGTGCGGCCGCTTCCTTAAAGGCCGCGATCCCGTTGTCGGCGTAACCGCGGTTCTCCGGGCGGTTGATTTCGTGCGCCATCTTCTCGCGCACTGCTGCGGGTGCCATCGAGTCGTTCTCGCCGATCCCGAAATCCAGGAGCGCCCGGTCAGGAAAGTCGGCCAGCGCCCGTCGCTTGGCTCGCTTGATCTTCTCAAACTTGTAGATTTCAGTTCCCTTGCCGTATTGCGCACCGCCAATCCGGTCGGCAAAGAGCGTTTGGAAATAGGGATCCGGTCCAGTCGTCATAAGTTCCTCAGTTTTGTTGCTGCGAAAGGTTCTTTTTTACCACAGCTGGGCCCGTGGGCACAGTGACTCCGCCAGGACGGCGGAGAGTGGCCCGGCCGCACTGGGTTTTCCTGTTGTCTGAAAGAGTTCAAGTGCAGAGGGCGCAGAAGCGCAGTGCGGCCCTCGGCGGCAACCAAACGGGGACGCTGCAACACGCGTCGCAATTGGTGTGCCACTGGCTTTGCCAGTGTCCTCTTAAGTCGAGGAAAAGCACCGGGCAAAGCCAGTGGCACACAGTACAGTTGTCGCCGAAGGCTGCGCTGCGTATCAAGATGCCAACCGTCACACCAGGTAGCAACGCAACTCAACCCTGTCGCATCTGGGAATTCGCTTGCCCCGACAAAAAACCCGACGTTCGCAGTGCAGAGGGCCGCGGAGAGGAAACGCCAGCAAGGAGACAGCTCGTGGCACAGGTTGCTCGAATTCGAGGGCCGGATTGAATGGATCGCACAGGCCCATTCATCAGGACCAGTCCGTGCCTCGGTTTCATTCCTCAACGCGATTTGTACTCTCTACTCTCCACTTTCCACTCTCTACCCTCTACCCTCCACTCCCCACTCTCTATATCCTCCCAGCCCTCTGTGGTAAGATCCGTTTTCTTGCGCTGCAGGTTCCATTTCCGGGAAGGTACCCATGGGTCCGGCACCCGAAGTCGAAGAATTGGCAGAGAAGCTTGCTCGCTACCATGTACGTGTGGTGTTTGCGGAAAGCTGCACGGCGGGTCTGGTGTCGGCGATGCTGGCGGCGGTGCCAGGGATCTCTCAGTTTCTGTGCGGTTCACTGGTGACTTATCGGGCTGAGTGCAAACAGCGATGGCTGGGGATACCGGCGGATGTGATCGAGTTGTATTCGACCGTTGGTCCGGCAATTTCGCGGCGGATGGCCGTCGCTGCTCTCGAGCGGACTCCGACGGCCGACTATAGTGGTGCGATCACCGGCTACCTTGGTCCGGATGCTCCCCCTGACCTCGATGGACGCGTCTTCGTGGCGATCGCAGGCCGAAATTCAGGAGCAATGGAAGTGTTGCGTGAGGCGGATCCGCAGTTGATTGCCGCCGAGCGCACCGCGCGACAAGATGAAGCGGCGCGACTCGTGCTGCAAACCATGGCTGCCGTCGTGGAAGCGAGAAGAACTGACTGATGCGGAAGACGGCGGTTGTTCCTGTTGATCCACAGCAGTCGAGAGTGGAATCAGTCGTCTGAGTTTTAAGGATCGTGACATCACAGTCAGGTGAAAAGCGATGAGAGAAACGTATTCTATTGAGCTGGTTGCGAACGAGTTCTTTCAGCGCGCCTGCAACCCAACCTTCAAGGGTGAGTTGTCACCGGAGAGCCTAAGGGCGAACGCTGCCTTTGCGGAATACCTTCGCGAGAATGTCGTTGCGAGCGATGTGTTCTTCCGTTTGCAGAACCGAATTCGAATGTTCCAGGACGTGGCTCCACGCGTGTTTGTGTCGAAGTGCATTGACGGCAGAGTGCACACGGCGAATGAGATGGGGTATCCGCCGTCGAGTATTAAGTTCTTGCGCACGGAGGGATCGAACCTCGATCTTTCGGCCAGCAATACTGTGTTTTGGAATCGACTGAACAGTGTGGTGCTCGATGCACGCCGGAATACACCAGACTGCCCGGCACTTTTTATAGCCATGGCCCATCGAGGAGAAGCGGGTAGCGGATGTGCGGCGCACGGCGGTAATGATGCCGCCGCATTGTCCGTGGTCGAACAACAAGCTTGCGAGGTGCAGAAGGCATTTCTTCCTTCGGAGCTATACGTTCTGTATGGGATGATGAATACCGACGACCGCTCGTTGCGACTCTTTTTTCCTGATGGGCACGATCTCGATACGCAACGGATTATTCGCACGCTGAATACGCAGTCGCATCCCCTGTGTCGACCGGCAGATGTTTTTCAGCCCGAGTTTCTTGATCGATTGCTCGACGATCGACAGACGAATCAATTGGTAGGAGGACGTGTGGTGCGCAGCCTGGTCGAAGGACCGCTGGCTCCGATGTTCGAGGATCTGCAAGTGATGATCGCGCTCGAGACGTATCTGATGACGGAAGTGTCGCGGGTCGTTTTGAATCAGATGCGGAACAACGTTGTCTTCGACGACCGGGTCTTCCATGCCGTGCAAAGCCAAGTGGATTCGATCGACCGACTTCCCGAAGTCTTTCGGGCACCATTGGTCTACCAGATGCTCTGGAACGTCGCGTTTGTGCTGCATGAACGATTGCGGATCGAATCCCTGGCAGCGCGTGAGCGAAGGCTGGCCCTCGATCATGCCGAGAATATGGTGGCGTATGGCGAGGGATTCGAAATCGAACCCCGCAATACACTCGTGCTGATCAAGCCGGGACGCGGCCGAGATCTGGACGCTCTGCAGGTGGCCAAGGCCGTGATCACGAAACACCGCCACAATCGCGTTCGACAGGATTTTCCGCCCCTGGTGCATATCAATCTGGAGATTGCCGGTCGAAGCGACCGTTGGCACGCGTTCAACGATGAGGTTCTCGCACGACTGCTGACGCTGACCCAGAACGTGCATAGCGTCTTTCAGTCAGACTGCCGGGTGCTCACCACATACTCATACCGCCATCAGAAGCGGTTCTATCCGGTTCGCCTGCAGCCCGATCCGACCTTGGCCGGGTGCGACGCACGCGAATCCTATCCGGTCGACCTGAGCCGCGACTTGAGTCAGGTGACGTTCAGCCCCAACGACCTGCGGCTCCGCGAAGCGGCCTACACGCGCTGGATGCTGCTCTGAGCAAGTTCCGCGTCGCGCGGGATACCGCCCCCACCGGCTCTCATGCAAGGCGCCAGTTCCGAAACAGCCTCCCGTGGGCAGGACTTTGCCCAGGCTTGGCTTTCCTCCAAAGCCCCCTCACTTTCCCTGACCGCTGCCTTGAATCTTCGAAAAATCCTCTTGGCGCCTGTGGCCCGCCCGCGCAGTGCCTGTCCCCGCGTTCTCCCCCGCGTTCTCCGTTCTCGCCTTTAATCTTCGAAGAAATCTCTTGGCGCCCGTGGCTAGCCCGCGCAGTGCCTGTCCCTGCGTTCTCTCTTGGTAGCCCGCGCAATGCCTGTCCCTGCGTTCTCCGCCGGTGGCCTGCGATCATCCGCGAAAATCCGCGGCAAATCCTCTTGGCGCCTACGCCCGGCAACACAGTGCCTGTCCCCGGGTTGGGGCCGGGTTGGGGTGTTCGGGTTGTGTATTGCGATCGAGGACGGTAAATACGTGACTGCGGTAGGGCTTGATGTGTAGTTGGTGGTGTGCGGCGAATAGGTAAAGGAGCTGGAACTTGAGTACTCGGACGATTGAACCGCAAGAACTGGAAGGTCTGCGAAGACAGGGTAAAGAGGTGGAATTGATCGACGTGAGGACTCCGGCGGAGTTTCGCGAGGTTCATGTCGACTTCGCGCGGAACATCCCGCTCGATGCGCTCGACCCCAAGTCAGTCATGGCACAACGAAACGGAAATGCGGACCAGCCGCTGTACGTGATTTGCCGCAGTGGCAGTCGCGGCGGTATGGCCTGTCAGAAGTTTCAATCGTGTGGTTTCGACAACGTGGTCAATGTGGCGGGCGGAACGCTAGGCTGGGACAAGGCCGGTCTGCCGGTCGTCCGGGGTCCCAAGGCGATTTCCTTGGAGCAACAGGTCCGCATCGCGGCGGGGTTCTTGGCTGCCGTCGGGTCGGTTCTCGCCTGGCAGATTCACCCTGGCTTCCTGGTCGTGCCGTTCGGCGTTGGAATTGGTCTGATGCACGCCGGCCTGACGAATTCGTGCCTCATGGGCATGATGCTCTCGAAAATGCCCTGGAACCGCGTTCAGTGCGATTCAAAGTCCGGTCCGACGGCCCAGCAGGGCTCCTGCTGTTCCTCGTAGCCGGCGGATAGGACTACGGAATGCTCCTGCTGATTCTGGGAGCCTTGATTGTTGGTGTCACGCTGGGACTGACGGGAACCGGTGGTTCGATCATTACGGTTCCCGTTCTGACTTACGTGCTCGGGCACAACGCCAAGATCGCGATTCCGGAGTCACTGGCGATCGTGGGTAGCATCGCGCTCCTGGCGACCGTGCCTTACGCGCGAGCTCGGCAGATCGACTGGCGGAGTGTCGCCTTTTTTGGATTGCCCGGGATGGCAGCGACGTATGCCGGTGCCTGGCTGTCGCGGTATGTCTCGGGCGCGGTGCAATTGTCGATCTTTGCAGCCGTGATGTTGATCGCATCGGCGAGTATGCTGCGCCGCTCCCAACTGGAAATCGCACCGAGGTCGGGTGAACCGACGCCCCTCTGCGTCCAGGCACGATGGAGAATTGTCCTCCAGGGAATCGCCGTAGGGCTCTTGACGGGACTTGTCGGAGTGGGTGGGGGGATTCTGATCGTTCCTGCGCTCGTCGTCCTCGGTCATCTACCGCTGCGTGTCGCAATCGGAACCAGCCTGGTTCTAGTCGGCTTGAATTGTTTCAGCGGGTTGTTCAAGTATCTTCAGTGGTTACAGGAGCAAGAGCACGCGATCGAATGGGCTACGATCATTGCATTTGTTCTGATTGGAGGTGTCGGGAGCGCTGCAGGCAGTCTGTTGGGGGCACGAGTCAATCAGCAGAAGCTGCGCCGATGGTTCGCTTTCTTTCTGTTTGCCATGGGCCTTCTGATTCTCGGCAGGGAGGTGCCTCATGCATGGCAGCAGTGGCGAGATCGTCCTGTTGAATCTGTGACGTCGATCCCTTACGAAAGAAGTCCCGTCACTACACCAGAATCTGCCTGATCACGCTGCGAGGTTCCACACCGGTCAGGCGGAAATCGAGTCCCTGTCGGCGATACACGAGTCGTTCATGGTCGAAGCCTAGGCAATGCAAAATCGTTGCCTGAACGTCCTGGATATGAACTGCGTTCTCGACCGGATGAAAGCCGAAGTCGTCCGTCGCTCCATGGGTTATTCCAGGCTGAATCCCGCCGCCCGCCATCCACATCGAGAAAGCCTGCGGATGATGGTCGCGACCGAGTTTACGGCCAAGCGCCGCGTTTGACTCCACCATCGGAGTGCGACCAAACTCGCCTCCCCAGATCACGAGCGTGTCCTGCAGCAGGCCGCGCCGTTGCAGGTCGAGTACCAGCGCCGCACTCGCCTGATCCGTTGCTTGGCAATTGCCACGCACATTGCCTTCAACATCACTGTGTGCATCCCAGCCTTCGTGATAAATCGTCACGAAGCGGACGCCGCGTTCGAGCATTCGTCGTGCCAGCAGACAGGCGCGAGCGAACGAAGGCTGTTCCGGCTGGCAGCCGTAAAGATCTAGTGTCTCCTGCGTCTCATGGGAAAGATCCGTCAATTCGGGTGCGGAGGTCTGCAGTCGCATGGCCATTTCGTACGCGGCGATGCGCGTGGCGATCTCCGGATCGCCCGTCTCGTCCAGATGATGTTGGTTCAGCTGCCGAATCAGGTCTACGGAGTCCTGTTGGAGCTGTTGATCAACACCTGGGGGACTCGACACATTGAGAATCGGATCGCCCTGCGTACGAAACCGGACTCCGGTATAAACCGTGGGCAGGAAGCCGCTGGACCAGAGCGTAGACCCGCCACTCAGGCCGCTCCCGGTACTCATCACGACGTAGGCCGGCAAATCATCGGTCTCCGCTCCCAGGCCATACAAGACCCACGAGCCGATCGACGGCCGGCCCGGTTGCGCGAAACCGGTGCTCAGAAAAATCTGCGCGGGAGCATGATTGAACTGGTCCGTGTGCACGGCACGCAGGATCGCAATCTGATCCACGATCTTCGCCAGGTTCGGCGCGGCATTCGACAACTCGGCACCGCACTGACCGTGTTTTGCGAAGGGAAAGCGTGGCCCCAGGACGGCGGCATCCGGACGAATAAACGCATAACGCTGGTCGCCGATCACCGACGGCGGAAGTGGCTTACCCTCCAGTTGGGCCAGCATCGGTTTGTTATCGAAGAGTTCCAGTTGGCTCGGAGCTCCACCCATGAACAGATGGATCACGCGTTTCGCCTTGCCGGGAAAGTGGGGCGATCGCGGAGCCAGCGGATCCGACGCCACTGCCTCAGCCCGGACTGTGCTCGGTTTGCAGTTGTGGGCGAGCAGAGTCGCGAGTGCGATGCGGCCCAGCCCAACTCCACATTCCTGCAGAAAATGGCGACGCGTAACTGCCAATCGAAGTTGATTCCATCGAGACATCACAGATCAGTTCCTTGTAATCGCCTCATCCAGATTGAAAAGCACTCGGGCCAAGCTCGTCCACGTCGCTCTTTCAGTGAGGTCCGCATCGTCGCCGCCAGCGACTGCTTGCGCGTCAAGTTGTCCCGAGGCGAAGCGATTTCGTTGCGTCTTGACGAACTCGAGCAAACGAATGGTTTCTTCTGCGTCCGACCAGCGAGTCAGCACTCGACGAAAAAGGTGTCGACAACGCGTCTCGTCGTCATGACCCTGCCTGGAAATCGTTCGGCCGAGTGACTGAGCGGCTTCGGTGAACACCACGTCATTCATCAAGGTGAGTCCCTGGAGAGGCGTGTTTGAAACATCGCGACGTGCGGTGCACGATTCGCCGCTTGGGGCGTCGAAAACCTGGTAAGCAGCGAAGGGTGCCGTGCGTTTGACGAACGTGTAGAGACTGCGACGATAGCGATCTTCGCCTTCGCTCGGAGTCCAAGCTGGACTTCCATACGCGACTTCGGTGACTCCCGCCGGCTGAGGTGGATAGACGCCCGGCCCCTTCATCTTGCTCGACAGCAACCCCGCACTGCGAAGCACCGAATCGCGAATCATCTCAGCCTCCAGTCGTCGCCGCGATTGGCGCGCCAGCAACCGGTTCTCCGGATCAATTTCCAAATCACTCGGCCGAATGCGAGATGACTGGCGATAGGTCGCGCTGAGAACCAGTTGGCGATGTAGCCATTTCAGTGACCAGCCATTCGAGCGGAACTCGATCGCGAGCCAATCGAGTAGCTCGGGGTGACTTGGCACTTCACCTTGAACGCCGAAATCCTCCGTCGTGCGTACGAGCCCAGCCCCGAAGAGTGCCGCCCAATGGCGATTGACGACCACGCGTGGTGTAAGCGGATTTTCGGGCGACACAATCCATTCCGCAATGCCCCGTCGGTTCGTCGGCTGTTCGGTTGGAAACGCGTGTAACGCTGCGGGAGTAACCGGCTGAACCTGTTGTTGGGGCTGCAGAAACTCCCCCCGCTTGTGCAAGTAAGTCGGTCGCGTCTCATTTTCCGGCCGCTCACGCATCACGAGTGTTGTGGCCGCAGGAGGCCGTTTGCGCAGTTGCCGAATCTGCTGCGCGGGCTCGGCCAACTCCGGGGCAGTCAACAAAAACTCGTGCCAGAGTTGTCGCTGTTGTTCTGCGGTGAGTGTGGCCGGAGGACGCAACAACGATTGCTCCACGCGCTCCGGCAGATCGAGTGCCTGAGCCGTCTCGTCGGACGTCACCGAGATGCGGAATCGACCTAATGAACAGGCGAAGTGCCGACCGAAGTCCATCGTGAATGTCAGTTCGCGGGGACTCTCCAGCGGCTTCTCGAGCACGAATACGGCTACGTGCCGCTCGCCTTGTCGACCATTGACCGACCATCCGGTCTGTAAATCGCCATCCAGCATCGATTCCGCTGAACCGGGCCCTCCAAATTGATTCGCCGCAAAGCTTTGGGAAGCTCTCGCAAACGAAACAGGCCGACCATTAGCTGTCATCTTGAACTCACCCAGAAAGAAGTCTCCAGCCGTTCCTTCGTAATAGGTGAGGCCCGGACCGTGACCCGGTAATCGTTCGTCAGGCAAGGCCTCTAGTCGGATTGCGGTGATTTTCTGGGCGTTGGGTGTGAACCGTAGGCGATACGTGTCGTGTTTCGTGATGTCTCCCGAAACGAAGACCGTATCGTCCGCTTCGACGGTCAGGATTGGCAGATTCGAGCTGAGTTCCACCGGCTCGAGACTGGTCCAGTGTGCGACCTGTTGCCGCTGGGTAGCGAGCCAAGAGTTGAACTGTTGCTCAATCAACTCGGTGCGCACGTTATCCTGGTTGCTGCCGTTGGCCGACGACGACTCCTTCAACTCGTCCGGGACGGGCCATCGATCAGGCAGTTGTTCCAATAACTCATGCGCGCGAGCAAGATTCTGCTGATACTGAGCTTCCCGTTCGGCATCGGGCAGCACGATCTGTGGCTCATCGGCGTTATTCAGAAACGCCATCAGCTGATAGTATTCCTGGTGAGAGATCGGGTCGTATTTGTGACTATGACACTGGCAACAGTGCAGCGTAAGTCCTAGCCAGGTTGCCCCTGTGACGGCCATCCGATCGACCATCGCATGGAATCGGTACTCGAGCGGATCGATGCCGCCTTCTTCGTTGAGCATCGAGTTTCGATGGAAGCCGGTGGCGATTCGATCCGCCAAAGTTGCGTCGGGCAACATGTCTCCGGCAATCTGCGCGACCGTGAATTCATCGAATGGCAGATCTCGATTGAGTGCATCGACAACCCAATCTCGGTATGCCCAGATTTGGCGCGTTCGATCCTTCTCGTATCCATTCGTATCTGCGTAACGAGCCAAATCGAGCCACCGTCGTGCCCATCGCTGTCCGTAATGGGGTGATGCGAGCAATCGATCGACCAATCGCTCATAAGCAATGTCGAATGAGCAACTTGCGATGTCCGACTGAAACGCATCGACCTCTTCAGGCGTGGGTGGCAATCCAACCAAGTCGAAATAAACCCGCCGCATCAACGTTAATGGTTCTGCGGGCGGAGAAGGCTGAAGTCCTGCTTCTTCCTGCTTCTTCAGGATGAAAAGATCGACTGGACTGCGCGCCCATTCGCGCCGACGAACCGTCGGCAGTGGTCGTCGTTGCGGTGCGATGAACGCCCAATGCTTCGCATAATCTGCTCCTTGTGCGATCCAAGCCCGCAATCGCTCAATCTCCGCCTCAGCCAGTGCCTCTCCGGCATCAGCCGGCGGCATCCGGAGATCGGGATCATCCGAAATGATTCGCTGAACCAGTTCGCTCTCATCCGGATTCCCCGGCGTGATGACGGCGTACCCACCGCGATCCATCAACGCACTTTCCCGTTCGTCCAACCGCAAGTCCGCCTCGCGCTGGCCCTCGTCCGGACCATGACAAGCAAAACACTTCGCCGACAGAATCGGCCGTACATCTCGGTTGAAATCAGTCACAGGCTTGGTTGTGTCGGCCGCTGCACCAAGGTTCAAAGACGCAGTCAGAAGACAGCTCAAAGTAAGCACCTGTCGTTTCAACATCTTGTGATCCATCTCTCAGGAGACCGTTGATCCTCTGTTTCGCTGCGTGTCGTACTTCCGCGAGCGAGAATCGACACGAGAATTGCCCCACTTACGCGCTCTACCCCGCGTCAAACGCACGACATTCTACCCGCAGGATGAGACAATCGATAGAATGTTATTTGGAGGCTGGAGGCTGGAGGCTGGAGGCTGGAGGCTGGAGGCTGGAGGCTGGAG
>CAZFWV010000216.1:0-11947 GCA_964522605.1 uncultured Pirellulaceae bacterium
GTGCTGTTCCTCGACCCAAGAGAACACTGGCAAAGCCAGTGGCACACCCATTGCGACGATTACGGCAGCACCGCCTTGGGTTGCGGCCGAAGGCTGCGCTGCGTTTTGTCTTTCTTAACGCAGAGGGTGCAAAGGCGCAGAGGGCCGCGAAGCAAGTTGAGCGAAGCCGCGCGGGGGTCCTCTCATCGGCCAAAGGATTAGGCGGGATTCGTACGCTCCGATGTGACACGACGGAAGTAGCTCAAGCCGGTGACGACACCGATCAGCGCGAGGGCGCCACAGATGAGATGAATCCGATTGGCGGGCATCGCCAGCGGATTGCTCGCGACCCAAAAGACCACGGCACCGAACGAGGTGAAACAGAAAGACATGGCATTGGCCGTGCCCAGAAAACGGCCACGTTCATCATCGGGCGAAAGATACTGCATCAACGCCTGAAGGGGAATGATGTAAAATCCGGCAGAAAACCCCGCCAAGAAAATCAAAGCGGCCACCGACGCATACTGAGGCTTCAACAGCCCCAGCAGCAGGAAACTGATCGTCATCCCGGTGGCGCCGAGTGGGATCAGGTTCGGTTGAATCCGATCGCCCGAAATCATTCCCGCAGCAACGCTGCCGACGGCGATCGCCACACCGAGGATTCCCAGCAAGTAGCTCGTCTTCGTGTAACTGATGGACAGAATGCGTTCGTACTCCGGCAGCACGAGCAACGCGATCATGCCAATCATGTAGAAAGCCGACCACGCAAGAACAACCGCCAGCAGCGGCCCCCTCGCCATCTCGCGCAGCGACTCCCAGTAGGTTGCGAACGGGTTTGCCTTGTACTTCAGATGGGGACTCTTGGCCGGCAGTTGAGGCATCAGCAAGACGCTCGCAATTCCCAGCACAGCGATCCCCATCAATACGGCTCCGGGAGCCCACAGCACCGGTCCGGCGACCCCCGACGATTCGCCTTTGGGATCGAACAAGTCGCTCAACGGACCGGCAGCCAGGGATCCGGCGATGACTGCCAGATTCGTCAACATGTTCAAAAGTCCGTTCGCGCGACTCAGCTCACGCTGCTCGACCAACTCCGGGATCACCCCGTACTTCGCGGGACCAAAGAAGGCACTTTGTGTCGCCAGCGCAAGCATGGCTCCCAGCGTCAACCATAAGTCCTGCAAGAAGAAACCCAGAAAAGCCAACCCCGCGATCGGCAGCTCGGCCATCTTCACGGCCAACATCACATTTCGCTTGCTGAATCGATCCGCAATCTGACCGGCATAGCCCGACAGCAGGATAAAGGGAATCGTCAAGCACAGCGTGGGGACTACTTGCCCGCCCTCACCCAATCCACCCTCAGCCAGGCTGCCCGACCAGATCCCTGTCGCGACCATGAACGTCAGGCACTGCTTCAGGATGTTGTCGTTAGCGGCCCCGAGGAACTGGGTCAGCAGCAACGACAGAAAGCCACGATTAAACAAGGGGCGCTTTGATGTCATGTTCATTCTCCGAACGACCAATCCATGCGGCGGAGCGGTCCGCGATTATACCGGCCGACACGATCATCCGCACGACGAATCTGGTCGCCGACAACCAATCCGTCAATCCTGGAATTCCTCGCCAGGTCCTCCGAGGATGTAGTCTTGATCACGATTCACGGTACAATCGGGTCTGTGTTTGGACGCAGCCGGCGCTCGGGACGCGCTGAACTGCGCAGGTTGATCCGTCCCGACCGAATGTCGTGCTGAAAGTTGCGTCGAATTGCTGGGACTTGTGATTTGATTTGCAACGGAGCACCGCGTTGAAAATCTTCAAGTTCTTTCTCCCGATCCCGGCGTGTTGAACTCCGGGAAGCATCCAGCATAGGACACCGTCATGAAAGAGCCCACCTCGAACGTCCCCTCCCGCCGCCAGTTCTTAAAGACATCGAGCCAAATTGCCGCGACGACGGCCTTGGCGGGCGCCGTGATTCCCAAAGTACATGCCGCCGGAGACGACACGATCCAAGTGGCGCTCGTCGGATGCGGCGGTCGCGGGACCGGTGCTGCCGCCAACGCACTCAATGTCAAACGCGGCCCGATTAAACTGGTTGCGATGGCCGACGTCTTTCAGAATCGGCTGGACGGAAGCTATCAGGGGCTGCAAAGAGATCACTCCGACAAGATGGATGTTCCCGAAGACCGCCGTTTCATCGGCTTCGACGCCTACAAACAGGCGATGGATTGTCTGCGACCGGGTGATATCGCGATCTTCGCAACTCCCCCTGCCTTTCGCTGGGTCCATTTCACCTATGCGATTTCGAAAGGCTTGAACGTCTTCATGGAGAAGCCGGTTACGGTGGACGGCCCGACGTCACGTCGGATGCTGGAGCTCGCCGAACAAGCTTCGGCCAAGAACCTCAAGGTGGCCGTCGGTCTGATGTCGCGTCACGCACGTCACCTGCAAGAATTGGCGAAACGGGTTCATGACGGCGAGATTGGCGAAATCATCCTGCAGCGAGGTTACCGCATGCACGGTCCCGTCGGTTTCTTCTCGTCGCAGCCGAAGCCCGAGGGAATGAACGAAACGCTCTACCAGATTCAGCGTTTTCACAGCTTCCTCTGGGCCAGCGGCGGTTGCTACAGCGACTTTTATATTCACATCATCGATCATCTCGGCTGGATGAAAAACGCCTGGCCAGTCTCGGCCCAGGCCGTCGGTGGTCGTCACTATCGATTGAGTTCTGATGGGCAACCGTGCGTCGATCAAAACTTTGATGCGTACGGCGTGGAATACACGTATGCCGATGGCAGCAAGTTCCTGTTCGACGGTCGGTGCATGAACGGCTGTCAAAATATCTACGCCAGCTACCTGCACGGCACGAAGGGCATTGCCGTCGCTTCACGCAGCGGCGATTGCGGTGCCCCCTCGAGCATCTATAAGGGCCAGTTGGTCGAACGTCAGAATCGGATCTGGCGGTCGGAAACGCCCGACGGCGAAGGCGATCCGTACCAGAACGAATGGAATGATCTGATGGACGCGATTCGCGACGATCAGCCCTACAATGAAGTTCCACGGGGCGTCGAAACCAGTCTCGTCACCTCCATGGGACGCATGGCGGCCCATTGCGGCCAGGAGATCTCCTACGAAGAAATCCTGAACGGCGATCACGAATTCGCGCCCGGTTTGGACCAACTGACGCCGGACTCCCCCGCCCCACTCGAGGCCCGACCGGACGGAACCTACCCTGTCCCACAGCCGGGCCTGCTGGGCAAACGCGAGTACTAAGGCTTTGACTGCAAGCTGGCAACGGCGCCTGCTGGCACGAAGCTGGAAACTACAGGGCCGGTTGCAATGTGCAACCGGCCCAACTTTCGCGCGAAGTGGATGCGACTGGAAGACTTCTTATTCGGCGGATGCAACCAGCATATCCCGACTTGGAGGGGCGGAGTAACCGAAGAGTGACGAACAAGGAATTCCGATTGCTGAGGTACAGACAGATTTTGGATTGGCGAGTTGAGAACCGCGAGGAACGGGGAACGTCAGCGGATCTCTTCCGGACCCCTGGTCGCTGCCCTTAGCAATCGGAACTCCCTGCTCGTCAATCTTCGATTCGTCCGCCCCTCAACAATCGGAATTCCTTGTTCGTCAATCTCCGGCTCCTCTTGCCCTTGCGCTGCCCTCAACAATCGAGACTCCCTGTTCGTCACTCTCCGGTTCCCCCGCCTCTGGCCGTCCAACCAGGGACCTCAACCCCCACGATTCTCCCGTTGACTTTTCCGACCGTAGCGCAAGTCGGCAGAAGCTGACATGCACCCGCCCGCGGGCCCGTGCTGCGGTCGGCAAAACGCCCTGGCCAGCGCGGCGGGCCTTTGCTAGACTCCCCGCCCGCATTACTGGAGAGCGGTTGTCGCGCAGGAGGCGTTCCATGCTGTCGTTACGATCGGTTCGTATTTTGGGAATAGCCGCCGTGGTAGGGATCTCGGCCTGGGATTCGGCCGCTGCCAAGCCCCCTTGGCAGTTGGTGGCATTTCGGCGCGTAGAAGCGGATCCCGCGAAGACGTACGAGCTCACGGAGGAAGCCGGACCATGGCTCATCTTCGCAGCCTCCTTCGCTGGGGAGGGGGCAGCGGAAGATGCCCGAGAATTGGTGCTCGAACTGCGCAAGCGTTTTAAGCTCCCAGCCTACGTTCACAGCCAACGATTCGATTTTACCCAGTCCGTGCGGGGGATCGGGATCAACCCTGATCTTAGCCCGAAGCAGATGAAGTACGACAAGGCAAGCGTCTTCGACGAATTCGCCGTACTCGTCGGTGATTTTGCATCTGTCGATGATCCGGATCTGCAGAAATCGCTGAAAGAGATCAAATACGCCCGCCCCGACTGTCTTTCGAACCTCAAGCAGCGAAAGACGCAACGATTCGCCGGATTGCGGGAACTGCAGAAGCGAATCACGGGCGATGTGGAGCAGAAATCCAAAGGACCGATGGGTAACGCATTTGCCACGCCCAACCCCATGCTGCCCCACGAATACTTTGCACCCAAAGGCGTGGACTCTCTCGTTTTGCACATGAATGAAGACGTCCCTCACAGCCTGCTGGACTGCCCAGGCAAGTTCACGGTGCGTGTGGCCACGTTCCGCGGCAACGTCGTCATCGATCAGCAGAAAGTGCGAGAGATTGAAGAAACCGGCCGGATGAAGAGCCTGCTCGAACAGGCGGCTGTCCGGGCACATCGATTGACGGAGGCCCTGCGTGACCAGGGCGTGGAAGCGTATGAATTCCACGACCGGCACGAGAGCATCGTCACCGTGGGCAGCTTCGAATGGATTGGCCGACCGCGGGCGGACGGGAAACAGGAGATGAATCCGGCCGTCTTGCAGGTGATTCAACAATATGCGCCGACACAACGACCGCTGGTCGACCCTTCGGGTCGGAGCGTCGCCGGGCTTCAGCCGAAAAAGCTGGCGGGGATTCCCTTCGATGTACAGCCCTGGCCGGTGGAAGTTCCGATGCGCTCCATCGCCGCAGACTATGCCCAACAATGAGACGATCGATTGCGGGATGAATGAGGATCTATGCTCGTACTTGGGACTCGGAATGCGAAGAAAGCAGTTGAACTGCAGGAACTGCTAACCCCGTTTCATGTCCAGCTGAGGACCCTCGCTGACTTTCCTGCGGCGATCGATGTGGTCGAAGACGGAGATTCATTCGCCGCCAACGCCACCCTGAAAGCCACGCAACAGGCCCGCCACCTCGGCCAATGGGTCGTTGGCGAAGACAGTGGGCTGTGCGTTGACGCGCTCGACGGAGCACCCGGCATCTACTCCGCTCGTTATTCTGGTCCCGATGCGACCGACGACGGAAACAACCAGTTCCTGCTCGAACAACTCGCAGGAATTCCGCTTGAGCAGCGCACAGCGCACTACGTCTGCCACATCACGCTCTCCGACCCGAAAGGACAGATTCAAGCGGATTGCGAAGCGATCTGTCGTGGGCGGATTCGGTTTCAGCCAGCGGGTACAGCAGGATTCGGCTACGATCCACTGTTTGAAATCGTGGAATATCATCGTACGTTTGGCGAGCTCGGTGCGGCAGTCAAAGCCGTCCTCAGCCATCGCGCGCGTGCGATGCGTCTGTTCGTACCGCAGGTCGCCGAACTGCTCCACCGCGGCTTCCCGCTGTGACAGGACCTAGTCACCAAACAAACAGAATACGCTCGGAACCCTCTTCCTCTGGGGCCCACTGCGCCTTTGCGGGCTCTGCACTGCTAACGGTGAGTTTCTTGTCGAGCGGAGCGAATTCTATCATGCCGCAGTGTTGAGTTGTGTTTCTCCCTGGTTTGACTGTTGGCATTTGAAACGCAGCGCAGCCTTCGTCCCCAACTGGACTGGGTGCCACTGGCTCTGCCAGTGCTCTTCCTCGACCCAAGAGGACACTGGCAAAGCCAGTGGCACACCCATTGCGCCGAGCGCGGCAGCACCCCGTTTGGTTGCGGCCAAAGGCCGCGCTGCGTTTGTCCTAGCTCTTTCAAGTATTGAAACGCCGAGCCCGCAAAGGCGCAGCGGGCCGCAGAGGAAGATGTGTGTGAGGTTCATAAGGAACGCAGAGCCCGCGTCTTCGAGCAACGTTTTGAAACCGCATCTACTTGGCTTTCACGTCGAAGCAGAACAGGAGTTCCTGATCCCGCAGGAAGAGTTTCCCGTTCACGATCACCGGGTGGGTCCAAATCGCCCCGGACGGTTTCCGTTGTTCGGTCTGGGGTTCTAACACGAAACGCCCTTTCTCGTTCCAGCCCTCCGGCGACGCTTCGGCCAGGACGACTTCCCCTTCTTTTTCGCTGATGCAGTAGAGCATCCCGTCGGCGAACGCCACGGCCCCTTTCTTCAGGGCGCTTCGCTCACGCCAGACCTGCTGACCCGTCAGCCAATCCTGACAAACCCACCCCGGACCGTCGGAATACCCGTACAGATGGCCTTCGTAGAGCAAGACGCCACCGTGTTGATTCTTCATCAGTTTGCAGGCTTCTTCGTCATAGACTTCCGTGACTTCGTGATCATCACCGAGCTTCAGCAGCTTGCAGCCCGCGCCATAACCAGAGGTCACGTAAACGTAGCCATCGTGGTAGATCGGCGTCGGAATCACCGCGGTTCTTCCCGGCCAGTCCGTACGCCACAGAAGCTTGCCGGTGGCCGCTTCAATGCCGGCAACGCTCTTCATCGTCAACTGAATGTATTGTCGCGTGCCTTGATGTTCGGCGATGACCAGAGACGCATACTGTGCCTCGTCCGTAAAGTCTTCGGACTGCCAGATCTTTTCGCCGGTCAATTTGTTCAACGCCACCACAGCCCCTTGCTCGCCCCCAGGCGTGCAGACGAGCTTCTCGCCATCCACGAGTGGAGATTCGGCGTAGCCCCACTCCGGAATCGATCCCCCGAAATCGCGCAGATTGACCTGCCAGACAACGGAGCCATCCTTCGTCTGCGCGCAGACGAGATCGCCATTCCCGCTAAGCGCGTAGACGCGATTCTCGTCAACGGTGGGAGTCCCCCGCGGCCCATCCCCCCAGTTGTTCTCAAAGACCTCGCCCAGATTGGTCGACCAGAGTTCTTTTCCCGTTTCGACGTCCAGACAAATCAACTGCTCCGCGCCATCTCGCGCTCCCATGATGAACAACTGCTGACCGACGATCGCAGGCCCGGAGTAGCCCATGCCGCACTCCTGAAACAGCCAGACGCGCGGCGGCCCCCCCTCGGGCCACTCCTTTAAGAGCCCCGTTTCCTGCGAAATATCGGTTCGGTCCGGACCACGCCACTGGGGCCAGTCCGCGGCCTCAACACGAAAGACGGAGATCATCAGGAACGCAAAGCAGAGCACGAGACGGATTCGAATCCAGAGCATGTTTGTTTCCTTGGAAGAATTGGCCAGGGTGATGGATCACACGGTGGGAGTGGCACACGTTGACGAGCGGAGCGTGCCCAGAACCCTGGGATCAGCGGAAGAAACCGCCAGGCGGGCTCCCTCTGGACAAACTTGCTCGCCCCGCATCGTCCGTATTTTAACAGAACTTGGCCCGTGGATCAGGCCAGCAGACCTTAGGAGCCTGGAATCCTGGTTCTTGATATTGCGTGGTTCCACCGTCCTTCGCTTCAGAAATCGCCGGAATTCGCAGACGAGCGCCCGAAACGCCCGTTTCGAAGGTGCACACTTGGCGATTCGGACGAGCCACGAGAACCCGAAACGCGAGTTTTGAAGGTGCACATTTCGTCAGTTCGTAGCCGAATTCGTGAGAATTCGGAGGCTTTGTTCATGTGTCCCCCTGCTCGAGACCTCCGAATTCTCACGAATTCGGCTACGTGCAACTTCAAGAAGCGCGAGCGAGACCCATCCCGGACGATTTCTCGATCCACCTGAGCCACAAAAGTCGTTGCTGTACTCTGTTGATCGTCATGGACCGACGAGCCTCACGCAAAGACCACCACATAGAGGGGGTACGGCAAGCTTGGCCAGCGGCTATGATTTTTTAATTTCCCAGGAGCCCGGTATGGCTTTTTCCATCACGACGATCCGCCGCCTCGGCGTTCGGTTTCTCAAGGCATCCGTGATTCTCTGGTTCACCGCTCCTGGTCCCCTGCTCGTGGGCCAGGAACCGACCGATCCGACGGCCGACGCGCGGGCGATCGTCGACGAGAATCCGCAGGATTCTGTCGCGCGCGAGGCGCAGCTGATCACGAACGTCCGACAGCTGACTTTCGAGGGGCGCCGTGCCGGCGAGGGTTATTTCAGTCGCGACGGCGCGAAGATGGTCTTTCAGAGTGAGCGTGAGCCCGACAACCCGTTCTATCAGATCTACCAGATGGATTTCATGACGGGTGACATTCAGCGGATCTCCCCGGGAATCGGCAAGACGACCTGTGCCTGGATTCATCCGGACGGCAAGCAGGTGTTATTCGCATCCACGCATGAGGATCCCGACGCGCAGCAGAAGCAGAAGGACGAGCTTCAGCAGCGGGAAACGGGAACCACGCGACGGTACAGCTGGGACTACGACGAAAACTATGATCTCTATCGTTTCGATCCACGCGACGGAAAATACACGAACTTGACGAACGCGCGGGGATACGACGCGGAAGCCTCGTGGTCACCCGATGGACGACAGATCGTCTTCGCGTCCAACCGCGCGGCGTACGCGCGGGAACTGAGCGACGTGGAGCGGCAGCGTTTGGCGATCGACCCATCGGCGTATGTCGACCTTTACTTGATGAACGCCGACGGAACGAATGTTCGTCAACTGACGGACGTACCCGGCTACGATGGAGGCCCTTTTTTTTCTCCGGATGGCAGTCGGATCGTCTGGCGGCGATTCGCCCCGGATGGCGCGACGGCTGAGATCTTGACGATGGCCGTGGACGGCACGGATGTGCAGACCATTACGCGACTTGGCGCGATGTCCTGGGCTCCGTTTTATCATCCGTCCGGCCAGTACATTATCTTCGCAACCAACCGTCATGGTTTCGACAATTTCGAGCTGTATGTGGTCGATGCTGCAGGTCAATCGGAGCCGGTGCGCGTCACGTTCACGCCGGGATTCGACGGCTTGCCGGTCTTTACGACGGATGGGCGACTGTCCTGGACCAGCAATCGGTCGGCGAGTCGCCAGTCGCAGATCTTCTTGGCCGACTGGAATCACGACAAGGCAATGCAGTTGCTCAACCTGACCGGCCCAAACGGAATGGAGGTCAGTCCTTCCTACGCGGCGATCGCGGCGCGCGAAGCGTCGCAGACGACGGAACCCGACTGCTCGCCGAAAGATATTCTGCGGCACGTCGATTTTCTGTGTCGCCCCGAGCTGAAGGGGCGGCGCACGGGAACTCCGGGCGAGCAGCTCGCGACGGCGTACGTTGCCGCGTACCTGGATCAACTCGGTCTTTCCCCTGCCGGCGATGGGGGCTCCTGGTACCAGACGTTCCAGTTCACTTCGGGAGTCAGTCTCGGCGAGCAAAACGAGCTGCGAACCGACGAACAGTCGTACGAAATCAAGCAGGACTGGATCCCCTTGGCCTTCTCCCAAACAGGCGAGATTGCCTCCGCGCCGGTCGTCTTCGCCGGCTATGGCATTGTGGCTCCCCAAGGCAGCGATCAGGAGGAATACGATTCGTACGTTCATCTCGACGTCAAAGACAAATGGGTGCTCGTGTTTCGCTTCTTGCCAGAAAACGTTACGCCGGAGCGTCGTCAGCATTTGGCGCGACATGCGAGCTTACGGTTCAAAGCGATGATTGCGCGCGACAAAGGCGCTCACGGCCTGATTCTGGTCAGCGGCCCAAACTCCTCGGTCAAGGACGAATTGGTCCGACTCCAGTTCGACGGCTCCTTGTCAAGTTCCAGTCTGCCGGTGCTAAGCATCTCGAACGAAGTCGCACAGAGTTGGCTGGAGAAATCAGGCCGCTATTTGCAGCCGTTGCAGGATCAACTGGATACGGGGCAGCCGATCATGGGCTTCGAACTGCCCGACGTGAGGGTCTCGGCACGGATCGACATTGAACAGATTCAGCGAACGGGACGCAACGTCTTAGGACGCCTTTCGGCCGGCGAACGACCGACGAGCCAGATTGTCGTTGTCGGGGCACACATTGATCACTTGGGAGAAGGTCCCCACAGTTCTTCACTGGCGGTAGAGGCAGAGCGCGACGGGATTCACTGGGGAGCGGATGATAACGCTTCCGGAGTGGCCGCGATGCTCGAAATCGCCGAATGGCTCGCCGCCGCGAAGGCGCAGGACGAGTCCACGTTGCAGCGGGACGTAGTTTTCGCCGCCTGGTCGGGGGAAGAAGATGGATTGATCGGGTCGACGCACTTTGTCAAGAACTACCTCGATTCGCGTTCGACAGATCCAACCACCGACGCGGTCAACGGTGGTCCTCCGCTCTATCCGGCCATCGCCGCGTGCCTGAACATGGACATGGTCGGTCGACTGGATAAGCGATTGATTCTGCAGGGCGTCGGTTCGTCGACCGCGTGGCGCAGTGAAATCGAACGACGCAATGCCGTGATCGGGTTGCCGATCACCGTGCAGGACGACAGCTTTATCCCGACCGATGCGAGCGTATTCTTCACGCGCGGCATACCGATCCTGTCGGCGTTCACCGGGTCCCACGCCGACTATCACACGCCTCAAGATACACCCGACAAATTAAACTACGAGGGTGCTGCCTCGATCGCTCGATTCATGGCGTTGGTCGCCCGCGGGATCGCCGTGCGGCCGACAGCACCCGATTACGTCGCGCAGTCCGCACCAGACCGGAATCGACCGCGCGCGGGCTTGCGGGCCTACCTGGGAACCGTCCCGGATTATGCCGAGACGGACATCCAGGGCGTAAAGCTTAGCAGCGTCGCGGGCGACGGCCCCGCTGCTCAGGCGGGCGTCCGCGGCGGTGACGTGATCGTCGAACTTGCCGGACGCAAGATCGAGAACATCTACGACTACACGTATGCCATTGAGGCGGTCAAGATTGGGCAAGAGACGCAAATTGTCGTCGAACGGGACGGTCAGCGAATAACGCTGGAGATCGTTCCCGGCTCTCGCGAGTAACCGCGGAAACGGATCTGTTGCCCACGACTGGCGCGGGAAGAGCACGTGTCACCACCGGGAGGGCGATGGCTTTTAGCGCTGCACGGATTCGGAAGAATCAGGAAGCTGCGCCTGCTCCACCGCGGGTTCGGATTGTCGTCGAACGATCTCGCTGTCGACCGCTTCCCGCTTTTGCTGCGCATCAACCGGATCTTCGAAGTTCAGAATCAAAGGCGGCTGATCTTCAAACACTTGCGTTGCCATTCCCGCAATCGCCCAACCGTGATTCTCGTTGCGCAGCATCCAGACAATCTCGTAACTCTGGCGTGTTCCATCGGTGTCCGTGTCGGTCCAGTTACATAAGACATGTGCCCCCTTCTTTTCGTCGCCGAGGTACTGCACTTCCGTCACCTGAAACTCCGCCGTCGGACTGCCGGGCGGCTTGATCGCCGCGTTTGCACGTTCCATTTCCTGTTGTGCTTGCGCGGTCAGCAGGGAGGTCGCCAACGTATCGTCGCCCATTTTCAGAGCCTGTAGGAAGGCGGCCACCGCTTCTTCCGGACGCGTGCGCCCCGTCGCGTTTCCCGGAGCGGTCGATGATTGAGCGGTCGCGTTGCCGTCGGACGCCGGTGGGGTAGATTCACTAGGCTGACAACCGAGGTTCAACGCCAGCAGCGTCAATGCAGCAACCGACCAGAGCAACCCCATGGGGTGGCGTAACTTGCCGTTCATCGTCCGGGTCTCCCTTCCCGCTCCAAATCACAACCAGTTCGTATTCGCCTCTTTCAAAGTCAAGGGCGGCGGGAGTTTGGCAGGAAGGCAGACTGGCGTCAAGATCGCCCGGTTGCGTCGCGCACCCGTCGGGTGCATGTCAGCTTCTGCCGACTTGCGCTACGGTCGGAAAAGTCAACGGGAG
>CAZFWV010000217.1:0-11923 GCA_964522605.1 uncultured Pirellulaceae bacterium
AACCCTGCCGCATGATCGAATTCGCTCCGCCCGACAAGAAACTCACCGTTAGCAGCGCAGAGGGACGCAGAGAAGAGTGATGGGCGGACGTGATTGGTGGTGTACGAAATTGTTGCATGATGTTCGTGGATTTTGGGTTAGCGGAGCCAAGTGTCAAAGTATCCGGCGGCGTCGAGTCGAGTGCGCAAATCGGCCTGATCTTCCGGGGAGAGATTTGTCAGTGGTGGTCGGACGGGCCCACAATCGACTCCCACCAGGGCCATGACGAACTTTGCGGCGGCCGGGAAACCGAATTCGGCGAGTAGTTCGATCAGTTCCACACTCTGGCGCTGTAACGATTGTGCGGCGACCATGTTTCCGCGATGAAACTGGGCGATGATCTCTCGGGAAAGCGGTGCTGCGAAATTGTAAGTACTCCCCACGGCACCTTGGGCACCCAGGCTGAATCCGGCCAGCAGGATTTCGTCGTAGCCGTTGAGAATCTCGAACCGCCTGTCTGCCAGTTGGAGACACTTCTGCATCTGAATCAGGTCATTATCGGTGAACTTCACACCCGCCAGCGTTGGGATCCGCTCGATCGCATGCTGCAGAAAATCGGAAACCGGCAATTTCACGTGCGTCAGAGCCGGAATGTGATAGTAGTAGAAAGGCAGCTCGGTAGCAGCGCCGGCGATAGCTGCACAGAACTCGACGAGTGCCTTGACGGTTGTCGGACGATGGTAAAAGGGCGCGAGTGCCGCGATCGCGTCGGCCCGGTGTTGCTGGGCATGGGCGGCGAGAAGACAGGCTTCCTGCAGACAATTGCTGCCGACGTGGATGATCACACGCAGCGGCATCTCACGGGCAGCCTGCGTCCAGTGCGTGATGAGGTCGCAACGTTCCTGGAACGTGAGTGAGAAGGCTTCACCGGTCGAGCCTCCAACGAATACGCCGACCACTCCTCGATCGCATAGATACTGAGCTTGTTGCGGGATCACTCCCAGATTTAGACGGCCATCGGCGTGCATGGGGGTATGCGGTGCGGCGACCAAGCCCAACAAACGATCCGGCATAGAAAGTATCTCCAACGCACGGGCAGCAACGCTGCGGCGCGTTTCTGCGAATCCGCAATGGTTCTTTTCGTGTTCGGTTGCGCGATCGGCCGACACGATGGCTCGCGTACAGGAGCCACTTCTCGCGTCGTGATCGAGTCGCTCGCGAGAGCGTGATGGAACCGAACCATTGTGTCTTGAATTGGCGAGTCCGCCAATCCTGTTGAAACGAAAGAAACTCCGTAAACGTCAAAACTGCTCAAGTCGACCGAGTCGCCATTCGATAACAAAGGCGGCTGCCCCGCGCCACGCGTCTGCCTGCACTGCATGCGCAGGCAGCGGAGCGACGGCGGGGATCGGCAGGACTTTTCGTGGATTCTGATGCGGAGAGATCGCCATGAATCGCCGCTGGGCGAACTTCGGTCGTGTCGCCATCGCACTGGTTTTGTGGGTAGTTGTCGCCGGTGTGTCGCGCGCGCAAAACGACGTGGATGTCTTTCCCGAGGACATCGAACTGCCGACGCTCGAGGAGGAGGGGCAGCCGGAACTGCCTCCGCCCGAGGAATTACCACCGGGGCCGACAAACTCGACGGCACCACCGCTGGATGCTTCCATCACCGATTCCGCTCCCGCTCCGCCGCCGGAACGAGAAACCGACGCGCCGGCCGATCAACCTCCTTTCCTTCCGAAGGAAAGTCCGGCGGAGGAGGAAGGCGAAGGAATCGTCGCCGGCCAGCCGAGTGTTGAACCGGAAGAGATCATTCGCGAACGCTACCCGGATGGGAATGTGCGCATCGAGCGGGGCGTTCGCCAGGATGAGTTGCAGAATTATCTGAACCACGGTCCGTGGCGCATGTGGGATCCCGAGGGGCGACTGGTCGTCGAAGGCGCCTATCGGGATGGCCAACCCGATGGAGCTTGGGTTCGCTGGTATCAGGCCGAACAGGTGGAGCTGTTTTCCACTCCCCCGTTCAACCTGTTCGAAGGGGGCTACATATCTCGAGCTTCGTTCCGCGCGGGAAAATTGCACGGACACTGGATCATCACGGACTCGAATGATCGCAAGATCTGTGATTGGCTGTTCGCAGAAGGTCGGCGAGATGGCAAGTCGTTCTGGTGGTATCACAACGGCAACAAGATGCGCGAGATCAACTACGTCGACGGACAGGTTCACGGAGAGTTGCTGGAATGGGACGAGGGAGGCAGGTTGGTAACCCGCGTGCAGTATGAAGAAGGACGACGCCTCGATCAGACGATTCGCAACTACAAATCGGGCCAGAAGCAGCTCGAAGGAATGGTTCTGCACGCACGCCTGATTATGAAACAACCGGATGACTGGTGGAAAACGAAGCTGGCGACTTACGTTCAGGAAGGAAAAGACCAGAAACATGGGGCATGGTCGGCGTGGTACGAAGACGGCAAGAAGAAATTCCAAGGGAGTTATGAATACGATCAGCCGACCGGGGATTTTGTTTGGTGGCATCCCAACGGCCAGAAGGCACTGGAGGGCACCTATCAGGACGGGAAGAAGAGCGGTACCTGGACCTGGTGGCACCCGAATGGTCAGAAATCGATCGAAGGTCAGTTTCGCAGCGACGCGGCCACCGACCAATGGATCTGGTGGCACGAGAGCGGGAAGGTTGCTCAGCGGGTCGATTTTTCTGCAACGGGAGGGCAGATCGTCACGTTGCCCGAAGGTCGTCTGGACCTTGACGCCGAGGCCATGGGGCGTTCCATTATGCTCCATCAGCCGCGGAATTGGGGTGAATCGCTAGGCGGGGGCGAGTGAGGACAACTTGAGGGACGAGTTGGAACAAGCCACCGCTGCCGTCCGCGCGCATTGGCGACAGAGGCCCCGCGCCGGCATCGTCCTTGGCACCGGTCTCGGCAGCTTCGCTCAGCAGATCCAGCTGGAAGCCCGGATCGATTACGCGCAGATCCCCCATTTTCCTCGTGCGACCGCCCTGGGGCATGCCGGACGCTTGCTATGCGGCACCGTGGCAGGACTTCCCATCGTGACGATGGAAGGTCGGCTCCATCCGTACGAGGGCTATTCGCTCGACGAGATCACCCTGCCTATCCGCGTGATGCGGCAATTGGGGGCCGAATGGCTGATTCTGTCGAACGCAAGCGGAGGCCTCAATCCGCAGTTCGCCTCCGGCGATGTCGTCGTGATCCGGGATCACATCAACTTGCTTGGGTGCGCCCCCCATGTCGATTCGCCGCCCGCCTTGGAACGTGCGTCGGTCATTCCCCACGTGTCGCCCTACGATCGGGAATTGAGTGAGCGAGCACTTGCGATTGCTCGCCGACAGGGGTTCACGGCCCACAACGGTGTCTACGCCGCCGTGTTGGGGCCGAACTACGAAACGCGAGCCGAGTACCGCATGTTGCGCCACATCGGCGCCGATGTGGTGGGCATGTCAACCGTTCCCGAAGTCTTAGTCGCCGCCGAAGTGGGCCTCCGCGTCGTGGCGCTCTCGGTGGTCACGAACGTCTGTCGCCCGGATGAACTGCGCACGACGAGCGGCACCGAGGTCATTTCGGCGGCCGAGTCGACGGAACCAAAAATGCGTGCTATCGTGTGCGGTTTGTTGAACCAACTGGTGACTTCGTAGGGCTGTAAGATTTCCATGCGACAATATCTCGATCTGCTGAGCGCGATTCTCGAACGGGGGACACCCAAAGAAGATCGCACGGGGACGGGAACCCTCAGCTTGTTCGGCTATCAGATGCGGTTTGACTTGCGGAAGGGGTTCCCGCTGCTGACGACGAAGAAGCTGCATCTCCGGTCAATCATCCATGAACTGTTGTGGTTCCTGGCGGGAGATACAAACGTTCGCTATTTGAACGAACGCAAAGTCAGTATCTGGGATGAATGGGCGGATGCGCACGGTGAACTGGGGCCCATCTACGGACATCAGTGGCGCCACTGGACAACCTCCGAGGGGCCGCCCATCGATCAGATTCGTGAACTGATTGACCAGATCCGTGACAATCCCGATTCGCGACGGTTAATCGTCTGTGCCTGGAATGTGGGCGACCTGCCGCGAATGGCACTGCCGCCGTGTCATGTTCTCTTTCAATTCTACGTGGCCGAGGGTTGTCTCTCGTGCCAATTGTATCAGCGCAGTGCGGATGCGTTTCTTGGCGTGCCGTTTAATATCGCTTCCTATTCACTGCTGACGCAGATGGTTGCCCAAGTCACTGGTCTGGAGGCGGCGGAGTTCATTCACACATTCGGCGATGTCCACCTCTATCAGAATCATCTCGAGCAAGCACAGACCCAGTTGCAGCGGCAACCTCGTCCGCTGCCTCGAATGCGGATCAATCCCAAGGTCCAATCGATTTTCGATTTTCGCTTTGAGGACTTTCAGCTTGAGGGATACGATCCTTATCCGCACATTCCCGCACCCGTTGCCGTTTGACGCGGGAATCACAGCATGAATGTTTCCTTGATTGTGGCTGTCTCGGAAAATGGAATCATTGGCCAGAAGGGACAACTTCCTTGGCGCCTGTCGCATGATTTGCGTCGTTTCAAGCGGTTGACGATGGGCCATCACCTGGTGATGGGGCGTCGCACCTATGAATCGATCGGTCGTCCTCTGCCCGGACGAACTTCCATCGTGATCAGTCGAAATCCGCAATTCCGGGCAGCCGATGGTCTTGTCGCCCGAGATCTGGCCGAGGCCTTCAACATGGCCCGGGAGGATTCGGAAGTGTTTGTGATTGGAGGCCGCCAGATCTACGAATTGGCGCTGCCCCATGCGAGTCGCCTCTATTGGACGCACGTTCACGCCCGTGTCGAAGGCGATACGAGCTTTCCGGCGATCGATTGGAAGCAGTGGGAGCTCGTGGAGCAGGAATCGATCGCTGCCGATGACAGAAACGAATATGCATCGACCTTTCGCCTCTATCAGCGAATGCGTGCGTGATCGGCCCGTGGAGGTGCCGAGGATCAGACGGTTGGCATCAGGCGCGATCGATGGGAAAGGGAATGACTTCGGCAAGTGATCGGACGCCAAGAGACAGCATGACGATGCGGTCCAGGCCCAGGGCGACTCCGGTGCAGGGGGGCAGACCATGCCGCATTGCGGCCAGCAACCGACTGTCTTCCGGTAACGGGTAACGACCATCCGCGACACGGTCCCGATTCGCCTGGGTGCTCCGCCGCTGCAACTCGTCCGCATCAAGCAGTTCGTGATACCCGTTGGCCAATTCCAACCCATCGACGTACAGCTCGAAGCGTTCGGCGACCGCGGAAGAGTCCGCCGTCGTCACGCGTGCCAGCGCCGCTTGGCTGGCCGGGTAATGATACACGATCGTCGGTCGCTCCCGGCCCAGATGGGGTTCCACGCATTCGGCCAGGAGCAAATTGAGCCATTCGTCGCGATCGTCCAATCGAAGGCTGTGAGGCCGCGGCACGTTGTGCTCTGCAGCAACGGAGGCGAGTTCTTCCGCTGTCGCTCGGTGCGGATCGATCCCCAGATGTTGCTGGAATGCCGCCGCATAACTGGTTAATTCCGCTTTCCCTCGCGCGAGAAGCTGTTCGCTCAGTTCGGACAAGAAGTCGATTCCTTGCCCCATCGTGTCACCGACGCGATACCATTCCACCAACGAAAACTCGGGATTGTGCCATCGTCCGGATTCCCCCCCACGAAAGGCGTGAGCGACCTGATAAATGGCTGTGGCGCCGGCGGCGAGCAGACGCTTCATCGCAAATTCGGGGGAGGTCTGCAGCCACATCGTGCGGCCCTTCTGCGGCGAACGAGGGTCGTCAAAGAAGGTCACCGCCAGAGGATCCAAGTGGCGATCGACGACGATGTCGGCGGATAGCACCGGCGTGTCGACCTCCAGAAACTCATGCGCAGCGAAGAACTGACGCAGCACACCCAGCAGTTCGGAGCGACGGCGCAACGCATCCAACGTTGCCGTGGGAAAGAAGTCGACCTCGGGGTCGGAAGCACGATGAGATGCGGGTTCGTGGCCGTTCACGCAGTGCGGCGGGGTCGCGTGTAGTAAGGCTGTAGGCTGTAGCCTGCAGTCTGTACGAGTCGCTTCCGTTGGTCGCTCAATTTTTTGCGGAAAAAACAACAGTTCTTACTTTTAACAGTGCAGAGTCCACTCGTCCCGATCGGATCGGCGGTGGCTACTCCTTCACTCGTTCCACGTAGCTGCCGGTGCGGGTGTCAATCTTGATCAATTCACCCATGTTGATGAACGAGGGAGCCTGAATCTCGGCACCCGTTTCCACCTTGACCGGTTTGGTCACGTTGGTTGCCGTGTTGCCCTTTGCCCCCGGTTCGCAGTACTCGACCTTCAGCACGACGTGATTGGGCGGCGTCATCGTAATCGGATTGTTGTTGAACAAGATCATCGAGCAGAGCATTCCCTCCTTGAGGTACTTCCAAGCATCGTCGACCTGCTCGGCCGACAACTCATACTGCTCGTACGAGGTATTATCCATGAACACGAACGTATCACCCTGGCGATACAGGTACTGCGCTTCGATTTCGGTCACATCCGCCGCCTCAAGCGAGTCGCCGCCTTTGTAGGTGCGGTCGATGACCGTGTTGCGGATCAGGTTGCGTAGGCGACATTTGTAGAGCGCATTTCCCTTACCCGGTTTGACGAAATTGCATTCGATCATCAAATACGGATCGCCGTCGATCTGGACCTTCAGGCCCTTCCGAAATTCGCTAGTGTTGTAGGTTCCCACGTTAAAATTCTCGTCCGAAACAAATACTCTGGGTTCAATGAGCTCCGCGCACCAACACCAATCCTCGGGCTAAACCGTGACAAGAGCAGAAGGAGCTTCACTCCCGCTTCTGCTTCGAGGTATGATGTTCCGACATCGTTCTCCCGCATCGAATTGCCATTCCGCAGCGGTCGGTGGGCTTCCTGCGGACGGGTGGCCGGAGAACCAAGTCGCTTATGGTACCAATTCAAACCCGTGGGACAAAGTCGTCCCCAGGAGATTTGCGGGAAAAGCAAGCCTCCGCTTCGCTCGCGAGCTCCCTGGACCCGGTCCGCTCGGCGCGACCCAACGGATCCATCAACATGACACCCGAATCGGGCTCCCGTCTCCGCACCAATGGCCGATCCACCTGGCAGCAGGAGCTGAAGTGGGCCATCCGTGATCCCCAGCAGCTTTGTCAGGAACTCCGATTGGCCCCGTCCATCGCGGAAGCCGCGGTCCGCGGCGGCAAGAGCTTTTCGCTGTTCGTTCCGCGCCCTTTTCTCGCGCGGATCCGAGTGGGAGATGCGGACGACCCGCTGCTGCGACAAGTGCTGCCCACCGCGGAGGAACTGCCGATGAGAGACGGATTCCTGCGGGATCCGGTGCAGGACTTGGATCACCAGTTGCAGCCAGGCGTGATTCACAAGTACCGCGGACGCACGCTGTTGATCACGACCGGCGCCTGTGCAGCTCATTGTCGCTACTGTTTTCGTCGGTTTTTCCCTTACGGTGGGGGCCCGCGATCCCCGGCCGACTGGCAGCCGGCCATTGACGAGATGTCGCGCGACGCCGACCTGGAAGAGGTGATCCTCAGCGGCGGCGACCCGCTTACGCTCGCGGATTCGCACGTGGCGGAACTGATCGAACGACTCAATCGCATTCCTCAACTGCAGCGATTGCGGCTGCACACGCGATTGCCCATTCTGATCCCTCAACGCGTGACACGGTCGTTAATCCGCGCGTTACTGCGATCCCGTCGGACCATCGTGATTGTCATTCACGCGAATCATGCGCAGGAGCTTGATGCGCCCGTGGCCGAGAGTCTTCGACGGTTCATTCGTGCCGGGTTTCTCGTGCTCAACCAGTCGGTGCTTTTGCGCGGGATCAACGATCAGGTGGAGATCTTGGCCGAGCTCAGTCGACGACTCCTTTCGATCGGAGTCTTGCCCTACTACTTGCACCAGCTGGACCGGGTCGAAGGAGCCGCTCATTTTGAGGTCCCGGTGAACGTTGGCGTCGAACTGATTCAGTCGTTGCGCCAGCAGTTGCCCGGCTACGCGGTTCCGACCTATGTGCGCGACGATCCAGGTGAACCCAGCAAGACGGTGCTCTGCTGATTGACCGCGGCGAACCTCGCGTGGAATCGGCAATCAGCTTCCGCGAGAACGTGTTTAAGCCGCCTGCACCGCGATGTGTCGCCGAAGTTCCCCCATATGTAGCCGAAGTCGTGAGACTTCGGAGGCTCCTGGGTTGCGATCCGAATTCTCACGAATTCGGCTACGAGGTCGATTTCGTCCAATGTAAGCAGGCTGAACAGGTTCTTTCGCACAGCGGAACCTGTCTTCTCAACTCGAGCGCGCGGAATCCTAAGTGACCAGCCTGCTTTCGCGCGGAATTCGTCCGAGACCCGCATGACTCAACGTGCCGGGATCATGCCTCGGCTGCTTCCGAGGGTCCCGGTCGCGACCCGAACTGCGTGGCTGCGATGGGCCAGAGGAGCGACGCCACGACCAGAAGCAGTCCCAAACCGGCGGTCGCACCGGTACCGATGAGATAGCGTCCGAGAGTCTCGTTCTGGGCACGATTCTCCAGGTACTGGGGAGTGGAACGATATCGCATATCGTTCATGCGGAAATAATCCCACCAGTCCCATGCCATCAACGGCGTAAGCTCCTGAACGTCGTAGCTCAATTCGTGGAATACGGGTCGGGCAAGGTCGAGCTGCTCTCGCGCCTGGTGAATGCGAAAACTGGCATAGATTCCCGCGGCCATCAGGATCATCCCGACGACAAACAGACTGCCACGGACTGGATTCCAATTCTCGGAAATCGGCCGCTGGAGTTCGGCCAGCTCCACCGGTTCAAGTTGCCGAAGTTCGCGGAGTTTCGGCACGAGGATCGGGGTACCACAGGCGCAGGTTAGCTTCTCGCCGGCCTGCGGCGCGGCAACTTCGAGGGAGCGTGCACAAGAGGGGCAGGGCAGCCGATACCGTTGCGTCATGGTCGATCGTTCGTTCCGCAATGTGCCATAAGCCGAGGGTGTCTTAAGGTTTTAACTTTTTTCAGTCCCCAAGTCGATCAACGTCGTTTGAGCGCGGTGGCAGCGGCTGGGCGTATGACTCCGCGCGACAGGAGGGGGCCGCCGTTTTTCCTCGAGTGCGACCCGCCAGATGGCGTCCGAACCTCACGTTCGTGCCCGTCCATAGGACGAGATTGAAGCCGGGGAACCATGGTATCGCTGAATGCGTGGGAAGATAAGTAAGATGGACAGAAAAAATGGTGGATTGTGTTGCCACGATTTCTTAACGACGAGGATGCTGTGACTGATTTGCGGGTCTCGCCGAGTTTCGCCACTAGACCTTCGAGGGGGTCGGATTACAATTAAGGCGCTCATTCGCTCGCCCGTACCCGCGGCATGGCAACCGGCCTTCTGTCCCATGCATGGGGACAATACCTACTGGCCCGACGGTTGTACCGAGCGCGTTAGCAGGATGGATCGACAGACACGGGGATTGTGGGGACGAGATGTCTTGACCCACCTGCCAGGAGAGACCGCAGGGTAGCTGAGGCCCGGCGACTCACACCGCATTGACGCTCTGTCACACCAGCATCGAACAACAGAGACATCAATACGAGTGCGACGTGTGTTCATCACCGAAGTGGTTGCGCGTTAAGGTAATCGGTCTAGGGGACTTGGTGTGCAGCGTTGCATGCGCTGCGACCGCAATTTCTTTCCAAATCCTTGGTGGACAAAGACGTGCGACGATTCGGTGGTAGAATTTTCGAGGTCATCGGCGTTGGACGGCTGATTGCCGAGATGGAAGTAGTCAGTCGGCGGCAGGAGCCTTGTTGGTGTGTCCCATGAGTTGAACTGATTTGTCGAGTCCGATCGTCAAGCACGGGGGTGCTTCCTTCCTTTCTGTCCAACGAAGACCAACTTTGTGAAGGAGCTGGGATTTGTACACATTGATCGAGGACTTCGAAGACGACGCGCGTTCGGTGACCGGTGATGCCTTTGCAGCGGGGGCAACCGATGTCGATGACGACGAAGACGGCGATCTCCTGCCCGACGACATCAACGGGAGCGATTCGGAGAATGAGGATTTGACGGGCGCGGGCGATCTGATGGACGAGACGCTCGACGCCGAGTCTTGGTCGGATGATCCGGTCCGAATGTACCTGACTCAAATGGGCGAGATCCCGCTTCTGACCCGCAAGCAGGAGATCGAGCTGGCCAAGCGGATCGAGAAGACGCGTCAGCGGTTCCGCAGCAAGCTGCTGGAATGCAATTATGTGATTCAGTATGCGTACAAGATTCTGACGCGTGTCCACAACGGGGAATTGCCCTTCGATCGAACGGTTCAAGTTTCCGTGACCGATCGATTGGAAAAGGACCAGATTCTAGGGCGATTACCGCACAACCTGCGAACGCTTGACGTCGTCCTCCGCCGGAATCGCCGAGACTATCTGATTGCCGTCAACAAGCGACAGGCGCGTGCGAAACGCAAGCAGGCCTGGTATCGACTCGGTCGGGGCCGGCGCCGTGCGGTTCGCCTGGTCGAAGAACTCGGTTTGCGGACCCAGCGCATCGAACCGATGATTCGGCAGTTAGAGGAATTCAGCCGGAAGGTTGACGAATTGGCGGCCAAGATCGAGGCGCATCGGAAGGCCAAGGAGCCGCCCGTGGAGCGCGAACGGTGGATGAAGGAGTATCGCAGTCTGCTGATTGGCACCCAGGAAACGCCGACGAGCCTCAGAAACCGCGTTCGCTTTCTGCGCGTCGAGTATGCACAGTATCAGCAGGCCAAGCGGGAGCTGTCCGAAGGCAATTTGCGGCTGGTCGTGTCGATCGCCAAGAAGTACCGCAATCGGGGGCTCAGCTTTCTCGATTTGATTCAGGAGGGAAATGCCGGCCTGATGCGGGCAGTGGATAAGTTCGAATATCGGCGTGGTTTCAAGTTCTGTACGTACGCGACTTGGTGGATTCGCCAAGCGATCACGCGTGCCGTGGCGGACCAGAGTCGCACGATCCGGATTCCGGTTCACATGGTCGAGACGATGTCTCGCGTGCGGAATGTGTCGCGTCAGCTGCTCCAGGAATTGGGGCGCGAGCCAACGATCGAAGAGACGGCGCGTCGTTCCAGCACGACAGTGGAAGAAGCTCGGCGGGTGCTGGCGATGAGTCGGTATCCGATCAGCTTGGACCGTCCGGTCGGAAATAGCGAAGATAGCCACTTCGGTGATTTGTTGCCGGATGGCGGTGCCGAAAGTCCTGCGACCGGGGCTTCCCAGGAGATGTTGCGCAGCCGGATCAACAAAGTGCTCAAGACGCTCAGTTATCGCGAGCGTGAGATCATCAAGCTGCGTTATGGCTTGGGCGACGGTTACAGCTACACGCTGGAGGAAGTCGGACACATCTTCAAGGTGACACGCGAGCGGATTCGGCAGATCGAAGCCAAGGCGGTGCGGAAGTTGCAACAGCCAAGCCGCAGCCAGGAACTGGTCGGATTCCTCGACTGATTTCCGATTCCATCGCGACTGGAAGGGAACAACCGGGTCGCGGGGAACAGCGGGCCGCTCGTGCGGCGAACTCGCTGTGCTCCGCGGCCCGGTTTCTTTTTCACATCCGACTCGATTCCATTCTTCTCTTTCGTTTGCTCGAGGGGACCTTCATCGGCGGACCCGCATCGCGACAGATGGGGGATAGACTGCCTCCGGTGTGTTTGTTAGATTCCTTCGCATTGTGAGGTTGGTGGTCAAGCCCCTGTTGATCCCGTGGCTTGACAATAAGGGAACTCGGTGAGAATCCGGGACGGCCCCGCCGCTGTAACTTGGTGCAATGTCTAACCGCTTCTGTTGGCCATTGTCGTCGATCATCCGGTCGCGACGAGAAGGCTTGGTTGGAATAGCCAGGAAAGTCAGAAGACCTGCCA